>CAXTOB010000185.1:0-8811 GCA_964245505.1 uncultured Acetobacteraceae bacterium | reverse complement strand
GCATGGCGGGGGCGCGAAGGCCCAACCTCGGTGATGCCCATGATCCCGCTGCCTGCTCCCTCTCCCGGAGGGAGAGGGAGAAGGGGGGTGTTAGGCTGCTTGGTCCCAGGCTGGCGCCCAGCCGGGGTTCACGAAGCGTTGGGTCTTGGGAAGCATCGCGATCACGGTGCGGTCGGTGTCGTCCAGCGTGATCTTCAAGGCGTCCAAGTTGGCCTTCTGGCCCTCGGCGCGGTTGGCCTTGGGGATGGCGGCGACGCCGGGCTGGTCCAGCAACCACTTCAACGCGATCTGTGCCGGGGTGGCGTTGTGCTTGTGGGCGATGGCCTGCAGCTCCTCGTGCTCCGCTAGCCGGCCCTGCGCCAGGGGCGCATAGGCGGCAATGCTGGCACCGTGCCCAACCGCATAGTCCACCACAGGGCTTTGGCCCAGCAGCACGTGATACTCGACCTGGTTGCAGGCGATCGGCGCCCCAATCTCCTCGATGGCCCGGCGCAGCAGCGCCACCGGAAAGTTCGATACGCCGATGGCGCGGGCCAAGCCCTGCTCCTTAACCCGCATCAGGTTGGCCAATGCGTCCGGCAGGTCCATGCCGGGCGAGGGCCAATGGATCAAATACAGGTCCACGTGGTCGAGCCGCAGCTTCTGCAGCGACCCCTCGATGCTGCGCTGCATGGCGTCGCGGGACAGGTTTTCGTACCAGACCTTGGTCGTCACGTGCAGGTCGGACCGGGGCACCCCGGCGTTGGCGATGGCCTCGCCGACCGCCTCCTCGTTGCCATACATTTCGGCGGTGTCGATGTGCCGGTAACCCAGGGCGATGGCGCGCTGCACGGCATCCACGCACTCCGCCCCCTTCATACGCCATGTGCCAAGGCCGAGCTTGGGCATGTGCATGCCCTGTGCGGTGATCAGTTCCATGGTGTCGGCTCCTATCGCGGCGTGAAGTCCACAAGCGCGGCAAAGCCCTCCTCGGTTCCGAATGCCAGGTGGCTGCCGGTCGCGCTCCAGTTCAGCGCGGACACCGGGCCGTGGCCGGGGGGGGCCACCGGGATGATGCGCTGAGTGGAAATGTCCGCCAGCACCACCATCCCGTCGTTGAACCCGGCGGCCACCATGTCGTGGCTGGGATGGCAGGCGACCTGGGTGCAGACCACGCCGTCCGCGCCGGCAAGCTCCAGCGGCGCCTTGCCCATCGGTCCCCCGCCGAAGAACGGCCACAGCACCACGCTCTCGGCGCCCGACGAGGCCAGCCACTTGCCGTTGCGGCTGAATGACAGGCTGGCGGTCTTGGAGGGGTAGCCGCTCATCCGCATGTGCTGGCCGTCGGACAGGCGCCAGCCATGCAGGGCGTTCTCTTGCATGGCGGTGACGACGGCCTCGGCCGCCGGGTGCAGGATGACGCCGGTGTGGCTGCCCTTCCACTCCATGATGCGCGGGCTGTCGGTCTTGGCGGCCACGAACCACAGGCTGCAGCCGTTGTAGTGCGAGGCGGCGATGCGCTTGCCCTTCGCGTCGAAGGCGATGCCGGTGACGGTCGAGGGATGCTGCAACGACTTCAGCGCGGTCCCGGCGCCGTCCAGCACGTGCACGGCCTTGCCGACGGCGCAGGCCAGCACGCCGCCGCCCTTGCCGTCCGCGAAGGTGGCGACCTGCTCCACCCACTTCGAGCCATAGCGCGCCACGTCCGACACCGCACCGTCCGGCGCGACCCGGCGCAGCCCGCCGTCGTCCCCGCCCGTCACCCAGCCGGCACGGGGGTCGGCGGCCATCGCCAGCACCGCGCCGTCATGCGCCTCCACCGCCGGCCAGTCCGGGCCGCGGGCGCTGCGCAGGGTTCCGTCGCCCAGCCCGACCGCCGCGGTGCCGCCCCGGTCGAACACCGCATCCACGACGTAGGCGCCGAGGTCCTGGGTTTGCCCGCGCTCCTCCAGAACGAAGCGGCGCAGCGTTTCGCTCATGCGTCGGCCTTGGCGTCAACCCGGGCCTCGGCGACCTGGCACGCCTCGAAGCCGCGGCGCAGTTGCGGGCGGTTCAGGTTGCGGCCGATGAACACCAGCTTGGACCTGCGCTCCACGCCCACGGGCCAGCGGCCGACGAAGTCGCCATCGGCGATCATGTGGACGGCCTGGAAGGCGAAGCGCCGGTCCTCGTTGGGATAGGCCAGGATGCCCTTGGTCCGCAGCAGGTCCTGCCCCTTTTCCTGCAGCAGCGCGCCCATCCAGGCGTTGAACTTCTCGGGGTCAATCGGGCGGGACACCTCGAAGCTCATGCTGTTCACGTCGGTGTCGTGGCTGTGCTCGCTGTCTTCCAGGAAGCCCGGCTCGCGCTCCAGCACGCGGTTGAGGTCGAAGGCGCCCTGGCCCAGCACGTCCTCGATGGCGACGGCCGAGCGGGTGGCGCGGTGGATGCGGGCATAGCGGTTGATGGCGCGGATGCGGGCCTCGACGGCGTCCAGCTCCTCCGGCGTCACCAGGTCGGTTTTGTTCAGCACGATCACGTCGGCGAAGGCCACCTGCTCCTGCGCTTCGGCGCTGTCGGCCAGGCGGGCGGGCAGGTTCTTGGCGTCCACGACGGTGACGATGGCGTCCAGCCGGGTCTTGGCGCGCACGCCGTCGTCCACGAAGAAGGTTTGGGCGACGGGCGCCGGGTTGGCGAGGCCGGTGGTCTCGATGATGATGCCGTCGAACTTGCCCCGGCGCTTCATCAGGCCGCCGACGATGCGGATTAGGTCGCCGCGCACGGTGCAGCAGATGCAGCCGTTGTTCATCTCGAACACTTCCTCGTCGGCGTCCACCACGAGGTCGTTGTCGATGCCGATCTCGCCGAATTCGTTGACGATGACGGCGTATTTCTTGCCGTGGTTCTCGGACAGGATGCGGTTCAGGAGGGTGGTCTTGCCGGCGCCGAGGTAGCCGGTCAGGACGGTGACGGGGATCAAGGTGTCGGACATGACGTGACTTTCACAGCAGTGGGCGTTGGGTGGTATATAGGGGCAGGTGTTGGGGAACCCCAAGCCCGGGCTGTCTTGGGGCGGTCCTGCGGGTTCCGGCGTGGAAGCGCCGGGTCTTGGGCGTGCGGTGCCAGATTGGGGCTGCCGCCCGTCCCGGGGTGGAGCGTCCCTAGCAGGGCCCCGGCCTCAGCCGGCTGAGATGGCTGCATAGAGCAGATTGCGGTTAGGTCCGGACGCGCAGGGACTGTACCCAAACCTGCGGGTTTCCGCTCGCAAACAGGACGCTAAGCAAACCTTCGAAGGCTTGCGCACAGATGAAAAGCTTAGCAGGCTTATAAATCCCAAATGCGCCGAACGGTAATATGGATAATCGTAGCACGGTATCACTCTTCAAATGCCCGACTGAAAGCCCACACGCCCATATCCTGCCTCAATTGGGCCACCGTGTCGGCGCATGTAAGTTGCTGACGGACACTGACAACCGGTGTTCAGCGCCTTGGCTTGGACGCGGGAGAGTGACAGGTGGCGACGATCACACGCCAGGATGGCACAACTATCAAGCTGGACCTTGGCTCAAACGAAACTTACGCCAGCCCGGTAGCGGCGGAGATTTCCCAACTTCTATCCGCGGGCCTACCCCCACTCACCGCCGATCCAAGCATTCAGCCACCCGCCAGCACAGGCGCAGTCATACTAAGCACAAGCGGCGGGACCGGGGTGGGCGGTGACGTTCCATACGAAGTCACCGTCGCCTACCTGCCTGGCCCGCCAATCCCTGGGGTCCCGCGCAGCGGAGTGGTGAACGTCCCGGCCAACGGCCCCAGTGCCAACGCCCTGTTCCTGCTCGACACCGATGCCTACACCCTGCAACTCAGTGGCGGCAGCGGCACCGTGATCACCGGCGACGGCAACAACACCATCGCATCAGCCGGCAACTTCGCCATACGGACCGGCATCGGCAATGACGTGATCTTCGCTTACGGCGACAACACCGTCGCTCCTGGCGGCAGCCTAGGTTATGCCACCCACACTGGCCTCGTCGCCAACGGCAGCAACATCGTCGTCTCCGGCAACGGCAACGACTCCATCGCCCTGAATGGCATCTCTGACGTGGTGTTCGGCTCCGGCTACGGCACAGACACGATTAATGGTGGCTTCGGCTACGCGGAGATCGCCCCGGGGTCGCAGAGCATCAACTTTGTCGGCGGCCTTGGCGCCACCACCGTCTTTGCCGGCACGGGCAGCGACACCGTAAGCCTGGGCAACGACGGCGGCCTGGTGTTCGGCGGCACAGTAGGCGGCAACAACCTTACAGGCGGCGGCGGCACCCAAAGCTCCACCCTGTTTGGCGGCGGCAACGGGGATCTATTGACCGCACGGGGCTACGGTCAAACAACGCTCGTGGCCAACGGCAATGCGACGCTCACCGGCGCCGCATCTACTGCTAACAACATTTTCTACGGCCTGGTCGGCAACGCCTCCCTCCAGGGTGGCAATGGTGCCGACACCTTCGTCGTCGGCGGCAGCACGGTGCCCGGCGGCGTGAGCGACACCGTGAACGGCGGGCCGGGCCAGGACCTCATCAGCATCCTGGTCGGGAGCGCGGGCAGCAACATCACCATCACCTCGTTCACCGGAGCTGAGCGGGTCACGCTTCAGGGCTACGCCGGCGGCTCTGCGGCAGAGGCAGCGCGCGCCCTGGCCACGGCGCAGGTCGGCGCCAGCACGGTCCTGACGCTGTCCGACAACACCCGCGTTACCTTCGTAGGCATCACCAACCTGACCAGCAGCAGCTTCGTCTAAGCATTTGCGCGACGCTCGGCGGTTCGCGGTCCATAGATCGTGTGGGTCACACCGCATGCTGCACCGCAGCGGCGCCTGTGATACATCATAGAACCTGAGGAGATGCCCTGCCAAAGTTCCTGGATATTTTCCGCGCTGTCCTGCAGTAAAGGTGACGTGAGAGCTCGGCAGATGGTTAGTTTTCGACCTTTGGCGAGCGTGGCTGGTCAGATAGGAGGACTTACAACATCCTTGCGAAGTCATTGCGGCCGTGATCACCTTTCACCCGATGAAATTCACGGCTCATTGCGCGTCTTGTGGATGCCGAAGTGGGCGCGTCGGCTGGCGTCCGCTGACCTATCCGGTATGAGCGCGCCGGTGGCAAGCCAATTGCCTCCAAGTAATCTCTAGTGCCTCCAAGTAATCTCTAGAAGTTTGCGCGCAGATGAACAACCAAGCAAACTGTTACGTTAGAAAGACATTTGTGTGGCGGGTCACGCACGTCTGCTTAGGACTGGTTTGCGTCCGTAGGCTATCAGTTGTAGGAACCGCCCGTGTCCGTTCTGTCCGCCCACCAGTTCCACGACCGAGCCGCATGCAAGGTTAAGCTGGCGCAAGTCGCCCGGTCGAGGCTGAAGGGGCCCAAGCCGGAGCCTTCGTCTGATGGCTAAACGTGATTTGCATTCCAAGGGCCTTGCCCCAGAGTCACTAATGGCTCGCGTCTATGTCTTTTTGGAATAGCACAAGCTTGGCCTTTATGGAGCCGCTGCGGCTGCTGAAGTGATGGCTGCCGATTGCCGTTTTAATATTTGGATACTCGAGGTTGTGCAGAAATCTAACCTCATCGAAAGTTAATGGCTGTTACTCTTGGACGAACTAGAAAAATATGATGATAAATGTAAGGCGGCTATGGAAGCATGTGCAAATGGTGGGTCCCAGAAGGAAATGTGCCGCGAATTTTCCTAGGTGAGGGATTGGCTTACAGCCGGGGCAAAATACCTGATCGGGCTAGAACTACAGCCTTAAGCCAGAGGGTAGGTTCGACAAACACCCATTCGACAACAGCTAAAGCTAAATCGGTTCCCCTCCAGGCTGGGGACGCAGAACGATCTAGCCGGCGAAAACGCGCTCGTCGCTCTCACGCCGCCATTCCAGCGGCTCGGCGGCAGCGGCGTCATACCACTCGGATACCAGGGAATGCGCCCGCACGGCGTCGCAGTACGCCCGGGTGTCCGCAGCGACCGGCGGCACATAGGTCAACAGCCGCGTGACAACAGGCGCAAACATGGCGTCCGCCGCGTTGAACTCCGTCCCGAACAGGAACGGACCGCCACCACCGAAGGCGGCCCGGGTGTCGCGCCAGATCGCCTCAATGCGGGCGATGTCGGCCAGGGCGCCGGGCGTTTGGCACTTGCCCGGCGCCTGCGGCCCCAGCACCATCGGCATCGCCGTCCGCAGGGCGCGGAAGCCGGCGTGCATCTCCGCGCTGATCGCCCGGGCACGGGCGCGAGCGGCGACGTCCGCCGGCCACAGATACGGCGACAGCTCCGCGCAGTACTCGATGATGGCCAGGGTTTCCCAAACAGCGATGCCGCGGTGCTCCAGGTAGGGCACCAGCCCGCTCGGCGACACCGCCTTGACCGCCGGGGTGCCGCCCGCGTCGCCGGCGGCCAGCGGTATGACAATCTCCTCCACGTCCAACCCGGCCAACCGCACCGCCAGCCAGCCGCGCAGCGACCAGGACGAATAACGGCGAGTGCCAAGATACAGCCGGCCATCAGCCATCGTCGGACCCCCAGTAACGTGCGGCGCAGCATGCCATGCTTGCCCCGGCGCCCCCAAAGCGCGAACCTGGTGCCACCCCTGCAAGAGGCGCCTCCGCCATGAACGAGATCACCCGGCCCAGCAACCTCCCGAACAACCTCGACGCCTTCTGGATGCCCTTCACCGCCAACCGCAACTTCAAGGCGGCGCCGCGGCTGCTGGCCCGGGCGGAGGGCATGTTCTACTACACCCAGGACAACCGAGAGATCCTCGACGGGACCGCCGGGCTATGGTGCGTGAACGCCGGGCACGGGCGGCGGGAGATCGTCGAGGCCATCCAGCGCCAGGCCGCCACGATGGACTTCGCGCCGACGTTCCAGATGGGGCACCCGATCGCATTCCAGGCCGCGGCGCGGCTGGCGGAGATCCTGCCGGCGGGGCTGGACCGGGTGTTCTTCACCAACTCCGGCAGCGAAAGCGCGGATACGGCGCTGAAGATCGCCCTGGCCTACCACCGCGCCCGCGGCGAAGGGCAGCGGGTGCGGCTGGTCGGGCGGGAGCGCGGGTATCACGGCGTGGGCTTCGGCGGCATCTCGGTCGGCGGCATCAGCCCGAACCGCAAGCAGTTCGGCGCCCTGCTGCCCTATGTGGACCACCTGCCGCACACCCATGCGCCGGAGCACAACGCCTTCACCCGCGGCACCCCGGCCTGGGGCGGGCACCTGGCGGACGCGCTGGAGGGGATTGTCGCCCTGCATGGCGCCGACACCATCGCGGCGGTGATGGTGGAGCCGGTGGCCGGCTCGACCGGGGTACTGGTGCCGCCGGCGGGCTACTTGCAGCGGCTGCGGGAGATTTGCACGAAGCACGGCATCCTGCTGATCTTCGACGAGGTCATCACCGGGTTCGGGCGCATGGGCGCCAACTTCGGGGCGGAGCGGCTGGGGGTGGTGCCGGACCTGATGACGATGGCCAAGGGCCTGACCAACGCCGCGGTCCCAATGGGGGCGGTGACGGCTTCGGACGAGATTTACTCGACCATCGTGGACGGAGCGCCGGCTGGAATCGAGCTGTTCCACGGCTACACCTATTCCGGGCATCCCCTGGCGTCGGCTGCGGCGATCGCCAGCATGGACTTGCAGCGGGCGGAGGATTTGCCGGGCCGGGCGCGTGCGATGGAGCCGTATTGGGAGGCGGCCGTGCACAGCCTGCGCGGGCTGCCGAACGTGGTGGATATCCGCAATGCCGGGCTGATCGCGGGGATCGAGCTGCAGCCGCGGGCGGGGAAGCCTTCGGACCGGGCGGTGCGGGTGTTCCAGCGGTGCTTTGACGATGGGCTGCTGATCCGGACGACGGGGGACATCGTGGCGCTCAGCCCGCCGTTGATCGTCGAGAATGGGCATGTGGACCGGATCGTCGAGACGTTGGGGGAGGCAATCCGGGCGGAGGCGGCTTAAGAAGTTGTTTTCGCTACTGTCTTGGGTTGAGCGGCCTGACTATCCTTGAGGTGGCCTGTATTGTCATCCGCTGCTCCGTGACGAGGGCAGCAGGGTTGAACGAGAACCTCTTGGAGCTGATGCACCGATGATCGAGTGGTGCGAGCCAGCACGAAACGGCGCATAGCCTAGGAGGGGCAGGTTAGAGACCCCCGGGATCAGTGCGGTCCTGGCCAGGGCCGAACACGCGCAGCACGGTCACATCGCCTGCAGTTGCGTCATCTCCGGTGTCCGGCACAACCTCGTAAGCGATGCGATGGCCCTCGACGTAGCGTTCGCGCACGCCGACGTGGCCGCCCTTAGGCCAGCGGCATGGAAATTCCCGGAGATCCCGGACAGCAGTGCTGATTGCGGCGAGGCGCCGGGCAGCACTGCTACCCGCTCCCGGCTGCGTCAGCCAGCGGCGCACTTCGGCAAGGTCGCGCGCTGCGCTGCGCGCGATGGTGAGCCGCCGCGTAGGCAAGGCAAGAAAAGGCTATCCGGCACGGAGCGAAGGTGAGGCGTCAGGCATGGGCAAGGGCTCGCCGCGGACGAAGAGATCAAGCCAACCATCCACATCGTTGTCGGCAACGACCCGGCCTAAACGGACATCATTGCGTGCCTCTTCCAGCATCGCGCTTTCCCGCGTCAAGCGAGCGTTGCGCTCAATCTCCGTCTCAGCCTGGTGAGCCGACTCGCTGGCAAGGGAAGTATCCGTGGTTGTCATGCTGCCTCCAGTGTTGAGCGTAGCGCATCCAGGCCGCAAAGAGCAGCACCGTCGTACTAAGGTTTACAACTCGCAACTACGGAGCGGCAGAAGCAACTGACGATCGCCCCTAC
>CAXTOB010000184.1:8363-11353 GCA_964245505.1 uncultured Acetobacteraceae bacterium | reverse complement strand
GCCGGACACCGCCCCCGCAAGGGCCGCCGCACGTGGGGTCGCGCGCGCCCTGGTGAAGTCGGGCGGAGTGGACGACGCCGGCTATGCCGCCGGACGCGCCCGCAGCCTGACCCGCGCCGGCCGCTCCCGCCGGGCCATCGGTGCCCACCTGTCCCAAAAGGGCGTCCCGCAGGAAATCGCCCAGGCCGCCATGCCGGAGCCGGCATCGGAGCTGGCCGCAGCCCTCGCCTACGCCCGCCGCCGACGCCTCGGCCCGTTCCGCCGCGAACTTCCGGAAGGCGCCGAGCTGGCCGAGGTACGCCGCAAGGAGATCGGCGCCCTGGCCCGCGCCGGCTTCCCGCAGCCGGTGGCGCAGCAGGCCTTGCGCATGGACCGGGACGAGGCGGAGCTGGCGGTCATCGGCCTGAAGCAATCCTAGCAGAAGCAGTCCTAGCATGAGCCTGGCCCGCCCCCGCTTCTCCCGCGCCGCCGTGCTGGCGGGCATGCAGGCCAGCCTGCCGCTGCAGGCCGCCGTGGCGCCGTTCGCCCTGGTGTGCGGCGTCGTGTCGCAGGGGCAGGGGCTCTCCTTTGCAGAATCCGTATTGATGAGTGCGGTCGTGTATGCCGGCTCGGCGCAACTGCTCGTGCTCAGCCATTGGAGCACCCCGGCGCCGGTGCTGGCGGCGGCCCTTGCGACCCTGGTGATCAACCTGCGCCTGGCGCTGATGGGGCCGGTGCTGTCGCCTTGGCTGGACCGGCTGCGCGGCTGGCGGCTATGGGGCAGCCTGTTCGTGATGGCGGACCAGAACTGGGCGCTGTCGGTGACGGAGATGCAGTCGGGGCGCTCGGACGCCGGGTTCCTGTTCGGGTCGGGCGCGCTGATGTGGGCGGTGTGGGTGTCGGGCACCGCGGCGGGATACGTGCTTGGTGCTACGATGCGGCCGGCGCCGGGGCACCCGCTGTTCTTCTCCGCCCTGGCGGTGTTCGTGGCGATCCTGGGCACGATGTGGCGCACGCGGGCGGACCTGCTGCCATGGGTCGTGGCGGCCGTCGTCGCGGCCGTGTTGGCGCGTCTCATGCCCGGCGCCTCCTGGCATATCGTCGGCGGCGCGCTGGCCGGCAGCGCCGCCGGAGTGCTGCGCGACCGGACGCGGCCGGCATGACGCTCGACCCCTGGGTGCTCGCCGCCATCGGCGCGATGGCGCTGGCGACCTACCTGACCCGGGCCGGCGGCTACTGGCTGTTCCGGGTCATAAGCCCGCCGCCGGTGGTGCGGGCCATGCTGGGCTACATCCCCGGCACGCTGTTCGTCAGCTACGTCGTGCCGGCGCTGGTCCTGGGCGGGCTGCAGCAATGGGTCGGCGCCGCGGCGACGCTTGCGGTCATGCTGGCAACGCGCAACCTGGCCCTGGCAATCCTGGGCGGCACGGCCGCCGCCGCCATCGTATGGGCGGCCTCATAACTGCCTTGATGCCGTCGCATCCCGGAGGCAACGATGCCGCAACGAGGCAGGAGGCAGGAGGCAGGAGGCAGGATGGTCCGGGTGGCGGCACTGTTAGGCATGCTGGCATTGGCGGCGTGCGGGTCGGGCAGCGGCGGGCCGGCCACCGGAGCCTCGACCACGTTGGAATGCGCGCCCTTCGCCCGCGAGATCACCGGCATCCAGCTTTACGGCGACGCTCATACCTGGTGGGACCAGGCCGCCGGCCGCTACGACCGCGGAGCCGAGCCGGTGCGCGGCGGCGTCCTGGTGTTCCGCCGCAGCGGCCGCCTCGCCCATGGCCACGTGTCCGTCGTGTCTGACGTGGTGTCCTCCCACGAGATCAAGGTCACCCAAGCCAACTGGGTCCACCACCGCATCGGCCGCGACGAGCCGGTGGTGGATGTGTCGCCGGGTGGAGATTGGACCTCCGTGCGCGTCTGGTGGGCGCCGTCGCATGCCATGGGCGTAACGGCCTACCCGACGTATGGCTTCATATCGCCGGGTCGGGGCGCGCCTCCGGACCTGGTCGCCGGGCGGGACCCCCCGTAATTCGCTTGCAAGGCGGCCCGGCCCGCGCCACATGAAGCCTGCAACGGCGGGGGCCAACCCGCCTCTAATTCGCGCCGGGCCGGGCCCGGCATGGAGGGACCATGGGTAGCTTCAGCATCTGGCACTGGTTGATCGTGCTGGCCGTCATCCTCGTGCTGTTCGGCGGCGGCAATAAAGTCAGTGGGCTGATGGGCGACTTCGCCAAGGGCATCAAGTCGTTCAAGAAGAACATGGCTGACGATGATGACGCCTCGATGGAGGCCAGCACAGTGGAACGGCCAACCGGCACGATCCCCGGCCCAACCGTCAAGACGACCACGGTGCATGAGACAACGGCGACGCGCCACGGCTGATCTACTCTCGTCAGTCGCCCAAACCAGTCAAGCGATCGCCACCGTTTCTAAACGCAGCTGAGCCGCCGGTCGGCCATGCATCGTAAGATTCCAAGTGGGGCCGGCATGTCCAGCATGACCGGCCCTTCCTTTGACGACGGCTTCCGCATCCGTCTCCTGGACCTGTTCCGGTGGCGCCGCGACGTTAGGCACTTCCGCCGGGAACCGCTGGCGGCCGGACTTCTCGATCAACTGATCGGCGTCGCCGACCTCGCTCCCTCGGTCGGCCTGAGCAAGCCCTGGCGCTTCGTCACCGTGGACGATCCTGCACGCCGGACCAAGGTGCGCGAGAGCTTTCTGACCAGCAATGCAGCAGCCTTCGCAGACCAGCCGGCTGGACGAGCAGAGATCTACGCCGGCCTGAAGCTGGCAGGACTGGACGAAGCCCCGTGCCACCTCGCGGTGTTCGCTGTGCCAGACCCGGCACAGGGCGGTGGCCTGGGCCGCCGCACCATGCCGGAAACCGTAGCCTATTCCGCTGTCATGGCAGTCCACACCCTCTGGCTCGCCGCACGTGCCGCCGGGCTAGGGCTGGGCTGGGTGTCCATCCTTGACCCGGCGCAAGTCCATGCCGTCCTCGACGTGCC
>CAXTOB010000184.1:0-8331 GCA_964245505.1 uncultured Acetobacteraceae bacterium | reverse complement strand
GACTGGAGTCTGATCGGCTACTTCTGCCTCGGCTATCCCGCGATCGAAGACGATACCCCGGAACTCGAGCGGGCAGGGTGGGAGCGAAGCCAGCCCACGGCAATACTGCGGCGTTAGGCAAAGCCATGGCTTGACGCGGCGGGGCAGGGGCGGACACTCCGCCCATTATCGCCGGAGTCTCCCCCGCATGGCCCAGCACCGCGTCCCCGCCACCCCGGACACCGTCCGCTGGGGCACCTTCAGCGCCGACTACCCGCCGGTCCTAACGGTGCAAAGCGGCGACACCGTCACCCTGGAATGCGTATCCGGCGGCCCAGACGTGCTGCCGCCCGCCAGCAGCGGCTTCCACATCCCTCCCGCCTTAGAGGCCATTCACCGCGCCGACCCCGCGCCTCGGCCCCCACATCCTCACCGGACCCGTCGCCGTCGCCGGCGCCGAACCCGGCGACACGCTCGAGGTCCGCATAAACGCCATCGAGCTCGGCGCCGATTGGGGCTTCTGCGGCCACCGTCCACTGGCCGGCACGCTCCCAGAAGACTTCCCGCACCGCTTCCTGAGCCACATCGCCGTGGACCGAGCCGCCAACACCTGCAAGCTGCCCTGGGGCACGGTGCTGCCGTTGCGCCCGTTCTTCGGCGTGATGGGCGTGGCGCCCCCGCCGGCCTACGGCGCCATCAGCACCAAGGAACCGCGGGAACACGGCGGCAACCTGGACAACAAGGAAGTCGGCGCCGGCAGCACGCTGTTCCTGCCGGTCTGGACGCCAGGCGCCAACTTCAGCGCCGGCGACGGCCACGGCGTCCAGGGCGACGGCGAGGTCTGCATCAATGCGCTGGAGATGTGTCTGACCGGCACCTTCACCTTGGTCCTGCACAAGGCTGCCGAGTCGCCGCCGCTCCGCCACCCCAGGGCCGAGTCGCCGACCCACTATATCTCGATGGGCATGAACGAGGACCTGGACCTCGCGATGAAGCAGGCGTTGCGGGAAATGATCGCCTTCATCACCGCACGCTCCAACCTCTCGGCCGATGAAGCGTATCAGTTCTGCTCCTTAGCCGTGGATTTTCACGTCACGCAAACCGTGAATGGCGAAAAGGGCGTGCACGGCATGCTACGCAAGGGGTTGTTGTTTTAAAGTGGTTGTCCACAACATTTATGGGGTCTGGGGATAACCCGACTATCTTTTGCACAGACGATACGTCTAGCCTTCCTTCGTTCGTAACGCGCAAGGAGGCCTGGAATGGACTGGAATGAGGACACAATCGCCCGCTTGCGCGCGTTTTGGGATGAGGGCCACTCGACCGCCGAGATCGGCCGGCGCATGGGCGTCACCAAGAACGCCATCGTCGGCAAGGCGCACCGCCTGGAGCTGCCAGCCCGCCCATCGCCGATCCGCCGGGTAGCCGACGCCGGGCACGTGTCGCGCCGGGATCAGGTTCGGCGCGTCAGCGGCCCGACCCTCCCCGTGGCGGACGCGGTCGCCGAGGCCGTCCGCAAGGAGCCGCTGGCCGACACCCCAGCCCCTGCACGTCCAACGCCGCAGTTGCGCGCCGTCCCGCCGCCGCGCCCGGCCGCCCGGGTCTCCACCTGCTGCTGGCCCATCGGCGAGCCGGGAACGCCCAGTTTCCGCTTCTGTGACGAGGGATCGCTGCCCAACAAGCCCTACTGCCAGGAACACGCCTCGCTCGCATATGTGAGGGTGCGCGACCGTCGAGAGGACGCGGCATAGTTGCCGCCCCTTGATCCCTGGCCCACCGGGGGCTAGGGGTGGCGCAACATGACAACCCCCTCACCCGCCCTCGCCCGCGAACGTCACACGGCGCTCGACGCTGATTCCGTAAGGGCCGCCTATCGAAGGTGGGCCAGCGTCTATGATCTGGTGTTCGGCGGCGTGTCCGCCTTCGGCCGCCGCCGCGCGGTGGAGGCGGTCAATGCCTTGCCCGGCATCCATGTATTGGAGGTCGGCGTCGGCACCGGCCTGGCCCTGCCGCACTACACGCCGGCAAAGCGCATCACCGGCATAGACCTGTCTGCCGAGATGCTGGCCCTGGCCCGGCAGCGCGTGAAGGACGACCTGCTCGGCAACGTCGAAGCGCTGCTGGAAGTGGATGCCGAGGCAACCGGGTTCGAGGCCGGGTCCTTCGACATCGCCGTCGCGATGTTCGTCGCCTCGGTCGTGCCGAACCCGCGGCTGCTGCTGCAAGAGATGCAGCGCGGTGTCCGTCCCGGCGGTCATCTCCTGTTCGTGAATCACTTCGCTGCCGAACGGGGACCGCGCTGGTGGGCGGAACGTGCGCTTGCCCCCGCTTCGCGCAAGCTGGGATGGCACCCGGACTTCGCCTTCGATGCGCTCCTGACCGTCGAGGACCAGGCCCGCGCGCAATTCGCGCCAGTGCCGCCACTGGGCCTTTTCACTTTGGTGCGACTGCCCAACTAGCCTTTGAGGCCCAACTAGGCTTTCAGGATAATAGGCCGGTCGCCGGTCGGCTTGATCTAACGCAGCGCCTCCGATACCTCCACGGGCCAAGCGCCCCGGAAGTAAACCCGGGCGTTGCCAGCGGAATGGACGGGTGTGATGCAGGTTCTTCGGCGGCTGCCAGCCGCAGCAATGACATTCACGGGGCTTTGGCTCGCAGGCGCCGGGCCGGCTTGGGCTCAGGCTCCGGCAGGCGGTGAGCTTGGTGCTCCAAAACCCTGGCAACTCGGCTTCCAGCCTGCCGAGAGCAATGTCCAGGCAGGGATCGAGGGGCTGCACTCGCTGGTCCTCTGGCTGATGGCGCTGGTGACGGTGTTCGTCGCGGCGCTCCTTCTCTACTGCGTGTGGAAGTTCCGTGAGAGCGTGAACCCGAAGGCGAGCCGCGTCAGTCATCACACTGCGCTGGAAGTCGCCTGGACCGTGCTGCCAGTCCTGATCCTGGTAGTGATCGCAATCCCGTCCTTCCGCCTGATCTACTACGAGGACCGGACAGACGCCCCCGATATGACCATCAAGGTCACGGGTCATCAGTGGTATTGGGAATACAACTACCCCGATAACGGCAACGTCCGCTTCGACAGCTACATGATCGCCGAGGATGACCTCAAGCCGGGCCAGCTCCGCAACCTCGAAGTGGACAACCGGGTCGTCGTGCCAGCCGGCAAGAATATCCGCATCCTGACCACCTCAGCCGACGTGATCCACAGCTTCTTCATCCCGTCGCTGGGCGTGCAGCGCTACGCCATCCCCGGCCGCACGATCGAGACCTGGGTGCGGGTGGACAAGCCCGGCGTTTACTACGGCGAGTGCAACCAGATCTGCGGCACCAATCACAGCGCCATGCCGATCTCCGTGCAGGCGATGAACGACCAGGATTTTGCGGCCTGGCTAGAAACCGCGAAGACCAAGTTCCCCGGCGGCGCCGCGTCCAATCAGGACGGGCAGGGGCGTCCGACGGCGGTTGCAGAGTTGCAGCGTTGACCCACATCCGGCAGCGCAGGGGAGCATAGGATAATGTCGGCTACTACTCATGACCGCGCCCATCCGGAGGGGCATCACGACGCGGACCACCACGCGCACGCGCCGGGCTTCGTCAAGCGCTGGCTGTTCAGCACCAACCATAAGGACATCGGCACGCTCTACCTGATCTTCGCCATCCTGGCGGGGATCGTGGGCACAGCGTTGTCCGTCCACATGCGCATGGAGCTGCAGAGCCCGGGCCTGCAATATTTCGCCAGCGGCCAGGCATGGAACGCGACGGTGACGGCGCACGGCCTCATCATGATCTTCTTCATGGTGATGCCCGCGATGATCGGCGGCTTCGGCAACTGGTTCGTGCCGATCATGATTGGCGCGCCGGACATGGCGTTCCCCCGCCTGAACAACATCAGCTTCTGGCTGCTGGTCCCGGCATTCTGCCTCATCATGCTGGGCCTCCACAGCGGTGACGGCGCCGGCTCCGGCTGGACCCTGTATCCGCCGCTATCAAGCAGCACCTACCAGTCCGGCCCGGCAATGGACTACACGCTGTTCGCCCTCCACTTGGCCGGTGCTTCCTCGCTGCTGGGCGCCATCAACTTCATCACGACCATTTTCAACATGCGTGCGCCGGGCATGACCCTGCACAAGATGCCGTTGTTCGTCTGGTCTATGCTGGTGACGGCCTTCCTGCTGCTGCTGTCCATCCCAGTGCTGGCCGGCGCAATCACCATGCTGATCACCGACCGCAACTTCGGCACCTCGTTCTTCGACCCTGCCGGCGGTGGCGATCCCGTGCTGTTCCAGCACCTGTTCTGGTTCTTCGGCCACCCCGAGGTTTACATCATGATCCTGCCGGGCTTCGGCATGGTCAGCCACGTGATCTCGACCTTCTCCAAGAAGCCGATCTTCGGCTACCTCGGCATGGCCTACGCGATGATCGCCATCGGCGTGGTCGGCTTCGTGGTGTGGGCGCACCACATGTTCGTCTCGGGCATCTCGGTCGATACCCGCGCCTACTTCATGGCGGCGACGATGATCATCGCCGTGCCGACCGGCATTAAGATCTTCTCCTGGATCGCCACGATGTGGGGCGGCTCCATTGAGATGAAGACGCCGATGCTGTTCGCCATCGGCTTCATCTTCCTGTTCACCCTGGGCGGCGTCACCGGCATCGTTCTGTCCAACGCCAGCATCGACCAGATCCTGCACAACACCTACTACGTCGTGGCTCACTTCCACTACGTGCTGAGCCTCGGCGCCGTGTTCTCCATCTTTTCCGGCTTCTACTACTGGATCGGCAAGATGTCGGGCCGGCAGTATCCGGAGTTCTGGGGGCAAGTCCACTTCTGGATGATGTTCGTCGGCGTAAACCTGACGTTCTTCCCGATGCACTTCCTGGGCCTGGCTGGCATGCCGCGGCGCTACCCGGACTACCCCGATGCCTTTGCCGGCTGGAACTACGTGGCCTCCATCGGCTCGTATATCGGCGCGGCTTCGGTGCTGGTGTTCCTCTACGTCCTCTACAGGACCTTCACCAGCAAGGTTCAGGTCGCTGACAACTATTGGGGCGAAGGCGCGACGACGCTGGAGTGGACGGTTTCCTCTCCCCCGCCGTTCCACACCTTCGAGGAGCTGCCGCGGGTTCGATGATAGACAAGCTCAGCATCACTGCGCTGGAGGGAGGGGGAGCTTCGGCTCCCCTTCTTCCTATGGCGGTCCTGCCGGCCGAGGCAGGGGACTGGTTCGCCCTGCTCAAGCCCCGGGTCATCACGCTGGTGGTATTCACCGGGTTCATCGGTATGCTGGTTGCACCAGGGCACCTGCATCCCGTGCTGGCCTTGGCCGCTGTGCTCTGCATCGCAGTCGCCGCCGGTGCCGCCGGCGCCATCAACATGTGGTGGGACCGCGACATCGACGCCATCATGCGGCGGACGGCCAAGCGTCCCATCCCGGATGGGCGTATCGACGCAGGCTCGGCCCTGGGGTTTGGCGTCGTGCTGGCAGTTGCGTCCGTCATCCTGATGGGGTTGGCCACCAACTGGTTCGCTGCCGGTGTGCTGGCGGTCTCGATCCTGTTCTACGTATTCGTTTACACGATCTGGCTGAAACGCCGGACGCCGCAGAACATCGTTATTGGCGGGGCTGCCGGGGCATTCCCGCCGGTGATCGGCTGGGCCGCCGTCACCGGCGGGCTCGACGTCATGCCGCTGCTGCTGTTCGCCATCGTGTTCTTCTGGACCCCCCCGCATTTCTGGGCGCTGTCGCTCTATGCCTCCGGTGACTACGAGCGGGCAGGGGTCCCGATGCTGCCAGTGGTCCAAGGTGCCCGGGTAACCCGGCAGCACGTGATGCTTTACACCGTCGTGCTCTTCGCAGTGTCGGTGCTGCCCTGGGTGCTTGGGTATGCCGGCCCGGTCTATGGCATCTCGGCTGTAGGGCTTGGCATCTGGTTCCTACTGGCTGCCTGGGGCGTGCTGCGCGACAAGCAGGATGCGGCGGGCGTCAGCCTGACCAAAGATGCTCCAGCCAGATGGGCGTTCCGCGTGTCCCTGGTCTATCTGTTCGCCCTGTTCGGCGCAGTGGCTGCCGACTACCTCATACCGGGTCCCTGGCATGGATGAGTTCCCGCGCCCGCTGACTCCCGCGGAAACGATCGAGCTGCGCCGTCGGCAACGGGTCAAGAACCTGGTGCTGTTCGCCGCCCTGTTAGCCCTCGCATTGCTGTTCTACGCAATCTCCATGGTCAAGTTTAAGGTGTCCTGACCGCTTGCTGCGGCGTTGACGGGGCCGACATAGACGACATGAAGTACAGCAACACAGTCCTGGCCGGCGGCCTGGCCGCAACGATCCTCGGCATGGTCGGCATGTCTTTTGCCGCGGTCCCCCTCTACCGCGTTTTCTGTCAGGCGACGGGCTACGGCGGAACCCCGCAGATCCGTGGCGTCGCCGGGCCGGGCGCCACGGCCGGCAGCATGGTGGTCCGGTTCAACGCCAACACCAGCCCTGGCCTGAAGTGGCAATTCGAGCCGGGACAAAGCGAGGTCGCAGTCAAGCTCGGCGAGGACCGCATGGCATTCTACGTCGGCCGCAACCAATCAGCCCAAACCGTGACCGGTACCGCCACCTACAACGTCACGCCGGAGAAGGTGGGACACTACTTCCACAAGACTCAGTGCTTCTGCTTCGACGAGCAGACCCTGGCGCCTGGCCAGCAAGTGCAGTTCCCATTGAGCTTCTGGGTCGATCCGGCCATCGCAACGGACCCCGATACCCGCGATGTGAAGGAGATCACGCTGTCCTACACCTTCTTCCGCTCACTCGACGACGCCGCGCGTAATGGCGGCCTGGACCATGCTGGGCCGCACGTCGGCAAGCGTGCCGTTGCGTCTGGCCCCTAGCTTCCTCCATTGTGAGGGGCTATGCCCTTGAACCAGCCGCCGCTTCCGCGATAGTGCCGGCCTGTTCAGCAAGACCGCCAAGAATGGATCGCCGATGACCAGCTCCGCACCCGCCGCCACGGCGGTCGCACAAGACGCACCCGTCCCAAACCTAAATAGCAGCGGGATGAAGCAGCCATATCATCTGGTTGATCCCAGCCCCTGGCCGCTCATCGCCGCCTTCGGCGGCGGCGCGACCGTGCTGGGCATCATCTTCGTCGCGCATTACGGCAATTACTGGTTGCTGGCCGCTGGCCTGCTCGTGGTGATCGCGACGGCGTTCATGTGGTGGCGCGACGTCCTGAAGGAAAGCCGGACCGCCGGGCTGCACACCCCGGTGGTGCGCCTGGGCCTGCGCTACGGCATGATGCTGTTCATCGCCTCCGAAGTGATGTTCTTCGTCGGCTTTTTCTGGGCCAACTTCCACTTCGCGCTATATCCGGTCCACGTCTCCGGTGCGGTCAATCCGTCCTGGCCGCCGGAAGGCGTTCACACCTTTAACCCGTTCCAGCTCCCGCTGATGAACACCCTGATCCTGCTGCTGTCCGGCACCGCCGTCACCTGGGCGCACCACGCCCTGCTGCACGGACAGAAGAAGTTCCTGGTGATGGGCCTCGGCTTCACCATCCTGCTCGGCCTCTCGTTCACCACCTTCCAGGCCCTGGAGTATTCGGAGGCGCCGTTCAAGTTCACCGGCGGCGTTTACCCGTCGGTGTTCTTCCTCGCGACCGGCTTCCACGGCTTCCACGTGATCGTCGGCACCATTTTCCTGATCGTCTGCTGGTGGCGCGCCCGCGGCGGCGGCTTCACCACCACTCGCCACTTCGGGTTCGAGGCTGCGGCCTGGTACTGGCATTTCGTGGACGTCGTTTGGCTGTTCCTGTTCGTCGCCATCTACCTGTGGGGTGCCGGGTCCGCCGTCCCGGCGGAGTGAGGTGACAGCGCCGCCGCCCTGGCAGGCGGCGCTTCGCTGCCGTTGCCCGCGTTGCGGCATCGGCAGGCTATATGACGGGCTCCTGACTGTCCGTCCCGCCTGCACCGAATGCGGCCTGGACCTGACGGAGGTTGACACCGGCGACGGTGCAGCCTCCGCGGTCATCCTGGTTCTAGGCGCCGCGATCATGGCCGCGGTTTTCTTTGTCGAGTTCAGATTCAACCCGCCGGCCTGGGTTCACCTGCTGCTTTGGCCCACCATAACTATCCCGCTTGCGATCCTGATGATGCGGCCGCTGAAGGCCGCATTGATCATGCAGCACTACCGTCATCGCGCATCGGAGATAGGGTCATGACCCCGCGCCTATTCTGGCCCAGCGTAACCACCGCCATAATGCTGGCCATGACGACCGGCCTCGGCGTATGGCAGGTCGAGCGTCTGCGCTGGAAGACCGGGCTGCTGCACGAGATCGACCAGGGTGAGGCGGCTCCGGCCCTCCCGC
>CAXTOB010000183.1:0-11362 GCA_964245505.1 uncultured Acetobacteraceae bacterium | reverse complement strand
GTTCGGATCAAACGGCTTCGTTTGACCGGATGAATGCTCGCAAAAACAATAGCTAGTGCCCCGTCATTCCTGATTTGATAGGTATAGCCGCCAGCTTTGGCCCAAGCGTTGCAGTGCGTAAACATGTCACATCGGTGCTGACGCTGCACTAAAGCAGTTTGCGTCCGGACCGGACGCAAACTGCTTTAGGTTTTTCGTTTGCGAGCAGATACTTGCAGCTTTATGTCCGGCCGCTTCGCGCCGGACCCGGCTGTACACTGCTCTAGTGCCTTGTCAGCACTGTTGTGAGGCGTCCAGATCCTGCCGAGTGTGGATTAGGACAGGCAGCCTGCGCCTATCATATCAGCAATGACGACCCACTAGAGTGAGTTTGGTGGTCTTAGCTGCACCAAACCCGCTCTAACGGCCGCACGGCTCCACGGCCAACGGGCGCTGTCGCCATCTCTACCGAAGCGGGAAATCAGGCGGGGAAGGTTGCCGCGGACGTCAGGACCGACCGCTCTGGTCAGTCGGCTCCGACGACTGGCCGAGCCACCGTGACCGTCGCCATCCGCATTCCGCCGCGCCAGGAGGCGAGGGCCGCCACCAAATAGAGCAGCGCCGAGAAGCTGAAGGCGAACATCAGCCCATGCTTGAACGGCGCGGACATCAGGCCGGGGAAGAACGTCTTGCCCGTCAAGACCGCGGCATTGGCCGGCGCCAAGGCGTGCAGCACGTCGGCCGGGATCAGTTCTCCCATGGGATTGTAGCCAAGGAAGGCCGCGAACAGGCTGGAGACCGGCGGCGTGCTGGCCACCTGATGCGCCACCGCTGGCGGCACGTGTTCCGCCAGCAACCCGGCCTCCATCGACTGTGGCAGCGTCGCCGCCAAGCCAGCCAGCATCAGGCTGAAGAACAGCCCGATCGACAGCACCTGCCCGGCATTGGTGGTCGTCGCGCGGATACCGGACGCCTGACCACGCTCCTGCGGCGGCACGGAGTTCATGATTTGCGTGCTGTTCGGCGCCACGAACAGGCCGGAGCCGAACCCGTTGGCAAACAGCAGCGCCGCAAAGGCCGCGTAGGAGAAGTCCGCCGGCAGCACCATCAGCAGCACGAAGCTCACCGCGCCCAGCACCATCCCGCCGACCGCAAACGGCATGCCGCCGATCCGGTCGGAGCAATATCCGGCAATCGGCCCGGCGAGCAGGAACCCCGCCGTCAGCGGCAGCATGAAGATCGCCGACCAGAGCGGCGTTTCCTCGAAGGAGTAGCCATGCAGCGGCAGCCAGATACCCTGCAGCCAGATGATCAGCATGAACTGCAGCCCGCCGCGGGCGACCGCGGAGCACATGTTGGCGATATTGCCGCAGGCAAACGGCGCGATGCGGAATAGCTGGAAATCCAGCATCGGGCGGGCAGCCCGCCGCTCCACCATGACGAACGCTGCGAGCGACAGCAGGCCCAGCGCGAACAGGCCCAACACGAAGGGGCTGGTCCAGGCCATCACCTGGTCGCCATAAGGCTGGATGCCATAGGTGATCGCCGACAGGATCAGCACCAGGCCGAGCGCAAAGGTGACGTTGCCGGCCCAGTCTATCTTATGCGTCACCCGGGTCGGGGAGTCGCGCAGCTTCCAGTAGGCCCAGATCGTGCCGAACACTCCGAACGGCACGTTGATCCAGAACACCAGCCGCCAGTTGCTATCGGCCAGCAAGCCGCCGATCAGCAAACCGATGAACTGCCCACCGATCGCCGCCACCACGTTGATGCCCAGGGCCAGGCCACGCTGATCCGCCGGAAAGGCATCGGTCAGGATGGCGGTGGAGTTCGCCATCAGCAGCGCGCCGCCGATGCCCTGGATCATCCGCACCGAGATCAGGTAAACCGCCGCGAAATCCCCCTGGCCCGGCAACAGGCTGAGCGCCACCGAGGCGGCGGTGAAGATCGCAAATCCCAGGTTATACATCCGCGCCCGGCCGAACTGGTCGCCCAGCCGGCCGAACGCCACCACCAGGACCGCCGTTGCGATCATGTAGCCGATGATGGCCCAAAGCAGGTAGTTGACGTTGCCGGGGTCCAGCGCCTTCAGCCCGATGCCCCGGAACACCGCCGGCAGGCTGATGAGCAGGATCGAGCTGTTGATCGCCGCCGCCAGCATGCCGAGCGTGGTGTTGCTCAGCGCCACCCACTTGTAGCCGTCATCCCGTTCGGGCCGTGCGTATGACATGCAGCATCCTTGATGCAGATCGAGCCATCCCAGGCTATACCTGAGGATAAGTTTTAATAACGGATATACGAGGATGTCCTCACGAATCGCAAGCGGCCCGTCTATCACGTCACGCGTACCGCAACGGCAGCGCGGCCGGGACCGTGTGACCGCGTTGCTGGCCGCAGCCGCGGCCCTGTTCGTGGAGCGTGGGTATGACGCCACGACGATGACGGAGATCGCCGCGCGCGCCGGCGCCTCGATCGGCTCGCTTTATCTGTTTTTTCCGACCAAGCCGGTCCTGGCGCAGGCGATGCTGGCCGATTTGGCCGAAATCTTGTCGGCCCGACTGGATGCCATGCGGCTGCGGGTCAGCGGGTCCACCGCCGCAGCAATTGCCGACGCCCTGTTCCTGGAGCTATCGGCGTTCCTGCACCAGCATCCCGTCTATACCGTCCTGATTGATCTCGCGGGTGACGATGCCTGGCGCCAGGCAGTGCGTAATCAGCGGCGTGTCCAGGTCGCTGCCCTGTTCGAGCTTGCTGCCCCGGCCTTGCCCAGGGATCAGGCCGACCGGCTTGCCCTGCTGGTGCCGTCGCTGATGCATTCCGTCATGTTATTGGGCCGTGAGCCGGCACCATTGCGGGCCGCCTGCCTGCAAGAACTGCGCGCAATGCTTCGTCATCACCTGGCCTAAGCAGCCTTATTTAGCCTATCGCACGGGCGCTGCGTTTGGCGTTCTTTGCTCAGTTGCTTGACGGCGGCGTGGATGGCGCAGGTGAGGTCGTCTGCATCCTTGAACGTGTGGCGGGTCAGGTGATGCCGTTTGAGGTCACGCCCGCTGCGCTTGATGTCGCTTAGCTCCGGCGCATACCGGGGTAGCCACTCCACGGTGATCCAGGGCCGCTCAGGCAGTGCCGCCCTGCTCGCCTTGCTCGTGTGGATGGGGCCGCCGTTCAGCACCAGCACGACAGACAGACGCTCGCAGCCGGGCTTGGGGCCGTAGCGCCAATCCAACCGTCGCAGCAGCCGGACGAAGTCGGCGCTGGATGCTCCAGGCGCCTGCGCCCGCAGGCCGGCCCCTTTCTCGGCCCAGGCATGGGCAAGGTAGGGATGGGTCAGCGCCTCGCTCCCATCCGCATACAGCAGCACGATGTCGCCCGCGTCGGCCTAGGCCCGACGCAGGTGCAGCCGCACACCCATGCGGTCCACGGCGTCACGGTCCTGTCGCCCGGTCAGCGCCCGCCTGCACGCCAAGCAATCGTGACAGCGCTTGCTCAGGCCAGCCACACCAGCACTCCACGACGTCGAATGCTCTCGGCATCACCCGAAGCGCAGGCGCTGCCCGATGCCCAGCCGGCGACCCTTCTCCAGCATGGCGTGGCCCAGCGCGATGTCGGATAGGGACAGGCCGCGGTGCCAGAACAGGATCGTCTCCCCGTCATCCTCCCTCCCCGGACGCAGCCCGGCGACGATCTCCCCCATCTCGGCATGGAGCGTGTCCCGCGTCAGCTTGCCCGCGTTCACATGCTGCCGCAGGGCGCCGTAGGGGCCGGCGCCCACCTGCCCCCAATCGTCCACCACCAGCTTGGACATGATGTCGGTGAGCGACAGCTCCACGGCGCTCATGGTGCCGTAGGGCATCACCAGCGCGCCTGGCTTGATCCATTCGGTTCTCAGCAGCGGCGCCGGCTCCAGCAGGCGCGACGCCTCAACGACGATGTCAGCCCCGGCAACCGTGTCCCGCCAGTTCATGCATTCGCGCACGGGCTTGCCCAAGTCCTGGCTCAGCCGCTCGGCGAATGCGCGCTGGCTTTCCGGGCGGCGGGAGTGGACGCGGATTTCATCGAAGTGGAACATGCTGTCCAGCAGGCGGACGTTCCAGTATGCCGTGCCGCGGGCGCCGATGTGGCCCAGGATCTTGCTGTCCTTGCGCGCCAGGTACTTCGCGCCGATCGCGGTGACGGCGCCGGTCCGCATGTCGGTGATCCCGCCCGCGTCCAGGATCGCCTGCGGCTTGCCGGTCTTGGGGTCGAACAGCGTCAGGATCGCCATCTCGGACGGCAGCTCCTGTTCGTAGTTGTAAACGAAGTCGCTGACCACCTTCACCCCGGCCCGCTGCACGTCGCCGCCGATGGCGCCGCGCAGCACGTTGAAGTGCCCGTCCACTGCCGGGTCGGGCTTGAGGTGCATCCGGGGTTCGATGACGGTCTGCTTGCGGCCCTGGGCGGCCAGGCTGGCTTCGATGGCGCCGAGGATGTCCTCATCCGTCATCTTCAGCGCTGCGATATCGGGGCCATTGAGGAAGTCCACGTAGATCGGTTGCATCGCGCTGTCCTTCGTCCGGCACAAAAACGCCGCCCCATTCAGCGGTGGGCCACCAGGCCGGATCCGTGCAGCAACGCCATGGAACCCGCTGGGCCGCCGCTAGGGCGTATCTTGAAAGCCAAGCCAATCACTAAACCGGCATGGGAAACACCTCGACTGCCACGTCCCGCGGCGTTCGCTCATCGCCGTTGATGGGCGTCACATCTTGCGGGCAGGCGGACATCACCACGTGCAGGTCCATCTCTGCCTGCAGCACCACCCGGTCGCCCGGCCGCGAGCTGGGCGGGCGGCGCAGCACGGTCCCGCCGGGTCCGACGCCGACGTTCATGAACAGGTTCAGCGGGGCCGGAGTGAAGGGCAAAGTAATGCCGACGGTAGCAAGGCTCTCGTGCAGGTTGTCCTCGCAACTGCGATGGTATCCGGTGCAGCCGAGTTCGCGGTAGATCGCGCTGCTGCAGGCGCAGAGCAGCGTATCGTGGTCGCCGGGCGAGGTGTCCTCGATCAAGCGGAGCATGGCCCGGCGGCGCGTACTGACGAAGCAATGCCCGGGTGAAGCAAACAGCCGGCTGTTGACCGAGCGCGACTGTGCCATCGACATGCATTCCGCCGGGTCGGCGCGATTGAACGCCCAGGTATCCACGATCTGGGTGCCGTATGTATTGATCACCGCCACGCATTCGCCAGCTTGCAGGCTGACCAGCCGGCCGTATCCTGCGGGGACGATGTCGGGCCGGGTCATACGGGCTTGGCTGAGGAGATGCGGCGATCAATGCGCATGTGCCGCTCCAGCGCCCGCACGCCCAGGCTGGCGGGGTAACTGATCACCAAGTAGATCACAAAAATGAAGCTATAAATTTGCAAGTAGCGAAAGTTTTCAGCCGCCAGCAATTGGCCGCGGAACAACAGCTCACCAATGGAGATCGTCGAGACCAGCGCGGTGTCCTTGAAGAGTGAGATGAAGTAGCCGCCGATCGGAGGGATCACGATGCGCAGCGCCTGCGGCAGGATCACGTGCGGCATGTAAATCCGTCCGCGCATGCCGAGCGCCCGGGCGGCCTCCCATTGGCCATGGTCAACGGCTACAATGCCGGCACGAATGACCTCGCTGAGGTAAGCGCCGTAGTTGATCCCAAGGCCCAAAATGCCAGCAGCCAGCGCCGTGAGCCGGATACCGAAGAACGGGAAGACATAGAAAATATAGAATAGCTGCAGCAGCAGAGGGGAACCACGGATCACCTCTACGAACACGGCTGCTGGCACCGACATCCATCGCCGCCGCGGATTGAGCCGTGCCAGCGCCAGCGCCAGCCCGATAACAAGAGCCAGCGCCATGCCGGTAAAGGTCAACAGGACGGTGAGCTGCAGCCCGGCCCAAAGATCAGGCCACCATTCGACGTATTCGCCGATGATCTCCCTCATCGGGGGGGCAGGAAGGTCATGGCTGCAGGAAGAAATCCGTGGGCGTCAGCCCCCATTTCTCGAACAGCTTGGCGGCGGTGCCGTCCGCCTTCATCGCAGCATAATCCTTGTTGAGCGCGGCGATGAACTTTGGGCTGCTGTCCTTCAGCACGCCAAAGGCGCAGATCGTGTCGGCCTTGTCCTCCGGCACGTAGTCGCCCACGAGCTCGAAGTTTAGGGCCTTGTTCTGTTGCAAGGCGTAGGCCGAGAGGGTGGAGTCCACGACGGCGGCGTCAATACGGCCGGTGGACAGGTCGGCGAAGGCGTTCTGGATCGTGGGATACAGGTGCACGTCCAACTTCTTGTCGGCCGGGCAGGCGGCAGCGGCTTTTTTCAGCATATCGACATAGACGGTACCCTCATACGTGCCGGCTGCATTGCCGCAGAGATCGGCGATCCTGTGCAGTTTCTTCGGGTTGCCTTTGGCGACGTCGAAAGATTCCGGGTTGAAGAAGATGCCGTCGGAGAAATCCATGATCTTGGCCCGTGCAGGGCGGACATACATCGCGTCTCCCATCAGCTCGATGCGTCCGCTCTGCACGGCAGGGATCAGGCTGGCGAACGGCATCGCGACCACGTCCAGCTTGGCGTCTATGTTCTCGCGCTTGAGTACCTCGCGCAGGATGTCGGGCAGCACCCCTGCGGCTTCGTTGGTCTTGGAGTCGATGTAGGAGAGCGGCGCGTCGTTGGAGGTGCCGATGCTGAGCACGTGGCTGCTGCGAACCGTGTCCAACAGGTCCGCCGCCGTGGCCTGGCTGGACAGCAAGGGAAAGGCGAGCACGGTGCCACACGCCAGGAATGCCCGAAGTCGCATCATCGCTGGTCCCCAAATCGTTTACGGCCCGATGCTATCGAGGCACCGGGCAACACGCCAGGGCGTTTGGGCCGCTCGTCTTCCGTCTCTGCCTGCCCTGGCGATATAAGACGAAGTTACCTCGGACGTCGAGGCGGTCACAGGGTCGCGTTCGCCGCGTGAGGAGCTGATCAGCCGTAAGTCCTCGGCGTCGTCTCGACCACCAACCTGACAACGCCGCCTGGGATGCTGGCGTGGTGCGCTCCCTATGCGCTGCTTTCAGCATGGCAAATCATCCTTCGTTGCCCCCGAGCATCCCCCGCAGCGTGCGGGCGGTGTAGCCGGTGCGGAACCGCCCGCGGCGTTGCAGCTCGGGCACCAGCAGTTCCACGATCGCGGCCAGGTCCTCCATCAAGCAGGCCGTGTGGCCCAGCATGAATCCACCGCGGCTGCCGGTGGCTTCGAAGGCTTCCTCCAACCGGTCGGCGATCTGAGCGGCGGTGCCGGCCAGCATGGTGTTGTGGTTGGTGGCATAACGTGCGCCCTCCTCCAGGAACCCGGCGCGTGTCATCTCGGTATCGTAGCCCAGCTCGGCCGCCATCTGGTGCACCACACCGACCGGCGAGGCATGGGCGGCGACGATCTCGGCCTGCATATCGCGCAGGGTGAACCGGGCCGGCAGCGTCGCGAAGTCATAGCCGTTGTTGTAGGACAGGTAGGCCCCCACGGCGTCCGGCGGCATCGTCTGCAACTGGCGATCCCTACGGGCCACTGCCTCCCGCTCGGTCGCCGCCACCGCGATCGGGGTCTGCCACAGGATGCCGACCGCGGCGGGGTCGCGGCCTTCCGCCGTCAAAGCCTCGTCCAGTGCCCGGCGCTGCGCCGCCTGGGCGGACAGCGCCATCTCCCCGCCGAACACGTGGTCCGCCACCCGGGCCGAGGCCTGGATGCCGCGCGGCGAGCCGCCCGCCTGGATCAGCACCGGGCGCCCCTGCGGCGAGGGCGGCGTATTGAGCGGGCCTTCCACCTGGAAGAACCGGCCGCGATGGCTGACGCCATGGATCTTGGCCGGGTCCGTCACCCGCCCGGTGGCGGCGTCCCATACCATCGCGTCCGGCTCCGCGCTGTCCCACAGCGCCCGGCACACGTCCACGAACTCCTCCATGCGGTCGTAGCGGGCGCCATGCTCCATCAACTGGTCGAAGCCGAAGTTCGCGGCGTCCGATTTCCGGGTGGATGTCACCAGGTTCATCGCCACCCGGCCGCCGGTGATATGGTCCAACGAGTTCAACAGCCGTGCCGTGTAGTACGGGTGCATGAAGGTGGTGGAGTAGGTCAGGCCGAAGCCGATGTGCCGGGTCACGCGGGACATGGCGACCAGCAGCGGGTTGAAGTCCTGGCGCGGCCAGTTGATGCCCCATTCCACGGCGGCGTCGCGTGAGCCGCCATAGGTGTCCGGCACGCCGGTGCCGTCGCCGGAGAAGATCATGTCCAGCAGGCCGCGCTCGGCCAGGCGGGCGATGTCCTCATACAGATCCACGTCAGGGAAGCGGCGGCCCGCGAGCGCCGCCGGATCGCGCCAGCGGCCGCCCATGTGGATGTAGGAAACGTCGAGCCCGAGATGCATGAGCGGCTTGCGCACGGCCCCGTCTGCCGGGTGCGGCATCAGGCGGGTACGGCCGCGCCGAACCGCGCCAGGCTGAACTCGGGCGCCAGGACGCGGGTCGGGGCCATCGCAGCGGCGGCCACCGCCTCGCCCAGTGCCGGGGAGTGCTTGAAGCCATGGCCGGAGCAGCACGAGGCCGCCAGCACGGTCCCGTCCTCCCGCAACCGGTCGATGATGAACCCGGCATCGGGCGTCACCGCGTAAAGGCAGGTCGCTGACTTGGCGAGCCGGCGGCTCAGTCCGAGCAGGCGGCCGTCCACGTGGCGGTCGTAGAGAGTCTGCACCTCCTCCTCCGGGATGGTGCGGTCCACGCGGTCCGGCTCGGTGTGGCCGTCATAGCGTTCGCTGCCCACCTTCACGCCGGGTTCGCCGGGCAGGAGCGGGAAGCCGTAGAGGTAGTCGGCCTCCGTGGCGCCGTGCATCCAGATGAACACGGGACAGGCGGCCGGGTCATAGAGGCGCGGCTCGTCCGGCTCGAACCACAGCAGGGTCTGGCGGTGGACCTGCACCATGTCGGCCATGATCCCGCCGGCCAGACCCGGCAACCAGGCGCCGGCCGTCAGCACCACCCGGCCGGCGGCGATGCTGCCACCGTCCGTCGTCACCAGCACTCCGTCGCCATGCGGCGCGATGGACAGGACCGCCTCATTCGGCCGTATCGTGGCGCCGTGCGTGCGGGCCAGGCGGAGCTGAGCGGCGACGCCGGCCTCGGGGAAAACCACGCCGGCCGTGGGTTCGAAGAAGCCGCGATCCGCATCGCGCACCGCAAATTGCGGGTAGCGGCGGCGGATCTCGGCGCTGTCCAGGATTTCGTGCGCGATGGTGTGGCGGCGCGCGACGTCGATTGTGGCGCCCAGGAAACCCGGGCGGCCGTGGCTCGGGGCACCGTCGCCCTCGCCGATCATGAGCAGGCCGATTTCCCGCAGCAGCGTCTCGCCGGTTTCCTGCTCCAGCTCCCGCCAGATCTCGTGCGAGCGGCGCACCAGCGGCACGTAGGCGTCGCCCTCCGCGACGGCGAGCCGGGTCACCCGGCTGCCGCCATGGGTGGAGCCGTGCGCGTGCGGCGGATCGAACCGGTCAATCCCGACGGCGCGCACCCCCTGCAGGGCCAGGCGGTGCAGCGTGGCGCTGCCCACCGCACCCAGGCCGACGACGACGACGTCCGCGGTGTCCATCAAGCTCCGTTCCCCTCACTGGTTTGCCTATCCTGAACCGGTTCCGTTGTCCCAGGTAGGTCTTCTGCACCACGTCGCCGTGCAGCAGCTTGGCACCCGATCCCGCCAGCGCGGCCTCGCCGGACTGCTGCACGTAGGCGGCGCCGGCGATCTCCGGCGCCACCAGGGCGTTCTGCCCCACCGGCGGGATCGCGACGCCACCCTTGTTGATGGTCCTGGACGGTGCCGAACACCTGATCCGGCACCTGCTGCGCCAGCGGGGTTGTCGCACAGATGCCTTGTAAGCCTATCAATGTCGCAAACGACGCCTAAAGCCGTCTTGGGCCAAAAATGACATCAACTGCACCGGATCAAAAAATTGCATCGAGTTTTTGCGAGTTTCTTCCAGATACGCCTCGCCTATGTTGAAAGCGTCTTACTGAACTCACTCAATCGCCTTTCCAGGCTCAACTGCTGATCCAAGCAACAAAGCCGATCTGGCTGGCATGCCTGCGCCTGTGCTTGCCAGGGCGGCTGCCCCGCTGTCGGGCTACACCGGGGAGAACGGGATCAGCCCGTCGCCCAAGCTTCCTTCGCATGTTCAAGGCAAAAGCCTCAACTTGGAATGCACGTCACTTTCACCGGCTGTTCTCCAGGTTGCCGCTGAACCGCAGGCGCCTCAACGCTGTGCTCCGACCGTCTGGTCCCAGCGTTGGAAGGCCAGCACCATCTGCTCCGGCTTCAGCGGCAGCTCGATGGGGTGGTCGGCGATCAGGCTGGCATATTCGGGCCGTCCGAACTCAGCGATCACCTCCTGGCTGCGTTTCGGCGCCATGCTGACTGGCACGTTGCGGACGGCCGGGCCGGGGTAAAGGTAGCCCTCGTCATAGGAGTACGCCTGCAGTTCCGGCCGCAGCAGCGACGCCATCATGTCCAGCACCACCGCCAGCCGCTCGTCCGGAATGCCCAGGGGCACGCACATGAAGAAGGCGTCGGAGACCCAATGGAAGCCTCGTAGGGTGCCGACCCGCGCTTCTGCCGGGACGATGCCCAGGGCGCGCGGGTTGATGTCCCATCCCGTAGTGCTGACCACCATGTCGCGTGAGCCTTCGCCCAGCTCCTTCATCGTGGCGCCGGTGCCGGACGGGTAATACTCAATGTGGCGGCCCAGCTCCTGCAAGTAGGCCCAGGTCCGGTCCCAGCCCTTAACAGGGTCAGTGGGATCGGCGTCGCCCAGGATGTAGGGCAGCCCCATCATGAATGTGCGGCCGGGGCCGGAGTTGGCGGGCCGGGCATACATGAAGCGGTTGGGATGCGCCCGCGCCCAATCCAGCAACGCCTGCGCCGTGTCTGGCGGCTCCGGGACCCGGGCCGGCATATACTCCAGCAGCGGGCCGGACGGGTAGTAGTTGACAACCACGCCGTACCCCCTGCCCTGCGCCCGGTGCAGCGCCAGCGCCGCCGGCTCGTAGTTGGCCTCGATCCCCGGGAACCGCTCGGCAAAGTCGGGCAGGATGCGGCGCCACAGACCCAGGCTGAGGCCGGCAGCCAGCCCGTCACTGCCCGACAGCACTAGGTCTATGTCGGACCGCCCGGCGTCTTGCTGCGCCTTGATCTTGCCCGCCAGCTCCGGCGCGGGCGCCTTCACGTAGGCGATGCGCGACACCAGGCGCGGGTTGGCCCGGCGATACTCCTCGAACGCCGGCTGCAGCAGCGCCAGCGCGCCGCCAACGTCCATGACGCTGACCGCAACCGGCGCCCCCGGCAGCGGTGGC
>CAXTOB010000182.1:9305-11383 GCA_964245505.1 uncultured Acetobacteraceae bacterium | reverse complement strand
CGCCAAGCCAGCTCGAACGGGTGCGCGAGGCAGGTTGCCAGTTTGCCCAGGGTTATCTCCTTGGCAGGCCGATGCCGGCTGAGCAATTCCAGCGCGACCATCTGCCCAGGGTATCTACAGCCGCTGTGCAGCACGCATGAGCCGTATTGCCAGCACGGCTGCATTTGGCGCGGTCCTCCTGGACCGTTTACGCAGCAGCGGGGACCGGGAACATGAGATGCTGGGCAATCGCCTGGCGATCGGCACCCTGGTTTCCGCCTACACCCTGGCCTCGGTTGCGGACGGCGGAGACGTGGGGATTCGCCTACGCCTGCTCTGCGGCGCTTACTGTTTCGGGGCATTGCTGCTGCTGCTGCACCCGTTGATCTGGCCTGGCCCGTCGCGGGTGCGCCGTGTTGCCGCCGTGTTCATGGACATTGGGGTGTTGTCGTACGGTTTCTATCTGGGAGGGGCCTCGGCATCGCCGCTGTTTGCGATCTACCTGTGGGTGATCCTTGGCAACGGGTTCCGCTTCGGCCTGCCGTGGCTGTATCTTTCGATGGGAGCCAGCGTCCTAGGGTTCGGCGCGGTCGTGTTCTGCACGCCGTATTGGTTGACCAATTTGCCGCTTGGGATGGGGCTGCTGGTTGGCTTGCTGATCATACCTTTGTATGCGGGGCGGCTGATCCGGAAGCTGTCGGACGCCAAAAAGCAGGCGGAGGAAGCGAGCAGGGCTAAAAGCCTGTTCTTGGCGAGTGTAAGCCATGAATTGCGTACGCCGCTGAATGCGGTCACCGGCATGACTGGCCTGCTGGCGGCAACGTCCCTGACGGCGGAGCAGCAGGAGATGACGAGGACCATCGACGCCGCGTCCCGAACCCTGCTGTCCCTTATAGACGGCATCCTGGACCTGTCCCGCATCGAGGCTGGGAGGATGCCGGTATCTTCCGCGGCGTTCGACCTTGCCGACGTCCTTACGGGCGTGATGGACCTGGTCGCAGTGCGTGCGCGCGAAAAAGGTTTGCGCACGGCCTTGCATATCACGTCGCGCAGCCCGCTCGATGTGATCGGCGACTCACGCCACCTTACCGAGATCCTGCTCAACCTGGTCAGCAACGCGGTCAAGTTTACGTCGTCCGGCGTCGTCGTCCTGGCGGCGGACGTCGCCCCTTGTTCTGGGTCCGGCTTTGAACTCCGGATCGAGGTGACCGACACTGGCATCGGCATCGCGCCTGAAGCGCAGGAGCGCATCTTCAACGACTTCGTTCAGGCGGACGGGACGATCATCAACCGCTTCGGCGGCACGGGATTGGGCCTTGCGATCACCCGGCGGCTGGTGGCGCTGCATGGCGGCAAGATCGTGCTGGAAAGCAGCGAGGGGCAGGGGAGCACGTTTGCGGTGACCCTGCCGATCGGCATGGCAGACCCTGTGGTGCGGCGCCCCGGCCACGACATGATCGTGATTCAAAGTGCTGGGACGCCGACGCTGCGGCCGCTGCTGCAACGCCTTGAGGGTCTTGGGTGCGTGGTAGCTGGGCCGCACGACCCGGGGATGCGGTCTCCTGCTGCTGGTCCTCGGTTGCGCGTGTCCTGTGAGGCCGGTGACCTGGACAGCGGCGGCCACGGCGGCATCCTCGTGGCCGAACCGGGCAACGGCTTGCCGGCCGTGAGCCTGCGTCAGCAGTTTGCGACCATCGTTCCGCCTGACGCGTCTGATGAGCAGCTTCAGGCGGCGCTGCGCATTGCGGCCAGGGGTCCCTTGACGGCAACTCTACGGGATCAGGCGGTTTGGGTCCGCGCACGCCCGTTGCATGTGCTGATTGCCGACGACAACGCGGTCAACACCCGCGTCCTGGACCTAGTCCTGCGCCGTGCCGGGCACACCACCATCATCGTACGAGACGGCGAGCAGGCGCTGGATGCGATGAATGAACAAGACTTCGACGTGGTATTGATGGACCTGAACATGCCGGTCATGACCGGCAGTGATGCGGCGAAGCTGTATCGGTTCGGTGCAATCGGGCGTCCGCATTTGCCCATCGTCGGCCTGACGGCCGACGTGACCCACGAGGTCCAAAGACGCTGCCTCGATGCGGGAT
>CAXTOB010000182.1:0-9295 GCA_964245505.1 uncultured Acetobacteraceae bacterium | reverse complement strand
CAGATGCTTACTCAAGCCGATTGAGCCGGGAGTCCTGCTCGACGCTCTGGACGCCTTGACCGGTGGGGCTGAGAAGACGCCCCCTGCAGCGAAGCACAACGTGCCTGCGGCCGTGACGGACATCGCTTCCCATCCCCGGTTCCGTTGCGGCGCGGCGCCGGCGGTGAACTTGGCGACCATCGCCCAACTGCGCGATCTTGGGGGAGACGATTTCCTTGAGAGTCTCATCTGTGACTTTCTGGCCGACGCCGGGCGGCTGCGGACATCCCTGGCCAGAGCCACGCAGTCCGGCGACATGGCGGCGGTCGCTGCACAGGCGCACGCGTTGTATAGCGCATCGGGCAACATGGGCGCCGAGCCTATGCGGCAGATCTGCCGTGCCCTTCAAGGCTTGTCGCGCGCGGACATGCAGGGAGAAGGTCAACACATGCTTGATGCGTTGGCAGCAGAGCTTGCCCGTGTCGGGGATGCGCTTGAGGCTGTTCGTACATGCCAGGAATCGCATTGTTCCGGCCCGCTAGAGGCCGTTAAGGCGTTCCGGACGTCGCCGCTTCTTCAATGATGCGGCGACGTCCAATGTTATTCAATTTGTCTCTGCGCCGTCGAACACCGGCGAAACGTACTGTTTAAGAATCGACTGGAGGTTTTTTGGTTCCATATGGTACGGTGTTAAGGCGGCCATTGACCAGCCGGGGCCAGAGCAGATGGCAGCAGGCATTTCACTGACCTATGCTGCTCCGACCCTTGCAGACCGTTAGCCGTTTTCATGGCGCCTTGCTGGTAAGCGAAATTGAAATGCTAACGGCTGTAGACCGATACGTTGACTCTCCAGGAAACCACTAAAGTTTTAGCGATTGCTAATTGCAAATGTCCAATGTTAACCTTTCGGGCAAAGTCGAGTTGGAGGGCGCGGCAATTCACTCGGAAGCAACTACAGCGTGGTTTGGGCGAAGACGGTTTTGTGCCATTACAAGCCGGTTCATCCTCCGTAGATCGTCTTCTCTAAGACCCAGCGCAGATTCGACCCAGATGTTCGTTACCCGGATCAGTTCATCTCTCGTAACTGGATTTACGGCGTTGCAGACATGCCGCATAGCGCGGCGTGAGGCGTGGCGCCGGTCTAGCTCCCGGATGTGCTGCCTGACTACGGCAACGCCCTCCCCATCCTCAGCGAGCACGTCCACAAGACCAAGTTCATACAACTCTTCTGCGGTATGAACCTTACCGCTGAGGATCATGCGCTCGGCTGCGGCGGGCGTCAGCCGGCGCGACAGGAAACTGTAGGCACCCATACCGGGGAAGAGGTTGAACAGCACCTCAGGCAGGCCGAGCCGGGCGCTGCGCTCGGCGACGATCACATGTGCTGAAAGCGCCGCCTCGAAGCCGCCGCCGAGTGCCTGCCCCTGGACCAGCGCAACCGTCGTCAGGCCTTGCCCGTAGCCTTCAGAGTGATTGAAGACGATGTCCACGCAGCGATGTGCATATTCCTGCAGTCTTGCCCGGTTCTGTTGCTGGATGCAGTCGGCAAAGAGCCGGAGGTCGCCTCCCAAATTGTAGATTCCCGGCGTACGGGACGCCAGCACCAAGGTGCGTATCAACGGGTCCGGTCCGGACCGCTCGGGCCGGACTCCGGCCCGGACGGCATCTTGCGCCCTTATGAGATCGGCCAGCAGGGCCGGCGAGAAATGCGGGCCGCCGGTGGCGGACATATAGCACCAGAGCGCCCCGATGCTTTCGTCGAACTCGAAATCCAGCGTACCAAATGCGCCGGGACGAGTGAGATTCTCCGCTCGCCAGGTTCGCGGCTGCGGACGGCTCTGCTGTTCGCTGTGTTCAGCTATGATGTTAACATTTAGCGAATGGGTCATGTTGGCTCCATATGCACCCGAAGACGGGTCCGCCATTTGCGGCCCAATCAGAACGGGATTGTCTTAACCTAGGTGCAAAATGGAGAGCTTGCCCTATTATTCTTTGCTGATAACGATAAATCTTCATGAGACGTTAGGACTGGGCAGGGACGGTCGTTAATCTGGCTCCCAAGTTGGGTGTTCCAGGCACCCGAAGATTGTCGAAACTTCCCAGGTTCTACAAAGCCGCCTCAAAATTGCCGATAGCTGGCATTGGACGCTGCGCCACATTCGAAACGTGTTTCGACTCGGTTCATTTCGAGTTAACAGAATCTGGTATTGGGCTCGCTGGCACGTCGATCCAGAACAGCCCCGCGGCACGGGGAAAGGCTGTTGTGCCTCGCCACGTGCCATGCGGCGGCGAGTGCGCCTTAGACTTGGCAGCTTGGTCGAGCTAAGCCGTGCCTGCCTGCCTAGAGCAGTTTGCAGCTGGGGCCGGCGCGAAACGGCCGGATATGAAGCTGCAAGTATTTGCTCGCAAACGAAAAACCTAAAGCGGTTTGCGTCCGGTCCGGACGCAAACCGCTTCAGGTGAGACGCACCCAGGCAGTCGCCGGCCTGCGTTCCAGCCGGCACAATGGCCGCGGCCAGCAAGCTTGGAGGGAACCGTCAGACGCTGTGCCAATATCGCAACCTGCGTCAGGCAGAACGGCGCGAACACTACCCAGCATCTGTGATGGCAGGGTGGTAGCTACGCGGGCTGCACACCGGCAGGCACGCGTCCGGCTGCGCGTTGAACACCACCAAGGGCAGGAGCGCTACCGAACGCGGATGCCAGGGAGCCTGCTTGAACAGGTCCTGGGCGAATCCGCCTTGTCTGCGTTGCGGCCGGCTATTCCGCCGGGTTTATCGCCGGGGTCGTTGCAGCATGCCGTACGCTGACGCGGACCCGGGCGACCACCGCATACAGCGCCGGCACGAAACAAAGAGTCAGCACAGTTGCGCCCACCAAGCCGCCCATGATGGCGATGGCCATCGGCCCCCAGAACACCGAGTAGGCCAGGGGAAACAGCGCGAGGATTGCGGCGGCCGCCGTCAGCAGGATGGGCCGGGACCGCCGTACCGTCGCGCCGACGATGGCTTCCGCTGGCGGCACGCCTTCACGGATGTCGCGCTCGATCTGGTCCACCAGGATGACCGAGTTGCGCATGATGATCCCTGCCAGCGCGATGCACCCCAGCGTGGCCACGAAGCCGAACGGCGCCCCGGTCAGCAGCAGCGCCGCGGTGACGCCGATCAGGCCGAGTGGTGCTGTTGCAACAACCATCAGCACCCGGGCGAAGGACTGCATCTGTATCATCAGCAGCGACAGCATCACCACCAGCATCAGCGGCATCACCTTGTTGATGCTAGCCGATCCCTTGGCGCTTTCTTCCACCGCACCTGCGGTCTCGATGGCGTAGCCCGGCGGCAGCGAAGCCTTGACTGCGGCGAGCGCGGGCAGGATGGCGGCGGTGGCGTCCGGCGCCTGCACGCCCGGCATGGTGTCGGCGCGGACCACCAGCATCGGGGTGCGGTCGCGACGCCAGGCCACGGGCTGTTCCAGTCCCCAACTGACGGTCGCGACCTGCGCCAGGGGCACGGCGCGGCCGTTCACCGACGTCACCGTCACGTCGCCCAACCCGGCGATGTCCTGCCGTTCGGACGGGATTGCGCGGGCGACCAGTGGGATCAGGTCGGTGCCTTCGCGGTATTGGGTGATCGTGGCGCCCTGCTGCAGGGTTTGCAGGGTGTTTGCCACGGCCTCGCTCGACAGGCCCATGATGCGGGCCTTGTCCTGGTCGAGCACCACGGTCGCCTGCTTGCCCATCTGGCCCCAGTTGTCGCTGACGTTGCGGATCAGCGGGCTGGCGCGCATCACCCGGCCTACGTCGCCAGCGATGTCGCGCAGACGCATGGCATCGGGGCCGGTAATGCGGAATTGCACGGGGTAGCCGACCGGCGGCCCCAGTTCCAGCCGTGAGGGGCGCAGGCGCACGTCGGGGAAGTCGCCCCGGTCGAGCGACGCGGTGAGGACGCGCAGCACTGCCTCCCGTTCGGGGATGCCGGCGGTATTGATGACGACCTGAGCGTAGTTCGGCTGGTCCAGCTCCGGCGAGAACGCGAGGAAGAACCGTGGCGTCCCGGTGCCGGTATAGGCGGCATAGGAGGTGACGCCGGGCTGCTGCTGCAGCAGTTTTTCCAACTGTGCGACCTCTGCCGCGGTGGCGGCGAAGCTGGAGCCTTCCGGTAGGCGCATGTCCACCAGGACTTCCAGCCGGTCGCTGGCTGGGAAGAACTGCTGCGGCACCTGGGTGAAGCCTACGACCGACGCGGCGAATGCTGCTACGGTCAGCGTTATCACCATCCAGCGCCGACGCACGCACCAGCCGACCAGCCGGGCGAACGCGCGATACGTCCACTTGTCGTAAACGTCGTGTCCGTGTGGGCGGCGCTTTTTCGTGGGCAGCAGCGACGCGCCGATCAGCGGCACGAACAGCACCGCGACGAACCAGCTCAGTATCAGGGACAGTCCGACCACGCGGAAGATGTCCTGGGTGTATTCTCCCGTGCTGCTCTGCGCGAGGCCGACTGGCAGATAGCCTGCAGCCGTCACCAGCGTGCCGGTCAGCATCGGCATTGCGGTGGAGGTGTAGGCGAAGCTGCCGGCGCGGACGCGGTCCCAGCCCTGCTCCAGCTTCACCACCATGGTTTCCACGGCGATGATGGCGTCGTCCACCAGCAGCCCGAGCGCGATCACCATCGCGCCGAGCGAGATGCGCTGCAGGTCTATGCCCAGCAGCTTCATGCCGATGAACACCCCGGCCAGCACCAGCGGTACGCTGATGGCCACGACGATGCCGCTGCGCCATCCCAGGCTGATGAAGGTGACGATCAGGACGATGCGCAGCGCATCCATGAACGAGCCTTCGAAGTCGCCCACGTCTGACGCCACGACGGCGGATTGGTCGTGCAGCCGCCCGACTTCCACGCCGAGGGGCAGGGTGGGAATCACGGCGGCCATACGTTCGGTCACCAGGCGGCCGAGCGACAGCATGTTGCCACCGTCGGCCATGCTGATGGCGATGCCCATCGCGGGATGGCCGTTGTAGCGCATGGTGGAGGCCGGCGGGTCCGCCACGCCGCGGCTGATGGCGGCGATGTCGCCCAGCCGCAGCAGCCGCCCGTGGGCGGAGATGGGCAGGGCGGCCAGCGCCTCCGCCGCGTGGAGCGCTGGGCGGGTGCGGACGTGGATGCGGTCATGGGCGGTGTCCACGAAGCCGCCGGCCACCACGCTGTTCTCGCGGCGTACTGCGTCGAACAGTTCCGGCAGGGTCAGGCCCAGTTCCGCCAGCTTGCGGTAGGACACCTCGATGTTGACCTGCTCCTGCTGCTGACCGACCAGCACGACCTTGCCGACGCCGGGCACGGACAGCAGATGCTCGCGGACGTCTTCGGCGACGTGCTTCAGTTCCGGCAAGGTGAAGCCGTTGCCGGTCAGGGCATAGACGATGCCGAAGGTGTCGCCGAACTCGTCGTTGAAGTAGGGTCCCTGCACGCCTTCCGGCAGGTCGCCGCGGATATCGGCCACCTTTTTGCGCACCTGGTAGAACAGGTCGCCCACCATCTTCGGCGGCGTGTCGTCGCGTAGGGTCACGCGCACGACGGCATGGCCGGGCTGGGTTTGGCTTTCGGTGTGGTCGAGGCGGGCGAGGTCCTCCAGCTTGCGCTCGATGCGGTCGGTGACCTGGCGGGACATCTCGTCCGCATCGGCGCCGGGCCAGTCGAGGATGATGACCATTTCCTTGATGGTGAAGGCGGGGTCCTCGGCCCGGCCGAGACCGAGGTAGGCCCAGACGCCGGCCCCGGCCAGCACCAGCATGGCAAACAGCGTCAGCGCACGGTGCTGCAATGCCCAAAGCGACAGGTTAGGGGCGGCCAGGCGCTCCTTCATCGTGCTGCACCGGCCCATGCGGTGACGGCCATCTCGGGGTTCAATTGTCCCACGCCCGCAGTCACCACCTGCTCTCCTTCGTGCAGCCCGGCGCTTATGAGCACGCTGCCGTCGGCGCCGTAGCCTGCGACGTCAACCTGGCGCAGCGTGGCGCGCTGCCGGGCGGTGTCAAGTATCCACATGGCGGGCGCGCCGGCCTTGTCGGTCAACGCGGTCGCCGGCAGGCGAGCGACCGGGAGGCTGGCCCCGCCGAAGGTGACCGTTGCGGTCATGCCAAGGGTCAGAAGTCCCGCCGGCGCGTCTGGGATTGCGACCTTCACCCGGTAGGTGCGGCTGCTTGGATCGGCCAGTGCGCCGATTTCCCGCACTCGCCCGTGCAGCACCTGACCCGGTGCCGCCCACAGGGTGATCGCGGCGTCGCCTGCGGCCCTGACCGCGCCCAAACGGTTTTCCGGCACGTCTGCCACCACCTCGATGCCATTCAGCTGGGCGACGGTTGCGACGGTCTGACCGGCGGTCACGACCTGTCCGACCTGGACCGGAACATCCGTGACGATGCCGTCCGCTTCCGCCTTCAGCTCGCCGTAGGCGCGCTGGCTGCGGGCCAGGGCGAGCTGCCGGGCCGCTTGCAGCACCCGTGCATCCGCCATTTGGCTGGCCGCGGTGCGCTTGTCGAATTCTGATGGTATGTAGGCCGGGGAGGCGCGGCCCAACTGGCCGTAGCGGCCCAGTTCCGCACGCGTATTGGCCAGGTCTGCGGAAGCTGCCTGGAGCGCCGCCTCGGCGGCCTGTTCCTGCAGCGCCATGTCGCCCTGGTCCAGGCGGGCCAGCACTTGTCCGGCTTGGACGCGATCGCCAGCCTCGACCAAGCGGGCCGTCACCTTGCCGGGGACGCGGAATCCGAGGTCGGCCTGGACGCGCGCCTGGACCGTGCCGGAGAACACAAGCTGCGACGGGACGGGCTGCACGGTTACGGTGGCGACACGGACTGGCCGCGGCGGCTCGCCGGCGGCGCATAACACGAGAGACAGCAGGGCGAGAGCTGGGCCGGCACGCATCATGTGACCTTTATCCGCACTTACCGCTCCTTAACATAACAGCGTTCAGTTACCAACGGTTAGTTTGGGTAGCGGCTTGGGATGGGCGTACCGCGTTGCTTGTTGGAGCCGGGTTGCCGGTGGCTATGCCGCTTGTGGAGGCAGGGGCAGTACACCACAACTGGACCCGGTTAATCTACGGTAATGATTTGTATTATTGTTCGTTTTTGACACTTCGGCTTGCCCATACCGGACGGGATGCCTTAGCTCGACTGCTGCAGGAAACCGCGGATGGCCGAATCCACTACGACGTCCACCAGCCGATGCGGCTCGGTTTCGACGTGGTCGGGCTGGTTCAGCAGCAGCATGACGACGCCGTGCAGGCAGGCCCAGAGCGCCTCAGCCACTTCCAATGGGTTGCCGGGGCGAAAAACGCCGGCTTGCATCAGCTCGGCGACGTTGGATTGCAGCATTCCGAATGATTTATCCGCGGCTGCTGCCGTGCCGCATGCATTAGCGGCCTTGGCGTCGAACGTCAGGCGATACTCATCCGGACGGGACATTGCAAGGCCCACGTAGGCCATCAGCCCCGCGCGGAAGCGGTCCAGGCGGGGGAGGTCCGGGTTCTGCGAGCCGGCGTAGGCGACCAGCAAAGCCTCGAACATCGCTTCGGCGATGGCATCCAGGATCGCCGTCTTGTCTGGGAAGTAAACGTAGAGAGCTGTGCTGCTGACCCCAAGCTCGGCGGCGATGCGACGCATGGTGGCGTGCTGGATGCCATCCTGCAGGAACAGGCGCTTGGCCGCTTCCAGGATTTCTCCCCGGCGGGATGCGCCCTGGCCGCGGGGCTTGCGGGTGCGGGCAGGGGTGAGGAGTGCAACCATGTCTGTGGCGGGTTTAGGTTTTTCCCAGGGGCGGGTCAAACCGTTCAGAGCGCCGGTGGGCCCGGTGGCGGACCTGGCCGATTTAGAGGCATGTCTTACCGGCCGCGGCTGGTCTGTGTTGGCAGCCTGCGAGCTGCATGGTCGTGTCGTCTGCTCCCCGTTGCAGCTACCGGAGGCTGTCCGGCGGCATGGCGGGCGGTGGGCGCCAGAGCGAGTTTGGTGCAGAGGGAAGCAGCAAGCCCACTCTAGCTATTGTTTTTGCAAGCATTTATCCGTTCGAACGAAGTCGTTTGATCCGAACATGCTTTATGACGAGCCGAGATCGGCTGGCTGCGGAGCGGTCCCGCGGTGTCTTTCGCTGTGGAAGCGCCGGGTCCTTGTCCCGGTAGAAAGTTCCTCGCAGGTTCTCCGTTGCTGCCTGCCGGGACCGCTTCCTGGCTTTTCCGGCGTGTGAAGACCGCCAATGGTTGCCGTCAGGCGTTTCCACGGTCCTCACGGAACAGATGAAGGGCTTGCTGGATGGGCCGGTCGGAAAAGGAGAACAGCACGCTGTCTTCGGTGGCCTGGTGGCGAACGCGATGCCAGGAGGGCACGACGAACAGGTCGCGCTTGCTCCACTCCAGCGTGACCTCGCTGCCATCGCGCCGGGTGACGATGCTGCGGCCCTGGCCCTCGATGGGCGCGAACACGGTGGCGTCGGTGGAGCGGTAGGCGGCGGTGGCGAACCCAGCCGGCAGCAACTGCACGAAGGTGCCCATCGTCGCCATGGCGTGGCCGCCGGTGACCGGGTTGCTGTAGCGCATTTTCAGGCCGTGGCAGGCGTCGCAGGCGTCGTAGCGCCGCATTTGCTCCAGGGCTTCGCGGGTGCGGGCGTAGGGGTAGTTGAAGACTGGCGAGCTGCTGCTACCGCCCGGGTGATCAACTGGCAGCAGGTTGGCGCCGTAGCGGGCGTCGCTGTCGCCGAGTGGGCGGGTGACTGGCTGCTGGTCCTCGGTGCCGTGCTCGGCGAAGGAGGCGTCGAGGAACTGAACGACGGGGATGTCCAGGCCGTCCAGCCAGAATATAGGGTTATTGCTGGGGTTGCCGTGGTCGTGCCAGGCCATGGGCGGCGTGATGATGAAGTCGCCCTCGTGCATGACCGTGCGCTCGCCGTTGACGGCGGTGTAGGCGCCGCTGCCTTCCAGCACGAAGCGCAAGGCGCTTTGGCTGTGGCGGTGCGCGGGGGCGACTTCGCCGGGCAGGACGAGCTGGACGCCGGCATAGAGGCTGGTGGTGATGCGGGACTGGCCGCGCAGGCCGGGGTTTTCCAGCACCAGGACACGGCGCTCGGCTTCCTTGGCGGTGATGAGGGCGCCTGCTTCGATCATGGCGGCGCGGATGTCGGCAAAGCGCCAGGATGCGGGCTGGCACGGGCTGCTGGGTTCGGGGGTGACGAGGGCGGCGAGCGAGGTCCACAGGGGCGTGAGGTTCTGCTGGCTGATGCGGCTGTAGAATGCCTGGCGCTCGGGGGTGTCGGTGGGGTGAGGAGTTGGG
>CAXTOB010000181.1:0-11423 GCA_964245505.1 uncultured Acetobacteraceae bacterium | reverse complement strand
GCCCGTCCCAAGGGTTCACGCGATCAAGCCCCTAAGCCCGCTCCCCCAACGCCCGCCGCTCCAAATCGTGCAGCCGATCCTGCCCCCCCGGCGTCCGCGGACTCACCTCCAGCGCCTTTTGCCACGCCGCCAGCGCGCCCTGCCAATCTCCTCGGTTCTCGGCGATCCGCGACAGGTCTTCCCATGCAGCGAAGTGCCGAGGCTCCCGCCGCAGCACCTCCTCGATGTCCCGCTCCGCGCCGGCAGAATCGCCGATGCGCAGCCGCGCCTGTGCCCGGCCGCGCCATGCCTCCAGCAGGTCCGGCTCCAAGTCCAGCGCGGCGTCGAAGCTGTCCACCGCCTCTCCGCCGGCGCCTTCTTCCATCTCTCGCGCGCCGCGGGACAGGAGCAGCTTGACCGCCGGGCTGGCCTGGTTGGACCACGCCTGCTGGATCTGGCCTTCCAGGGCCTCCGCCAACTCATCAGTCGGCGCAACCTTCAGAGCGCCCAGCATGGTGTCCAACGTTGCCTTCGGCACCGATGCCCCAGGTGCCGGCGGCGGAGTGGGCGGCTGCGACGGGGCCAGGTTCGGCATCCGCCCGCCCGGTTCGGAAGGTGAAGCCGGCGCCTGGGCCAGCGCCGCCACTGGTAGCAGCCCGGCCAGCAGCAACGCCCGATACATCGGGGTTAGGCCACCACCGCCTGCTTGGCGGCTGGGAGGCGCGCAGGCGCCGGGCCGCCGGCCATCCAATCCAGGAGTTGGACCGTGTGGATCACTGGCGTATCCCCCTGCAGCTGCGTGATGCAGCCGATGTTGCCCGCCGCGATCAGGTCGGGCTTGGTCCGTGCGATGTTGGCCAGCTTCCGCTCCCGCAGCTGAGCGGCGATCGCCGGCTGCACCAGGTTGTAGGTCCCGGCCGAGCCGCAGCACAGGTGACCCTCCGCCGGGTCAACGACGGTGAAGCCGGCACGCTTCAGCAACGCCTTCGGCTCGCTGGTTATGCGTTGCCCATGCTGCAGGCTGCATGCAGAGTGGTAGGCAACGCGCAAGCCCGGCGACGGCCGGGTCGGCTGATAGTCCAGGCCGGCCAGGTATTCGCTGATGTCCTTTGCCAACGCAGAAACCCGCTCGGCACGCGCCTTCAGGTCCGGCGCCTCGGTGCGGAACATGAAGCCGTAGTCCTTCACCGTCGTGCCGCAGCCGCTGGTATTGACCAGGATGGCGTCGAGGCCGTCGCCATCCATCTCGCGGGTCCAGGCATCTATGTTGGCGCGGGCGCTGGCCATCGCCGGGTCATGGCGGCCCATGTGATGCGTCAGCGCGCCGCAGCAGCCGGCGCCACGGGCAATCACCACCTCGATCCCCATGCGGGTCAGCAGGCGGATGGTGGCCTCGTTGATGGCGGGGTCTAGCACCTTCTGGGCGCAGCCGGCGAGTAGGGCAACCCGGCCGCGGCGTTCGCCCTGGGGGGCGTGGACCTGGGGGGCCTGCATGGCGCCCATCGGCGGCAGCTTGGCGGGCGCCAAGTCCAGCATGGCGTGGAGGCGCTCACCCAATGTGCTGGTACGCGGCACCAGGGCGCGGAACGGCTTGGCTAGGCGGGCGCCGATCAGGGAGGCGCGGAACAGGGCCGGGCGCGGCAGCACGACGGTCAGGATGTTACGCAGCATCCGCTCATGCCAAGGGCGGGTATAGGTGTTTTCGATATACTCGCGGGCGTGGTCCACCAGGTGCATGTAGTTCACGCCCGAGGGGCAGGTGCTCATGCAGCTCAGGCACGATAGGCAGCGATCCACGTGGCGCACGACTTCCTCGGTCGCGGGGCGCCCGGATTCCAGCATGTCCTTGATAAGGTAGATACGGCCGCGGGGGCTATCCAACTCGTCGCCGAGCAGCACGAAGGTCGGGCAGGTCGCGGTGCACATGCCGCAGTGGACACAGGTCCGCAGTACTCCGTTGCTGGACTGGATGGCAGGGTCGAGCATCTGCTCGGCGGAGAAGTTGGTTTGCATGGTGTCCTATAATCCGGCGTAGAGGCGCCCAGGGTTCAGGATGCCGCCGGGGTCCATCGCGGCCTTGACCCGGCGGGTGATGGCGGCCAGCGGCGCGACTTCGGGCGGAACGACGTGGACGGCGGCGCGCATGCCTTCCGGGGCGCGCAGCACCGTCCAGGTGCCGCCGCCGGCCCGGGCCGCGGCGGCCATCGCGTCGTGCAGCGAAGGCGCGCCTGCTACCCAAGCCAGGCCGCCGCCCCAATCGAGGAAGCAGCGACCCCCGGCAGCATGTACCGCGTCCACCACTGCCGGCCCGGCGGAGGGACGAACAGAGATGCGCCAAACTGCGTCGCCCTCGTCCGCCCGGAGCGGCACTGCGTCCCGCACGGCACGCCAAGCGGTGCGGCTGGCTTCATCATCCAGGGTCTGCGCGGCGCCGAATGCGGCCAGCTCCGTCACCAACCGGCCCAGGCGGTAGTGGACGCTGGCGGCAAAGTCCTCGATCCGCACCAGTGCGACTGGCCCTTGTCCTGCCAGACCAGGCACGCGCTCGGCGGCCTCGGCCGGCAGCCAAGCCGCGCCGGACACGCCGTAGGGCGATCCAAGCGCAGCGGACAGGGCCGCCACGCCACGCACCGCGTCCAGGCCAGGGAGCAGCAGCGAGCCCGTCAGCTCCGCCGTCGGCAGCACCTTGAGCGTTACCTCGGTGAGAATGCCTAATGTGCCGTGGCTGCCGGTCAGCAGCTTGCACAGGTCCAGCCCAGTCACGTTCTTCAGCACACGGCCACCGGATCGGATCAACTCGCCGCTGCCATTCACCGCACGGACGCCCATGACGTGGTCGCGCATCGCTCCCCAGGCGACCCGGCGGGGACCCGACAAGTTGGTGGCAACCACGCCGCCCAACGTCTGCACGCCCTCGGTGCCAAGTAGGCCCGAAAGGTCCGGAGGCTCGGCGATGATGCCCTGGCCGCCTTCGGCGAGCTTGGCCTCCAGCTCCGGCAACGGCGTGCCGGCGCGGGCGGAGACGATCAGCTCCTGCGGCGCATGCAGGGTAACGCCGGTCAGGTTGCGGGTGCTCAGGCTGCGGGCGGCCTGCACCGGGCGCAGCATGCCCTGCTTGGTGCCGCGGCCTTCGACCAGCAGCGGCTCTCCTGCGGCCCTGGCGGCGAGGACAGCGGCAATGACGCCGTCCTCATCGCCGGGCGCCAGGGCGTCAAGCGGCAAGGGGCTGGCCGGGTGCTGGCTGCTCATGGGATTGCCGGGCGTCGCCGTCCAGCAACGGGAACACCTTGCTGGGGTTCAGCAGCCAATCCGGGTCGAAGGCGGACTTGATGCGGCGTTGCTGGTCCAGCTCGACCGCGGTGAACTGCACGGGCATCAGGTCGCGCTTCTCGACGCCAACGCCATGCTCGCCGGTTAGGCAGCCGCCGACCTCGACGCATAGCTTGAGGATGTCGGCACCGAAGCGCTCAGCGGACTCGAAACTGCCGGGCAGGTTGGCGTCGAACATGATGAGGGGATGCAGGTTGCCGTCGCCGGCGTGGAAGATGTTGGCGACCTTAAGGCCGTAGCTGTCGCTCATCTCGTTGATGCGGCGCAGGACAAACGGGAGCTGCCCGGTGGGGATGGTGCCGTCCATGCACAGGTAGTCCGGGCTGATGCGGCCCACCGCGCCGAACGCGCCCTTACGACCCTTCCAGATGGCGAGGCTTTCCTCGACCGATTGGCTGACGCGTAGGCTGATGGGACTGAATGGCTCGCACAGCTTAGCGATGCGGCCCAGCAGGTCGTCCTGCTCGGCAACGCTGCCCTCGACCTCGATAATGAGCATGGCCTCGGCATCGAGGGGATAGCCGGCATGGGCAAAGGCCTCGCAGGCGTGGATAGCGGGGCGGTCCATGTATTCTAGGGCGACGGGGATGATGCCGGAGGAGATGATGGCGTCCACCGCCTGACCGGCGACTTCGTTGCTGTTGAAGGCGACCAGCATGGCGCGGGCGCCTTCGGGGGCACGCAGGATGCGGACGGTCACCTCGGTGACCATCGCCAGCATGCCTTCGCTGCCGGTCATCAGGCCGAGCCAATCGTAGCCGGCGGCGTCGAGGTGGGCACCGCCGAGCTCCACGACATCGCCCTCCATGGTGACGATGCGCAGGCCGAGCAGGTTGTTGACAGTCACGCCGTATTTCAGGCAGTGCGCGCCGCCCGAGTTCATGCCGATGTTGCCGCCGATCATGCAGGCAAGCTGGCTGCTGGGATCGGGGGCGTAGAAGAATCCCTCCTCGGCTACGGCCTGAGTAATGCCGATATTGGTGACACCGGCCTGCACGGTGGCGCAACGGTCACTGTAATCGATGTCCAGGATGCGGTTCATGCGCATCAGGCCGACCACCACGCTGTCGGCCAGGGGCAGCGCGCCGCCCGCCAGGCTGGTGCCGGCGCCGCGGGGGATCACCCGCACTCCGTTCTGATGGCAGAAGCGCAGCACGGCTGCGACCTGCTCAGTTGTTTCGGGTAGCACCACGGCCAGTGGAAGTTGCCGGTAGGCGGGCAGGCCATCGGTTTCATATGGCTTGAGGCGCAACGGCTCGGTGATAAGGCCAGTCTTGGCGACCAATTTGGACAGGCCGGCAACGATCTCGTCTCGGCGGGCGATCACGTCGGCCTTCGGCGGCGGCTGTGCGATCATGGTGCGGTATCTCCCGGGAGTTGATTGGCCTGAACATGGAACCGGTGCAGGGATCGCACAAGACTTGCACGGCATCGGCCCGGCCACGATGAAAAGCACCCCGGAGCATAGCTCCGGGGTGCTGGTTCAGCGCATGGCTGGCGACCGGCGTGCTAGCCCTGGCGGGCCTTCATGCGGGGGTTCTTCTTATTGATCACGTAAACGCGGCCATGCCGGCGCACGACGCGGCAGTTCTTGTCGCGCGTCTTGGCCGACTTCAGGCTGTTGCGGATCTTCATGGCATGACCTTTGGGGGCACGAGGCCCAGGGTTTGGCTTGGGGGAAACGGAAGGGCGGTGGTTAGACAGGAGGGGCCGGGGTGTCAACCCGGGCTTGCTGCGACGGCTCCGCTTCGCCGGATAGATTGCTTGGGGTCTTCACCCAAACTCGGTCAACACATACCGCACGACCTCATTGCCCTCGACGCCGGGGATGTGCCGGTGCTCCGGACCCGCTGGGATGTGCAGCATGTCGCCCGGGCCGGCCACGACCTCATGACCTTCAAACCGGTAGCGCAGGCGACCGGACAGCACGAAAACGCTGTGCCCGGTTTCGCACCAATGCCCCGCCGCGCCGCCCGGCGAGCGCTCCTGGTATCGCAGTACGATGCCGAAGGGCGACACTGCCTCCCGCACCTGCAGACCTGGCGCTGCCTCCTGCAAGGGATGGTCGGCGGCGCGAAACAGGTAAGGGCTGGCGGACATGCCGTGACGCTACACGGGTTGACCCTGCCGGGGATAGCGCCGAAGTGCCGCGCTACCGCATTCCCAAGGGACACCCGACATGCGACCCCAGGCTGCCTGGACCGCCTTTCTATTGATGTGCTTCGCCCTGGTGGGCCTGACTGGGATGTTTGCCAGTTATGCCGTGTCCATTCCGCTGGATCGCACTTTGGCTCGCACCGCCGTGCTGGACGGGGTGCTGGCCGAGGGACGGCAGCCCGATCCCGCGCGGCAGGCAACGCTGCGCATGATGCTGGGGCCTGAGGTGGGGCCTCGCGTGCTGGATGGCCCGGGCGAGTTGTTTGACCGTGTCGCTGCCCAGCGTGAGGTTGTGCTGCAAGAGGGCGTCCAGGAGGAGCGCAGCGTCGTTTACCGGGTCCGCGTGCTTGTTGCGGTGGTGACTGTCATGGCTGGACTAGTGGGAAGCGGGATCATGGGCCTCGCCCGCCGGGCGCCGGCCGGAACCGCCTGAGCCGGCTTTTTTGCTGCAACCAGTCGGTAGCTCACCAGCCACATGAAGGCGTCGTCCCACGGTCAAAAGTGGCTACATGTAGTTTCCGAAACGCTGTCGGTTTGGCGGTTGAAAAGGTCGAGCGATCCTAGCGATGGCTCATCCATGGCGTGGCGGAAAACTTTGGCGCTTCCCGCCACGACAGGGCCACGGGAGAGCGGTTACGCTAGGCCCAACTCCTTCCGGTAGCGGGCGAAGCAGGCGGCGCCGCACTCCAGGCGCATCAGCGCACCCTCGGCCAGCGCGGGCGCGAAGTCGGGGTTCATAGCGACCAGCGGCTTGCCGGCCTCCGCGTTCCAGGCCTCGCTATGCTTGATGTCCAGGATCGCGTGCAGGTCGAAGTAGTGACGCTGCTTGCCGCTGATGCCAAGCCGTCGCAGCCCGATGCCGACCAGTTTGGCGCGCGCCGGCGCCGTCTGCTCGATCACGCCCAGCGCGCCTACGGAGTGGTAGGCGTAACGACGGTTGGCTGCGAGGCCGCTCATGGTGTTGGCCAACGCCAGGCTTTCCCAAACCGTAGTCTCCACCGTCGGGGTCAGCTTGAGGTGCCGGGCCAGGCCCTCCAAGAGTGGTCCATGCATGCCCTTTGCGTTGCCGCGGCCCATCTCATCCCAGTAATTGCGGGCCAACTCCAGCTTCGGCTGGGTAGGCAGGCGGAGTTGTGTCAGGGCGGTCAGGTCCTCGAACCCGGCTTCCCCCGCAACTTCCTGTTGCAGGAACCAGCGCATCTCATCCATCGTCGCCTGCTCGGCGAGGTAGGGAAATAACGGATCATTCTGGCCTGGGCCAGTCTGCTCCAAATTCTCGAACCAGGCGATGAACCCATCGGGGTCGTGCGGCGCTTCGGCGGCACGTGCGGACACCTTGCCGCGCATTTCCTCCAGCCAACGCCCTTCCTGAACCAGCAGGTCAGCGGTCTCGGCAATCTCCGCTTCCCAACCCGGGCTCGGCAGCGCGGGCGTGAAACGGCGGGCGTTCAGGGCGGCAAGCGTCTGGTGCCAGCGGTCGTCAGACGACACGCCGGGGTGCAGCATTCCATCGGGCATCGAGGCGTTCCTTTGTCGGTGTGTCTGGCAGGCGCCGTCATTGCGGTTTATTGTTTAGTCACGGTTAACAGTATGGCGGCAATGCGGTCGGCAGCGGTATACGCCCCGCCGTCCAACTCCTCTCCGAAGACATCGGGGTCAAGCTCCCGGTAAATCCAGTCCGTCTTAGACCTGGCAAGTCGGGTTGCAGCGGCGTCACGGAAGGGATCAATCCCATTCACAACCGCGGCACCGGTATAGAGCAGCAAGGTTCCCCCGGGAGCGAGCCGGTCCAGCGCGGCATCGAGAATCGCGAGCGACAGCCCGGCTCCAAGCGGGCCGCCACCGTGGCGGTAGGCGCGCTCGCCGGGGTCAACCAGGTATGGCGGATTGGCGACGATCAGATCGAACGCCCCTTCCACGCCTTCCAACAAGTTGCTGTTGACCGCGTGGACCTCAACGCCGGCCAGTGCGGCATTGGCACGGGTCAGCCGCAGGGCGGCATCGTTGATGTCCACGGCAAGGACCTCCGCGGCCGGGTGCGCCCGGGCCACCAGGATCGCTCCCGGACCGGCGCCGCAACCGACATCTACCGCCCTCCCAACCGGGGTGGCTGGGCGGTAGGCCAGAATGGCACTGGCGAAGCGGTAGGTGTCTGGTCCGAAGAACACCGCATCCGCCGAAATGGTTGGATAAGCGGAGTGCAGGAACAGTTCGCCGTCCAGCGTGGACAGGCGGATCAGGCTGCGGTGGCCGCCAGGGTGGTCGGCCAGCACGCCAGCGTCCCGCATGGCGCCTAGAATGGCGGGCGGCACCACGTCATCCCGGAATGGGCGGCTCCAGCCGAACACGCCGCGCAGGTCCGTTGCCCACTCGGCGCCAGGGCGGGCGTTGACCCGGGCGATGGTCGTAGGGGTCGGCGTGACAAAGCTATAGCCGGTGTCCCGGATGGCTTGCGCCAAACGGATCAGGGCGGCGTCGTCGGAGACGTCCAAGGTGGCGGAATTATCCATGGACGTTCACGAACGTGCGAACATGGGAGGGGTTGCGCCGTCACCGAACCGTCAATAGCGGCTCCAATGCCCCGATGACCCCGTTGATGAGTATCTGTATGCCGATGCACAACAGCAAAAAAGCCGATAGCCGGGTGACGGTGCGGCTGCCGGTACGGCCGAGCAGGTCGGACAGCCGGTCCGCATAGCTGTAGGTCAGCCAGATCACCACCGCCATCGCCGCCGCGGCCAGGCTGCACCCGGCGTAGAACGGCGCCCATGCCAGCCCCGACGCCGGATGCCCGGCGCCGAGCGCCACGGCCACGGCGATGGTGCCCGGCCCCGTCGTGAAGGGCAGGGTCAGCGGGAAGAACGCCACATCGTCCGCAGATCCGGCGTCGGCAGCCTGCTCCTGCTTGCGCCCGTCCCGCTTCTCCGGCGCGTTCAGCAGTTCCCAGGCGAACAGCGACAGCACGAGGCCGCCGGCGATACGCAGCGCCGCCAGGCTGATGCCGAACAGCGCCAGCACGTAGGACCCGGCCCACAACGCGCCGAGCATGACTAGCAGCGAGTAGGTGCCGACCCGCCGGGCGAGCAGCGCCCGCCCGGCATGGGTGCGGTCCGCCGTGGCTTCCCGGAAGATGAAGGCGCCGGAGATCGGGTTGACGATGCTGAACAGCGCCGGGAACGCCAGCAGGAAGGCGGCGAGCACCTTATTTACGCAGCCCCAGCGGCAGGTTGGTGCGATACACCACGCGTTTGAGCGCAAAGGCGCTTTCCACGCCGCGCACGCCGGGGATGCGGGTCAGGCGGGTGCGCAGGAACTCCTCATAAGCCCCGAGATCCGGGGCGACGACGCGCAGCAGGTAGTCGCTGGCGCCCGACATAACATAGCACTCCATGACCTCCGGCAGTTCGGTGACGGCCTTCTCGAAGGCGGCCAGGTGGTCATCGGTCTGGGCCTGCAGGCGGACGGATACGAAGACGTTGACCGGCAGTCCAACGCGGTCCTGATCCAGCAGGGCGACGTAGCGGCGAATGATGCCGTCATCCTCCAGCAGCTTCTGCCGGCGCAGGGCCGGGCTGGCGGACAGGCCGACGGCGTCCGCAAGCTCTCCGCTGGTGGCGCGGCCATCCCGCTGCAGATGCTCCAGAATGGTGTAGTCTATGCGGTCCAGGCGCATTTCCGAGGGCGATCCTGCCATGATGCGGTGCAGCATTGGCGTAATCCGCCAATTCCTGCCCTACGCTACCGCAACAACGGCAGCACTTGCCAGCCGTCCCGGCGCTATGCTTCGCGTTGCAGTCCGGTGAAGGGGGCTGCGGACAGGGGAGAGCGGCGTCATGGACATCGGCTTTGCGGCAGCGACCACCCTGGACAGCCGCTATCATGATTTGGACAGGCCGGTGCTGCTGTCCGGCGTGCAGGCGCTGGTTCGGATGCTGCTGGAGCAGGCCCGTTTGGACCGCGCCGCCGGGCTGAACACTGGCGGGCTGGTATCTGGGTATCGCGGATCGCCGCTCGGCGGCGTGGACCAGGAGCTTTGGCGGCGGGAGGCGCTGCTTGGGGAACACGGCATCCGCTTCCAGCCCGGCCTGAACGAGGACCTGGCCGCCACCATGCTGTGGGGCACCCAGCAGGTGGACACCTTCCCCGGCAAGCGGGTCGATGGCGTCTTCGGCATGTGGTACGGCAAGGGGCCGGGTGTGGACCGCAGCGGCGACGCCTTCCGCTGCGCCAACATGATCGGCACCTCGCCGCATGGCGGCGTGCTGGCGGTGTCGGGGGACGACCATGCCGCGCATTCCTCGGTGTTCCCGCACCAGACCGACGGCATCTTCCAGTCCGTCCACATCCCCGTGCTGCAGCCGGCGGACGCGCAGGACATCCTGGATCTGGGCCTCGCGGGGATCGCGATGTCGCGTTATGCGGGTCTGTGGGTGGCGCTGAAGACCATCGCCGAGAATGCCGAGCAGCACGCGATCGTCACCGTGCCGAGCCAGCGTCATTTTGTCCGCCCGGATAGTGCCCTGCCGCCGCACGGCCTCAACATAGACGCTGCCCTGCCCTGGCCCGCCGAGCGTGCGGAGCTGGAGCGGCGCATGGTAATGGAGCGGCTGCCGGCGGCGCTGGCCTGGGCGCGGGCCAACCATCTGGACCGGCTGACGCACGGGCGCCGGGATGCGCCGGTCGGCATCGTCACGGTCGGCAAGGCGCATCATGACCTGATGCACGCGCTGCGCCGCATGGGCCTGGACCGCTCGCCGGAGATCGCGGTGTTCAAGGTTGCGCTGTCCTGGCCGATCGAGCCGGTGGGCCTGCGGGAGTTTTGCGAGGGCAAGCGGGCCGTGCTGGTTGTCGAGGAGAAGCGGGCCAATGTGGAGGAGCAGCTTCGCGCCGCACTCTACAACCTCCGGGACCGGCCGCCGATCCAGGGTAAGCAGGATCTCCAGGGCGCGTCGCTGCTGCCCGCCACGATGGAGCTGTCGCCGGAGCTGGCGATGGCGGCGCTGGCGCGGTTCCTGCGCGACGCCGGGATGGATGTGCCAACCGAGGCGCCGCATGCCGCCCCGGAGCGTCTGCCGGGACTGCTCGCCCGCGCCCCGGCGTTCTGCGCGGGATGCCCGCACAGCACCAGCACCCGGCTGCCGGACGGCAGCCACGCGATGGCGGGCATCGGCTGCCATACGATGGCGCTCACCACGTCGGCGGCGACGCGGACCTTCAGCCAGATGGGCGGGGAGGGCGTGCCGTGGATTGGCCTGGCACCGTTCACGGACATGCCGCACATGTTCGCCAACATGGGGGATGGCACCTACACCCACTCCGGCCTGCTGGCGATCCGGCAGGCGGTCGCGGCCAGGGCGAACATCACCTATAAGCTGCTGTATAACGATGCCGTCGCCATGACGGGCGGGCAGCCGGCCGAGGGCGGCACGGACGTGCTGTCCATCGCGCGGCAACTGCATGCGGAGGGCGTGGGGCTGCTGGCAATCGTGGCGGATGATCCGGCGCGGTTGCCCCCGGCTGCGGCGCTGCCGCCGGGCACCCTGCGGCATGGACGCGACGAGATGGACTCAGTGCAGCGCCGGATGCGCGAGCAGCCCGGCGTCAGCGCCATCATCTACGACCAGGTCTGCGCCACCGAGAAGCGCCGCCGCCGCAAGCGTGGCAAGCTGGCCGCCGCCGAAACCCGCGTCGTCATCAACGAGGCTGTCTGCGAGAACTGCGGCGACTGCACCGCGCAGAGCAACTGCATCGCCATCGAGCCGGTGCAAACCGACCACGGACGCAAGCGCCGCATCAGCCCGACAAGCTGCAACACCGACCTATCCTGCCTCAAGGGCTTCTGCCCCAGCTTCGTGACTACTAAATCGGATGCGCCCATCGGCACGGTGGACCATGCGGCGGTCTGGGCGGCGCGGGAGGCGGAGCTGGCGGCGGGGCTGGCCGATCCCACGCTGCCG
>CAXTOB010000180.1:0-11463 GCA_964245505.1 uncultured Acetobacteraceae bacterium | reverse complement strand
GGGCCCAGGGCATCGGCGTCGGGGGTGGGGACGGCTGCATCGCCTTCCCCACCGCTTCCAGCGCGGACGAGGGGCGCGGCCGTGCCGAGCGGGCCGGGGCGGCGCCGCGCGCCTTGAGCACGAGGTCCCAATCCTTGTGCCCCACCGGCGCCTTGCGCTCGACCGGCAGGGCAACCTCCGCCGCCAGCTCGGCCAGGCGCGCGGCGTAGCGGTCGCCGGCCAGGTCGGCGTCGGTCGCGGCCACCAGCACGGCGCCGGGGTGCTTGGCGAGCGCCGCCATCTCCTGTTTGAGGCAGGCCACCGTCAGCGGCCCCATGCCGCCCGCGGTTCCGACGTAGAGCGTGTCGGTGCGCAAGCCCTCCAGCGCCGCCAGGCCCATGGCCTTGATCGGCGCCTCAAGCACGGCCAGGCGGCTGGGCAGCTCGGTGCCGGGCTGCAGCCGGAACAGGGACTTGTCCCCGTCGGCCGAGAAGCCCCGGTAGTTCGGCCCGCGCATCTCGATGCCGGTGAGCGCCCCCTCCCCGTCCCGGTGCGCGAACCAGGCGCTGGCGTACGGTCCCTCGCGCAAGGCGTCGACCCGGGTCGCGGCCAGCACTACCTCCGGCGTCAGGCCGCGCTCCACAGTCAGGTAGGTCCAGGTGGGAGAGCCCGGGGAGACGGGCCTGTGCGCGGTCCAGCGCTGCCCATGAGGCAGCGCCGGCGCCTTGTCCTTCGGCGCGCGCTCGGCCGCCGGATAGGACGGCGCCAGGCCGACCAGCTCCCGCAACCGCCGGCGCACCTGGCCGAAGTTGAGCTGCCGGTCGAGGTGCTGGGCCAGCTTGAACACGTCGCCCTTGGCCTGGCTGCCCGGGTCCCACCAGCCGCGGCCGTCGTGGTTCACGATGACGATCTCGCCCTCGCCGCGGCGATACTTCATGTTGGCCCGGCTGCTCTCCCGCTGGTCCAGCTTCCAGCCTGCCTTTTCCAGCAGCACCGCGCAGCTCACCCCTGCCCGCAGCTGCTCAAGTTCCTGCCGCTCCGCTTCCGGGTCGCGCCTGTTCATCGCACCGTGCTCCGCTCGTGGGTTGGACGGGCCAGGCCGGGCCTGGGCGTCCCTGCGCCCCTGCACCGATGATCCCTGCCCTGACCCCTTCCCCGGACCGCGTGCCAAGCACGGGGCAAGGGCGGGCGCATGGCGCCCGGGAGCGGAGCGACGAACCCTTGCGGCGCGCGCAGCGCAGGCGGTATGGCCATGGCGTCTGGTCCTTCCCTGCTTCACCTCCCTCCGGTGTCAGGGGTTCCGTTGCGAACCAGCGCAGCGATTTCACCTGCCACGGCAATTCCTTTGGGCACCGGGAGGTTTCAGGCGAGGACGCGCCCGGCGTGGCTCGCAACGCCTCGGGCCATCCTCGGCGCAGGCGGGCGGGAAGGCGCCACCGCATCAGGTCCGGTGCGGCAAGGGCACCCGGCAGGAACTACGGAGCGGAGTGGCGATGCGAGCTGACGGGTTCTATTGGGTGCGGGTCGTTGAGCACGACTCGCAGACCATTCAGCTGTCCCGCGACTGTGCCTGGGTCGTCGATTTGGCCGTTGAGGGAGAGGAAGTGCTGGTGCTCCAGGGTCCCCTCATCCCTCCCACACCCGAGGAGAGGGCCGGGCAGGAAGCCCACTTCGCGGCTCGGCTGGAAGCCGAGTGGAAGCAACACGGCTGCGACCCGCGCTGGGACGGGCGCTGGCTGCAGGGCTTCTACTGGGTCCGCTGCGCCGACGCTGCCGAACCGGAGATCGCCTTGTTCATGGAGGGCACCTGGGGCGGGTTGGATTGGGACGACGACTGGTATGTGCGCGAGGGCGAACCAGGCCCGGAGGTGCTGACCGGCCCCCTCGATCCACCCGGGCACAGCTCAAGTGGCTCATTCCAATAGGGGCCGGCCTGGCGGAAGAAGGCCTCCTGGCGCGCACGGCTTCTAGTGGGATGGAAGCGAGGCTGGTGTGAACCGTGCTAAGATGGCCATCCCGTCGCATAAGTGTCCGTCGTCCGGCACTCTTGTAGCGGACGACCAGGCCGCGCGCGGGTGGGCGCGTGCAGGGCGCCGCAGCGCCGGTGTCAAGGTCCGGCCGCGGCGGCGCGGTCCCGGAACGCCGGGTTCAGGATTGGCAGACCCGGCGTCAGCGGCGCGTCGCAGTCGAACACGACCAGGTCGCACCCGAGGCTGCGGGCGAGCCGCTGCACGGCCGCCAGGTCCTCCGGCACCGGCCTGGCCACCGGCTCAGGCACGTAAACCAGCCAGCCGTAGCAGGTGCGCCCTCCGGTGAGGCCGAGGTATTCCCGCCTGGCCGGGTCGTGCATCCGGTCCAGGTCGCGCTGTGCATGGTCCGCTGTCTTTGCGTCGAGCCAGGCCCACGTCGCGGGCGAGAGGTGGCCGGGGCACACGTCCAAGAAGGGGCGCACGTCCGTCCGCGCCGAGGCCGCTAGAGGGCAGCCGGGAACATTGGAGGTCATGGTGCCGCCTCCGCGATGGCCGCTCGCAGGTTGGGCGGTTACATCCTGGATAGGTCATGCTGTTGCAGCAGACTGTCACGATCGGAAATGCTTGAGGTATGTCCCATCCAGGGCTCGGGCCGGATGGCCCGCACCCAGTCCGCGAAGGACGGGATGCGGCCGAGGTCCTCCAGCACGTGCTGCTCGCCGATCAGCCGCACCGGGACGACCCGCCCGGTGCTGAGCGTGACCGTGACGCCGAACAGCTGCTCGGCTAGGAAGATGCCCTCGGCGTGATGCCGCAGCGCCCGGTGCCGGAAGTCGGCGACGATCTCCTTGCTGCGGTCAAACCAGGTGTGGATCGCGATGGTGTCGTCGGGCGTCCCGCCCCAGCGCCGGGCCGAGGACACCGCGTGGTGATAGCTGTGTGCCATGCGTGTCTCCCCTAGAACTCGTGCTGGTGATAGTCGCTGGCCGTGTAGCGCTCGTTGTAGTCGAGCGTGATGGCCCGGCCGACCACGGTGAAGGTGAACTCGCCGTGGGCGCCGTCGCCGTTCTCCCAACCGTCATGGACCCGCTCGAGCAGGCCATAGGCCATTCTGTCGATGACCTCGCGCAGGCCGCACGCCTCAGTCACGGTGGCCAGCGTGTCGAAGTCTACGTCCGCCAGCGCGACGTGAGCGTCGGGCAGCGCGGTGTCGGCCCCGGCTGCATCGTAGGCGGACACGTCCTCGATCTGGCCGGCGTCGCCGCTGCCGTCGAAGGTCACGACCACGGTCCCGATGCCGGCTGCGGATAGCACCTCGAACAGCGCTGCCTTGTTGCCGCCCTGCACCTCTCGCCGCCGGGCCTGGTAGGCCACGAGCTTGGCTGTGTAGGCGCTGTAGTCCTCGCTGGCCCCGCTCATCGCCGTGTCTCCTGGGCGGGGGCCGCAGCGGTGTGGTCGCCGTTGGACACCAGGCCTGGGGCGGCGAAGGCCAGCCAGAGCAGGACCGCCACCACCACCCCGCCGCGTATTCCGCGCAGCACCCTGCCCGCTCCTGGTCCTATTCTCATTGCCTTGCTCCCGTTGCTGAAGTCTCATCCTCCGAGACCTCCTCGCCGGGCTGCTGCGCCCCGGCCGGGGCAAGGGCGCGCCGCTTGGCGCGGGCCGCGAGCGGCCGACCCCTTGCGGCGGCCGGGGCGACAGCGGCAGGCACACCCTCCTTAGTCAGCCCGCTCTCTTCCCACTTCGACTCTGGTCGTCTGTCCTGAGTGCTTTGTAGAGTTGAGCTTCCAGGGCATCAGCCTGTGGACGTACTTGCGCCTCTGCGATGGTGCCATGAGGCACGCTTGTCGAGAAAATCCGCGTCAGGCCCGTTTGGAGCATGTCGTTCGACGATCATTCGTCTTGATTTCCGGCTTCAGTGACATCGGTTGGTCAAGCGTCCGCCAGCTTGAAAAGCCCCTGGCTGAACTGCCCAAAAATTGAGGTCCGGTGACTCACAGCGGCGTGTGAGTTGGCGTCAGACCGAGAGTGCCCGCAGGCAGGCTGTTGTTGCCGATATCAGTTACCTTGCTGACGCTTGGTGTATGGTCAGGAGAAGCCGGAACCAGGCTCCACATGTGGAACCAGACTCCACGCCTACAGCTTGGGAATGGCTGGGCGCGACGGCCGCAGGACTAGCCCCCGCTCGTCCACCGACACGCGGGCATCTGGATACGCCGCCATCGCGAGTTCAAGGCACTCGATGAAGTGAGCGCGGAATTTGCGTATGAGCTGGAAGCCCGCTCCGAACTGGGCATGCAGTGCCGGCCAGCTGACCGACACGTCCTTGTTCAGGGCGTGGAGTCTGTAGGCGAGCCAGATGTAGACATCGATAACCATAGAGCGTGGTCCAATCGCGCGGAGGCCTGCTTCGCTCACTGGCACAGGGTGCTCTCGCAGGGCGCGGTAGAACTCCTCGTTGAGAAGCACGCGGTCATTCCAGAGTGCGGGCTGGTCTGTATCGACGCCGGCCATGGTGATGCTGCCGTCCACGAAGCCGCCATGCTTCATGACCTCCATTTCGCCCTTGGAAGCGAAGAACTGAAGGCGGCAGCTCGAGATCCGGCGGGCCTGCTCCGCGACCATCCGATACGTCGTGCCGCCGATGCTGAGGCCCATGGTGCCGAGCCAGACCCGCATGGAACGGCCAAGCTCGATCTCCCGGCTACCGGTCCGCACGGCCTCGCTCTGTAGGAAGAGCAGGATGAAGCGTGCGTAGGAGCCGTATGGGACCCCAATGGGCTTCCCCGTCCTGTCCCGACCAGACTCGAGCAGCAGCGTTACGTTGTGCCCTTCCCGCTTCCAGAACAGCTCCTGCAGGGGCTTGTGTGGCAACGATGTCAGCGCGAACCCGCTATATGTAAACCCCATCTTCTCAGCATCTTCGCTGAGAACGCGGTAGGCGGCCTCCACAAGCGCTCGCTCGTGCTTGGATGCAGCCTGCCTGCGCGCCTCACTGACGCCGTCCCGGAGGATCAGCTGATGTATGCTTGCCATGACCCCGCCAATGAGCCTGTTTCTGTTCACATCGTCAATGTGGAGCCTGGTTCCGCAGGCTAATTGAGGGATAGTAGATTCTAAGTATTAGTTTGTGGAACCAGACTCCAGTGGAGGACTCGGGTCTCCGGAACCACACTCCACAGAAGCGGAACCAGACTCCACGGGACAACTCCGCCGCCTGTGGATAGGCAGGCTCGGTGTGGAGTCTGGTTCCACTTGGGTGATGCCCCGAGTCCCCATGCTTGCGGCGGTCAGTTTGGATTGTGTCCGGGCTAATGCGGACCCGGGGTCTTGAGCGTGCGTTCAGGCTCAAGAGAGAACGGTCAAGGTAGCTAACGACCAGGCCAGGTGAGGCTGTCACAGACCGTTAATGGCCAGCCAGCCTGGATGAGGTGCCGACGATCGGCGCGGGGCTACATCGACAACACGCACAGGGACGGCCCTAACGCTTCCCGAAGGCGTGCTTCCCATACTTGACCAGAAGGTCGTCCAAGGCCTCCCGCATCAGGTCCTGCACCGTGCGGTCCTGATCGACACCCAACCGCTTGAGTTCTCGCACTGCCTCTGGAAGGTCGTAGAAGATCACTGTCTTCATCCCGATCCGGTTCGGTTGCACACCGGGCTTGCTGCTCGGTGGTGGTTGAGGCGCAACCTGCTGGGGAGGCGCTTCGGTCGCCTTCAGCCGCGCGAACCCGGAGGTCTTGGCCATTGCTGTTGCTCTATGTTACAAGATGTATAGATTACTCACTATCTAGCCTACGGCGCAAGGTCGCAATGTAGCTATCTATGCGCTGGTCTCTGGATATGGTGTGATGCGGTGCCGCACGTCGCCGTCCACTGGTGCGCTCTCGGGCGATGTCGCAAGATTACTATTAAGTAAGATAGGGAGTAATTAAAGTAGCTAGATAGAGTCTTGGTAGCTAGCCTGGAGCTAGACCCTGACCCCCGTCGGTAGCGACCTCTCTTCGACAATCAGCAATTACATGGAAGATAGATTACTAGATTAGCATCAATGTGTTGAGGTAGTCAGAAGCTTCGGGAAACCTGGGCTGGCAGTCACGCCATCGTCTGAGGTCCGTGAGGGCGGGAGAGTGGTCTGCTAGAACGGCGCAATGGCAGCGATGAACCCACAGCCTAGGAGGTTAGAAAGCTAGATTACTTCCTTCGTAAGATTGATAGTAAGTTGGATGCATAGCCATCTCCAGAGCTCGGCGATTTCAACGGCGGCCTTGCTGTCCGGAGCGATCTCCTGTGCGGCTTTCCCGTCCTGCTCCGCATGGTGATACGCCGCGCGCTCGACCAGCATTACCGGCGCCGCTTGCAGCCCCATGCCGGTGACCGCCTCGACCCCTTGCGCGTACAGGTTCGGGGCACGGGAGGGGGTGCGGTTGAACACGACGAAGGCTGGTGTGCGCGTGCTGCTGACTAGCCCTGCGGTGACCTTGATCGCGTCGAGATCGAAGATCCTCAGTTGGCAGGGGACCAGGATAAGGTCGGCTTGGTCGGCGGCGGCTCGTGCCTCTGCCTGCGCAAGCGGAGGGGTGTCAATGATTACTAGGTCGGTGCCGGCAAGGGACGCCTTCTCAAGCGTACGGCCGAGCGTGGCGGCCTTGGCTCCGATCACCGCAGGGGGCTCATCCTTGCGCCAAGTGCCCCAGGTCTCAGCTGTGCCCTGAGGGTCAACGTCGATAAGCCCGGTGTCATAGCCTGCAAGGTGGCCCGCCACAGCGAGATGCAACGCCAGGGTGGTCTTTCCTGCTCCGCCCTTCTGCGAGATCACTGCCACTGTCTTCATTGGTAATCTCCTCATCTGCTAAGGGAGATTACGGTATAGCATGTCTAGTAGCTATAGGATCGGACAGCTTACAAGATTACTAATAGGCAAACTGGTCGAAGCCGAAGTTACAGCTCTGGCGGAGGTACGAAATTGCAGGCGGCCTGAGCCTAATCTGATCATCTTGTGAGATAGGGCGCGCGCATTGAATGTGTTCGCCATCTGCTCCTGCCATGCTGTCTGACACCCGCCTAGGCGCAGCGTCGGACACGTTGGCGACACGTGAACAGGTAAAAGGTCATGGAAGGGTGCGCTCGTCGGCGAGGAGATACGGCGGAGGGGGAGCAACACGACGGGGCTTACTCTGGCTACTTCGGGCGAGTTCAGTGGCGCACCGTTTGGCCGATGACGGTAGGGCAGTTCACCAGTCTCGCTCGACCCACGCACCACATGGCTTGGGAAGCGGGCGCAGTCTCTCCATCAAGTTCTGTTCTCAGTTCAAGCTTGAGCGCATCTGGACGATCTCCGCTTCCAACCTGCCGAGTTCCGTCCGCGCCGCTGCGAGTTCGGCGTCGCGTTGCCTGAGCTGGCGCTCCAGGCCGGGCAGGTAGCTGCATCCATCCTGGGCAAGGGACGCCGGCTCACCTAGCGGCTGTACATGCGCTCCGGCCAGCGCCGCCGTGAGGGTGGCCAGGTCCACAGGTGCGAGCCTATCAGGCGTGCCGACCTTCTTGTCCCGCCGCGGCGTGGCCGAGCTGTCGAGGGTGCGTATCCTCGGGAAGGCCACCTTCTCCAGCACGCCATCTGACGGTGCCCACACCCAGCCCTCGCCGCGCGCCAGCCGGGGCAGGGCAGCCAGGATGCGCCGGCCCTCGGCCCGGTCGGCCTGACCCTCGATCCAGCGCCCGACGGCCTCCCGGTCCTGACTGGAGGTGAGCTTCATCGACACCAGCACATCGGCTTGTGAGAGGACATCCTTGTGCAGCACCGCCGGGCGCTGGGTGATCAGCCACGGCACGAAGCCCTGCACGCGCCCGCGCCGCACGATCTCCTCCACGCGCTGCAGCAGGTCGTAGCCGTCCGGCTGCGCCCGCTGCGGCGCCCACAGGTCGGCCTCGTCCAGCACCAAGTGCAGCGGCTCCCGGTTGGCCGCATACAATGCCGCGGTGAAGGCCGTCATGAACCCGCGCCGGGCGGCGGCGCTGCCGAGATCCGAGACGTCCACAACGCAGGCGATCTGGTGCGTGCCGATCAGGTAGCCGAGCGCCAAGCCCATGTGCTCGTCGAGCGGCACGTCGGCATGCCGGCCGCCGAACACCACCACGGGGTAGGGGAGGGGGGAGGCGCCGCCGTCCGGCCCGGCGCGCAGGCCCCACCACACCCCGAGCGGGTCCACGACGCACACGCGGGCGCCCTGCTCCAGCAGGCGCTCGACCAGGCCCTTGGCGGCGTAGGTCTTCCCCGACCCCGAGGTGCCGACGATGGCCAGGCGCTCGTCCAGCGCCGCGGCGGGCAGCGCGCCGGCGATGCGGCCTGGGATGGCCTTATCGGTCCCCACATGCCCGCGCCCGCCTTCAGCCGAACTCTGCGCACGGTAGGCCGCCAGCAGGCGGCTGATCGTAGCCTCGCTTACCTTGTAGTGCCGGGCCATGTCGGCGGCGGTGCGCCGGCCCGAAAGCACGTCGTCGAGAACCGCCCCTTGCTGCTGCGCCGACAGCTTCGGCGGCCGCCCGCCGCGGCGGCGCCGGATCGGTGGCTGCGTCGCAGGCTGGCCAACATCCACCCGCCCAGGCTGGCCGTGGCCATCCTGCGGGTTCGGGCGGTCCAGTGCTACGGCGGCCTCGTCGCGTGGCTTGGTCGGCGCTGTCCCTTGCGACGCGCCAGCGTCGAGCGCCTCGGAAAGGCTGCGCAGGGCGGCACCGGCAGCCGCGATGCGTCGCAGGGTGCCGACCAGGTCGGGCAGGGACCGGGCCAGGCTGTCCAGTTGCGGCACGACCACGACATCGCCCGGCTGCAGGCGCCCGATCAGGCGGTCCAGCTCAGGCTGCGCGGCGGCGTCCTCACCTGCGGCCACCTCCTCGACAATCTGCGCGCATCCGGCGTCGGCCAGCGCCCGACGGTGCGCGCCGAACTCGGTGCCGTGCCCGTTGCAGGCTGGGAGGTAGCCGGTCAGCACGCCGGTCGTCCGTCACGGCCGGCAGCGGGGCAGGGGAGGGGGCCGCGACCCTCCAGCATGCCCCTGCGTGCTGGCTCGACACTCAGGATATCCATGAACGAAGCCAATTATGAAATATGCATGTTATATAGCAAGACCTTCGTAGAAACCTTTTTTAACCCGACTTCTATGCCTTGCATTACTAGTAGCATAACTCATACCTTATGCAAGCTTTAGTGGCCCGTCTCCTCCGGCGCTAGATGTCGGCGGGCATCGCCGCCGGCCCGTGCGGCCCTGTACCGCCCGTCAAGAGGCTAAACGGGCGTTTAGCCTGTTGCCACTCGGGCCGGAACGGCACCAAAGTGTGCGAGAGATGAAGCCCGTCGTCGCCTACTACCGCGTCAGCACCGAACGGCAGAGCAGGTCTGGGCTAGGACTGGATGCCCAGCGGGAGCGCTGCGCCCAGTTCGCCTTGCAGAACGGCCTGGAGGTGGCCGAAGCGTTCACCGAGGTCGAGACCGGGAAGGGGTCGGACGCGTTGGACCGCCGGCCGCAGCTCGCGGCGGCCCTGGCCGCGGCGCGGCGCTGCCGCGGCCAGGTGCTGGTGGCCAAGCTCGACCGATTGAGCCGTGACGTCCACTTCATCGCCGGGCTGATGGCACAGCGGGTGCCGTTCCTGGTGGCCGAGCTCGGCGCGGACGTGGACCCGTTCATGCTGCACGTCTACGCGGCGCTCGCCGAGAAGGAGCGGCGCATGATCTCGGAGCGCACCCGGGCGGCGCTGGCCATCCGGAAAGGGCAGGGGGCGCAACTCGGCAACCGGACCAACCTGGCCGCTGCGCAGGAGATCGGGTCGGCGCGCACCGCCGCGGCCGCGCTCCGGTTTGCGCAGAACACCGCGCCCGTGATCCAGCAGGTCAGGGCCAGCGGCGTCACGAGCTTGCGCGGCATCGCAAACGTCCTGAACACACGAGGCGTGCGCAGCGCACGCGGCGGCAAGTGGGCTGCGACGCAGGTCGGCGCGGTGCTGCGGCGGGTTGCGGCCACCCTTTGATCGTTGGGTTCGCGCCCGTCATGGACAGTTCCGGGACCAGCTTGGAGGCGCTTGACGCGATGCCGTCGGAAGAACGAGCATCTGACGCACAGCCCCGCACGCGGCAGCAGGGAGGCAAGGCAGCAACCCTGGAACATCAGCCAAACGGGCAGGGTCCCGATAGGGTGCGTGGTCAGGCCACTGCTGCCGACAAAGCCTGAAGCGCGAGCTCGATTTGGGTCCTCGACACGTCGCGGTGCGTGATCAGCCGCAGGGTCGTGGGGCCGAATACGCCGACCCGCACGCCGTGCCGGGCCACGCTGGCCGCAACCTGCTGGGCGCTTGAGCCAGCCGCGCCCACGTCCGCAATCACGATGTTGGTCTCGACCGGGCCTGCCACGGCGAGGCCCGGGATGCGCCTGAGCCCGTCGGCCAGCAGCGCCGCGTTGGCGTGGTCGTTCGCCAGGCGCGCGACGTTGTGGTCGAGGGCGTGAAGGCAGGCCGCGGCCATGATGCCCCCCTGCCGCATCGCGCCGCCGAGCATGTGCTTGTAGCGGCGCGCGGCCTCGATGAACGCCTCCGACCCAGCCAGGACCGCCCCGAACGGGGCGCCCAGTCCCTTCGTGAAGTCGATCCAGAGCGAGTCCGCCAGCGCGCCGTACTGCTTGGGTTCGACCCCGTGCGCGACCGCGGCGTTCATGAGCCGGGCGCCGTCCATGTGGACGGCCAGCCCGGACGACGACGCGAAGGCCCTGATCCCCTGCAGTTCGACCAGCGGCCAGACGGCGCCGCCGCCCAGGTTGGTTGTCTGCTCGATCCAGACGACGCGCGGGCGCGGCGCGTTGCGTCGCGGGGTGCGGATCGCCCGTTTCAGGTCATCAAGCTTGAACATGCCGCGGTGGCCAGGCAGCGGCGTCACGACCGCCCCGGCGACGCCCGCTGGCCCTCCAGTCTCGAAGTGCAGCAAGTGGGATGTGGCCTCGCACAGGATCTCGTCGCCGCGGGTGCAGTGGACGAGGACAGAGACGAGGTTCGCCATCGTGCCGGAGGGCAGGAACAGCGCCGCCTCCGTCCCGAGCAGCGCCGCCACGCGCCCGTTCAAGGCGGCGACGGTCGGGTCCTCGTCCTGTTGCTCGTCGCCGACGACGGCTGCGGCCATGGTGGCCCGCATCGCCGCGTCCGGGCGCGTCTTGGTGTCGGAGTAAAGGTCAACCTGCCAGTCAATCATCGGCCGCACCGCCATACTGGGCCGTGGCTCCGTCCAGGGTCAGGTAGCCTCCCAGCAGGTCGGCCTCGATGGCATCGCGCCCGCGCTCGCCCGGGCTGCCGTAACCGCCGCCACCGGGCAGCTCGAGGACCACGGCGTCACCCTGTGCGACCTCCTGCAGGCCCTTGCTCCCGATGTGCTTGCCTGACGCGAGCCGGATGCCGCCCACCTGGCCCGGGCCGCCGCCCTCGCGTCCCCGGGCCGGGTGGACCAGCCGGTCGAACATGGCGTTGATGAGCATGGGAC
>CAXTOB010000179.1:0-11501 GCA_964245505.1 uncultured Acetobacteraceae bacterium | reverse complement strand
CTACCTGAGGAATATTACTTTGGAACATCCGGGGAGGATTCAGCCGGCGTTGACAGGCGGTGCTGATGGACGTCTTGGCCGCGGCGACCGCCGGGCCGTCTGTGTGTCGGAAGGTCATGTAAAGCCTCATCTGATAGTCAGTGACATGGCGGCCGGGCAATGGGCGGGTCCCCTCGGGAAGACCCATCCACAGACCAGACCGGTCGCGATCACCAGACCATCGCCCTCCCCCTGGAGACCTCAGGCCAGATTTTCTGCGGCTTGCACCTCCGGTCGGGCTTCGCCCTCCCTGCGCCGCAAGCCGCAGAACGTTTTCTCATCCTGATTGACGGGCGTTCTCACCTTGATTGTCGCGCAGCACCCGCGCCCATGCGGAAGCCTTCGGGTCAACCCGTCCAGCAAGCACGCTTGTCCAGGTGGCGGGGCTGACACCCTCCGCGGCACGGATTGAGATCGAGGTCACCGCGATCATTGCCGTTTGAGGAAGGGGAGCATCAGCCCAAGCCGGCCCTATGTGGCTGTCGCTGCCTGCATCAGGCGCGCGTCGCCCGAAACCCGGATGCTTGCGCCGGGTGTAGGTGTAATCTCGGCCCGCAGGCGCGAGGGCACGCCCATGTCCTCACCCTGGGTAATCTCGATCATGCTGTCATGCGGCCATCCAAGGTCACGCAGGTAGCCCGCAAGGGCAGCCGCGGCGGCACCCGTCGCAGGGTCCTCGTAAATCCCACCGATTGGAAAAGGGTTGCGCGCGTGGAACCGCTGGGGCGTCTCGGCATGGATCAGGCTGAACGTGCCAATGCCATTCCGCAGCGCGAGCGCCCGTCCGGCATCGAAATCATAGCGCATGGCTTGTAGCGAAGCGCGGCTGCGAAGCGCAAGAACAAGGTGGTCGGCACCGGCGTGGGCGATGGCCGGCGGTATTCGAGGGTCGAGGTCTCCGGCATCAAGGCCGAACAACACCAAAGTTTCCGCGAGCAGGGCATCGCTGGCTGCGTTGCTGCGGGTCGGCGGCGACTGGAGAGCAGCGGCCAGGGTCGGCCCGGTATGGCGTCCGTCTACCGTGATCCTGGCGTGGTTGAGGTGGAGCGAAAAGGTGCCATTGCCCTGTTGCAGGGCGAGCGCCGCTCCCAGCGCGATCGTCGCGTGGCCGCAGAAGTCAACCTCGACTTGGGGCGCGAAGTACCGCACCCGCCAGCCGCCTTCCACCGGCGCAGCGAAGGCCGTTTCCGAGTAGCCGACGCCCGCCGCAACCGCCTGCATCTCACCCGTCTCGGAAAGCTGGTCGCACAGCACCACACCGGCAGGGTTGCCGCCGTTCGGCCCAACGGAGAAGGCCGCAATCCGCTGCACGTCCATGAATGCTCCAAGCTCTGGTTTGGTTGCTGCCAAGTCAGCTTCGCCTTGGGTGTCCACGATCTGCGATCCGGTCTTGGCGCGACTTTGCGGTGGGAGGTGGCGCACAGAATAGGCGTCCGTCAAACGAACCCGGGCGGACAGCTAGCCGCCGATTTTCTTTTGGACATTGCGCCCAGAACGTCCGGACATGACCCTTTGCAAGCCCACAAACAGCTATGAGCGCCAAGCCTGCACCTGTCTTACCAGAGCAGCCACATGCTCTGGCGGCGTCGTTTTCAGGATGCCGTGCCCGAGATTGAAGACGAACGGTCCTTGGCTTGCTGCTTGGAGAATGCGTTCAACTTCTGCCGCCATCTGGTCGCCCCCGGCGACAAGCATCAACGGATCAAGGTTGCCCTGGACGCAGCGTCCCAAGGAACGCTGGATTGCCAGCGAGGCCCAACCTAGCGGCACGGTGCTGTCGAGGCCGATGCAGTCAGCCGCGGTCGCCTGTGCATAGCCGTCATAGAGAAGACCTGCCGCACGGGGAAAGGCGATGACGGGAACCGTAGGGTGCTTGAGCTTTAGCGCCTGCACGATGGCGGCAACGGGTTGGATGCACCACCGCTGGAAAAACGGCTCCGGCAGGATGCCGGCCCAACTCTCGAAAAGCTGGACTGCCTCCGCGCCAGCCTCGATCTGCCGGTCCAGGAACTGGATCGCGGCTGTCGTCAGCAGGTCTATGAGAGGCTGGAACCCGTCCGGGTCGCTCAATGCCCATTGCTTGATGGCGGCGTGATCGGACGCAGCCCCGCCCCTGCCCTCGACCATGTAGGTGGCGACGGTCCAGGGCGCACCCGCGTAACCAACCAGAGTGACATGGGAGGGCAGAGAGGCCGAAAGCACCCGGACAGTCTCGTAGATCGGCGCCAGCTCATCGTGGAAGCGGGACAGGCTAAGGTGTTGCTGAATGTCGTGGGGGGAGCGGATCGGCGGGGTGAGCACAGGACCATCGCCCTCCCGGTATTCGAGGGTCTGTCCCAATGCGGCTGCGAGTTGAGGAAGGTCAGCGAACAGGATGGCGCCATCAAGCTGGAAGCGCCGGATAGGCTGAAGCGTGACCTCGGCTGCGTGCTGCGGCGAGTTGCATAGGCCGAGCATTCCGCCGGCAGCTTCACGGGTTCGGATGTACTCCGGTAGGTAGCGCCCGGCCTGGCGCATCAGCCAAACTGGCGGGCGTTCGGTTTGCTCACCTGCCAGTGCGCGCAGGAGCAACTTCTTCGGGGAAGGTTCCACTCGGTTATCTGCCTCCGGCCTGAACACCCCACCTGGATAGCCCAATCAGAGCCGGCCACCTATGCCCGGTCTTCACTGGCCCGACCATATTGGACTATGGCGACGTTCCGCGCCTATGCCGAGCTCGGCATAAGCACGAATCCTCAACCTACTCCCCGTTAGCGCTGGCGTGACATCGCTGCATGATTATCATAGGATTTACCGGTCACGATACCGGATGATCGTCATGATCTCGCAGAACACCGTCGAAGGAGGTTGCTTGTGCGGATCAATCCGTTTCGCAATCTCTCAGCCTCTGGCGCCAGCCGCTTACTGCCTCTGCTCGGATTGCCGCAAGATGACCGGCAGTGCGTTCAGTATCAATATCCCGGTTGCGCTTGAGAATTTCAGGTTGTTATCCGGATTACCTAAAAGTTTCACCAAAGCTGGTGGTAGCGGGGCCAAGTTGACGAGGCGCTTCTGTCCAGATTGCGGCTCTCCAGTCTACGGTTTTTTGGAGCAGCATCCCAATCGTATCTACGTCAAAGCCGGATTGATTGATGACCCAAGCTACGTGATCCCAACTTACCAGAGCTACACAAGCTCGGCAGCGCCATGGGCTCAAATCCCACCAGGTTTACCGAGTTATGCTAAGAGTAAATCGTCATCCACCCAGCCGCGTAATCCTACGTTCGAGTAAGCTGCCGTTGTCTTGGAATTCCTGATTTTTGCATGTGACATAACGTCCGATCCGCGTTGCACGTTGCGTTCTGCACGCCTGCTTGCCCTTGCCAGGCAGACGGGTCCAAGCTCCTTCCATGTTCGCCGTCGATGAAGCAACCGCCCTTGCGATCCGCCAAGCCTGCCAGGACGGGGGCGAGCTGTCTGGCGTGATCGAACTGCGCCGGCACTTCCCGCTCATCACCGACCATGCACGGGCACGGGTGTGCTTGGAGGTGATCATGAGCTGGGGGCCGCTGACGCCCTCCCCGGAGCAGGGGTCAGCACCGGGCAAGGCACGCCCAAGAACACGGCGCAGACAGGTGACGTAGGCGCGGGTAGCCCAGGCAGGTGTTCCACCTCGTCAGGCGGTCGGACCCTGTTGGCGAACTCGAAGTTGGCCGTTTGCTCACGGCGTCACCGACCCTATGGACCCTGCCTGACCAGCATTGAGGAAAGGTTTGCTCAGCTTGCCGACGCGCGTCCTGACGGGTCGATTAAACTCGCCAACGGTATCGGGTCGTTTGACGAAATGGTACACCCCTCGGCCGTTACTGTTGACCGTCGTGGAACGGTGCTTCTAAGCTCAAAGCATGGGCCTTCTTTGCCTCATCACCGCGAACCGACGCCGACGCTGTTTCTCAGCGGCGGCCTTTGCGGCTGCGTGCAGATCGACCCCTCAATAGCGGTGCTTGCCTCATCGTAGGCCACACCAGTCAGACCGGTCCCTAGCCCGCATTCCCGAACCCCCGCAGCCCTTGGCTCCGGGGGTTTTTCTTTGCCCAAACGTCAGGAGGACGCTTTGCAGGGCCATGACTCTACACATCCAGCCCCCACCCCCGGCCAACCTTCGATGAATGGAGCGCGCACCGAAGTGCGTCGGGCCGGGCCGGGCGACGCCGATTCCGTTCGCGAGCTGACACGCGCAGCTTACGCGAGGTGGGTTGCGGTGATCGGCCGCGAGCCAAGGCCGATGACCGTGGACTACAACGCGGCCGTCCGTGACCATCTAGTGGACCTGCTGCACGATGACGGCAGGCTTGTGGGGCTGATTGAGATGCGCTCCGAGGCAGACCACTTGCTGATCGTGAACGTTGCGGTTGCGCCCACATCTCAAGGCCAGGGGTTCGGCCGTGTCCTGCTGGCGCACGCCGAGAAGATCGCAGAGGCGCTCGGGCACGGGGAAACGCGGCTCTACACAAACGGGAGCTTCACCGACAATCTGCGGCTCTATGGCCGCATCGGGTATCAGGTGGACCGTGAGGAGGTGCGTCCGCAGCTCGGCATGGTCGTGTACATGAGCAAGCGCCTTCCCGCACATGGGACCGGGCGCACATCGGCGGCCGCTGCCTTGTAGGACCGCGCGCGACCCTTTGCAGGTCTTACGTGATGGCTCAGCATGGTCCGACGTGAGCCAGAGGAACGGATGCAGATAGCGGCGGGAACGGAGCTGCCCACACAGGCACTCATCTTCGACATGGACGGGACCCTTGTAGATTCCACGTCTGTCATCGCCGGGCTTTGGCGCCGCTGGTCCGCCAGGCACGGCGTTGATCCGGACGCCGTTCTGCTCGCGTCGCCGGGGCGCCGAACCATCGAAACGGTCATGATGTTCGCTCCCCGCGGCGTTGACACCGGTGCCGAGGCAGCTTCCTTGACGAGAGGCGCCACTGAGGCCACCGAAGGACTTACAGCCATTCCCGGCGCGGCGGCGCTTCTCAGATCGCTTCCCCACGCCCGGTGGGCCGTGGTGACTTCGGATGAGCGGGCGTTGGCGGAAAGATGGCTGCGCCTCACCGGCTTGCCCGTGCCTGATGTCTTGGTCGCCGCAGAGGACGTGACCGCAGGCAAGCCTGATCCCGAGGGGTATGTCCAAGCCGCAGCCCGCCTTGGCTTCTCTCCCGTTGAGACGGTCGTTTTCGAGGACGCACCTGCTGGACTTGCTGCCGGACGCGCGGCGGGTGCCCAAGTGATCGCACTCGCAACGACACTCACCGAGGCTGAACTGGAGCCGCACGACTGGTTGCGCGACTTCTCGCAGGTGTCGTTCAGCGTGGAGCCGGGAGGCTGCCCGATGCTCAAAATCGGAACTGTTCTATAATAGCAATGACCGCGAAGCTGTGCGAAATGGCTATTCGATGCCGCAGTGGCTTGAGTGGTCGCCCGAACTCATGGTGTCCGGCAAACGAAGGCCAGATGGATGCTCAGCTATGATGGTTCACTTCAGACCATTTGCAGGTGAGACGGATGGGTGCTCGACCACGTGGGCAATCTATATGACGATTACGATATTGTACTTGAGGAGCCAATGTTGAAGAGCCTAGCCATGCAGAGAAAGACCTCGCAGGTTCATTGTCGCAGCGCTGCGCCGCTGGATGCGCCATACGTGGCAGCCATGTTTAGAGAGCTGCAGGAATTTCACCACCAGCCGGTGCAGGAGATCGACACCATCCTGCGTCAGACTACGGAACGCCCTACAGACTTCGAAATTATGCTGGCTGAAGTCGATGGAAGTATCTGCGGTTTCGCACTCGTCAGCACGTACCCAGGACCGGGTATCGCTCCGGGATTTTATCTAAAGGAACTCTTTGTCAAGGCTGATGCCCGAAAGTTGGGAGTAGGTAAGTTTCTGATGCGATATCTGGCGCAGACAGCCATTAAGCGGGGTTATAGCCGTGTGGACTGGGTCACGACAAAGGACAACCAGGCAGCTCGGTCCTTCTATGATCGTCTTGGAGCCGTAGTTAGTGCCGAGAAGATATTTTACAGGCTCGACGGCACAGCGCTTGAACAACTGAGCCGGCCATCGTTGGAGCCGTCGTCAGAGTAATTGCCCTCAAAATGTGGTTTCAATCAAAAGCAGTCTACAAGCTCTTCAATCCCGCCAAGAGTGCCTGTCCGTCAAACAAACCTGCGCGGACCTACGGAGCCGCTTCCTTGTTGAACACCCGGCCGAAGCGCAAGGACGAGGTTGTGAAGCCCAAGGCTTTGTAGAATGCTTGGGCTTCGGTCCGGTGAGTGGCGGTTGTCAGTTCCATGGCGCCGCAACCCGCCTGCCGCGCCAGATTGGCCCCTGCATCGACCAGAATGCGGCCGATCCCCTTCCCGCGAGCATCGTCGCGCACCACAAGGGCTGTGATCCTGGCAACAAGCTCCCTTTGATGAAGCATTGACGCGCAGTGCAGGGCGATCAGCCCGACGGCCCTGCTGTCCTCGATTGCGAGAAGAACAGGGTCCGTGCCAGAGGCTGCGAGCAGGACCAAACGCGCCCGGACCTCCTCAATGGTGAAGATATAGCCAAGCTGGCCAAGCAGCTCCTGCGCCGCCAACTCGTCTTCCTCGCCCGACAGTCGGACGCAGATCATGAACACCCCTTGCCCGTGCCGATCGAAAGCTACGGTAGCCGGGGTTCGGCCTCCAGCGATTTTGGTTTGTAGAGCATGTCCGCCAAACGAACCGACACTGGTGGCGAATTCGGGAGCCTGGCGGAGCTAGCGGCGTTTGGTGGTTTTGAGCTTGGAGTGTGGCCATGTCGCTTTGCCTCCCGCAGCCGATCCCGCCCGTGCCCGACGACACCGCCCGTGTCGCCCACGCCGCGTTCCGGACCCGCAACCCCTACCTGATCCTGCGCGACCGGCTGGGCACGCTGTTCACGGATGCCGACTTCGCCGACCTGTACCCCAAGCGCGGTCAGCCGGCCTACGCGCCGTGGCGGCTTGCGCTGGTGACGCTGATGCAGTTCCGCGAGGGTCTGAGCGACCGGCAGGCGGCCGAAGCCGTCCGTGGCCGGATCGATTGGAAATACCTGCTGGCCCTCGACCTCGACGACCCAGGCTTTGACCGCAGCGTACTGTGCGAGTTCCGCGGCAGACTGCTGGGCAACACGGCCGTGGACCGGCTGCTCGCGCGGGTGGTGGACGCGGCGCGCGAGGACGGGCTGCTCAAGGCGCGCGGGCGCCAGCGCACCGACAGCACGCACGTGCTCGCCGCCGTCCGCAGTCTCAACCGCTTGGAGCTTGCGGCGGAAACGCTGCGCGCGGCGCTGAACGACATCGCCGTCGTCGCGCCGGACTGGCTGCGCGCGCTCGCGCCGGCCGACTGGCACGAGCGCTATGACATGCGTGTTGAGGAGCGGCGGATACCCGAGGTCGGCCCCAAGCGCGACGCCTACGTCGCCCAGGTCGGCGCAGATGGCTTCCGGCTCCTCGACGCGCTGGCCAGGTCGGACGCGCCCCCGGATGCCGCGGTGCTGCCCGCCATCGGGACGCTGCGCCGCGTGTGGGCACGGCACTTCGAGCGGATCGAGGACAGGCAGGACGGGAGCGGGCAGGATGGTGGTGCCCGGCTGCGGCCGGTGCGGGGCCGCGGTCCCGGAGACCGTCTGGAATCGCCTTACGACACCGAGGCCCGTTACCGCACCAAGGCCAATACGACCTGGACTGGCTACATGGTCCACTTCACCGAAACCTGCGACCCAGGGGCGCCACGCCTGGTGGTCCACGCCGACACCGTGCCGGCCAACGTCCATGACGCGCTCCGCACGGCGCCGATCCATGCGGCCCTGGCCGGCAAGGGCCTGGCACCGTCCGAGCACCTTGTGGACTCGGCCTATGTCAGCGCGGACCATCTCATCTCCGCCCACACCCAGCACGGCATCGCCCTAATCGGCCCTGGCCGGCCTGACTTGAGCTGGCAAAGCCACACCGAGGGGGCATTCACCGCTGCCGACTTTACCGTGGATTGGGACCGGCAGAAGGCACGCTGCCCGGAAGGCAAAGAAAGTGCCGGCTGGTATAAGGACATGAAGCGCCCGGGCCAGCGCGCCCGGGTCCGCGCCCAGTTCAGGGCTGCCGACTGCCGGAACTGCGCGTCTCGCAGCCGCTGCACGCGGACGCAAACGCCCAACCAAGGCCGGGTGCTCGCGATCCTACCGCGTGATGAACACAACGCCCTTGCCGCTGCCAGGGCACGGGGGCGCACGGCGGAGGGTAGGCGGCTCTACGCGCAGCGCCAAGGGATCGAAAGCACGATGTCGCAAGCCGTGCGCGCCTTTGGCTTGCGCCAAACGCGCTACCGCGGGCTGGCCAAAACGGGCCTGCAGCATGTGGCCACCGCCGCAGCCATCAACCTCGACCGCATCGCAGCTTGGTTCGGAGGCCGGCCCATCGCACCCACCCGCGTGTCGCGCTTTGCCGCTCTCGCCGCATAGTCGGAGAATTCGCCACCAGTGTCCCTTGGTTTGGCGGACAGGCTCTGCCCAACCATGCCGATGGAGGCGTTGCGTGTCGCCCTTGCTGCGGCCAGCCTTTTGCCGTGCAGGACCGGCTGCTCGGCAAGCTGGTTGTTGCAGGTGCTTGATGGCCAAAGTCAGCCAGCTCGCGTTTTCTCTCGCCGTGGCCCTGTTGCTCGCAGTCACACCGGGGCCGGGCATCTTCTTCTTGACGGCCTTCGAGGTTTGCGTGTGCGCTACGCGGCGGCCTTGGTTCCATCGGCCGGCACCGGCACTGCGAAGGCCAGCGTCCACGATGTCCCGTCGCCGGATTGGACCTCCAATGTGCCGCCAATCTGCTCCAGCAGCCGCTTGACCAGGCCCACCCCGTGCCGGGTGCTGCCGGCCTCGGCCACGAAGCCGACCCCATCGTCCCAGACCGTGATCGCAGCCTGGCCAGCACCCAAGTGCGCCAGGGTAACGGTGATGGTCCCGTCCCGGTCCGGGAAGGCGTGGCCGTAGCTGTTCGTTACCAGTTCCGCGACCGCCATGCCAAGCGCCGTCACCTCGTCCAGGCCAAGCAGGGTAGACACGGCGTTGCAGACAATCCGCACCGGCCGGTCCCGCTCGGCTTGCAGCCCGGGCAGGCGCACGCACAAGGCTAGGAGGTAGTCGGCCAGGTCCACGGTCTCGCTCAACCCGATCCCGAGCAGGCTGTCGTAAACCTGGGCCAAGGTGGTCACCCGGCGGACGATCAGGTTTATGCCTTGCCGGGCTTCGCCGCCAGGCGTGGTCCGAGCGTAGTTCTCCAACATGCCGCTGACCATTTGCAGGTTGTTCCTGACGCGGTGCTGCAACTCCTCCGTCAGCAGGCTCTTGGCGTCCAGCGCATCCCGCAGCGCCTTGACCCGCCCCACGGTGGCGACCGCCTCGGCCAGCACGTTGGCGAAGCCGGTCAGGAAGTTGATGTCGTGCTCGTCGTATTGATGCTGGTGCGTGCTGTCGATTTCGAGCACGCCGTAGGGTTCTCCGTCGATGGCCGGGATGAGCACGTCCACGGTCGAGACGACGCCGTGCTCCTCGTAGAAGGCCGGCAGCGCCAGGTTGTTGGCGGTGTTGACGTTGCGGATAATGACGGGCTTGCCTGTGACGTAGGCCCGCCCCTGAGGCGAGCTTTCATCGGCCTGGGACACCACGCGGCCGACGACGCCGAGCTTCCAGCCCCACCCGGCCTCGATCAACAGGTCATCCTTGCCGGCGCGGTAACGGCACACCTTCGAGAAAGGCACTTCGAGGGAGGTGGCGCAGATGCGCGCGGCCTCCGTCAGGACCTTGAGCAGGTCGGTTTCCCGGAACGCGAAGCTGCCAAAGGCTGCCAACGCAGCCTGCTGGCGCAGCAGCTTCTCGACGGTGCGGTCGGCACTGCTGTCTGACATTTCAAGCTGACCTATAAAGAACTAAGGACAAATTCCTGGTAGACAAAGACCATATACTACTAGTCACTCTCACGTATATTTGGAATATTTTCCATGAACATGCGTCGAACTTGGCAGGTAAGTCTATGAAATTTGTATGTGCAAGTAGCATGACGCCGGTCGGAAATACTTGATCCAACCGACATCATCAGCCCCGGCCGCCGCTGAAAACCCTACAATGATTTAAATGGCCAATCTGTACATCTTCGCGGTCTGGGCCAGGACGCCTGTATCAAGACGCTTCGACGTTGCTTGTTCCGAGCGTCCGCTCAACCACCTCCAGCAATTCAGACACCTTGAACGGCTTGTGCAGGAAGGCGGCGTAACCTGAACACCGCTTGGCGACGGCCGCCTCGCGCATGGCACTCATCATGACGACCGGAATGCCCCGCAAGGTCGGATCAGCCGCCATCGCTTCCAGCATCGTGCCACCATCCATCGCCGGCATCATGTGGTCACACAACAACAGTTGCGGCTGCTCCCGGGCCAGCAGATCCAGACCCTCCCTGCCGTTCATGGCGACCAGCACCTGATAGCCCTCCTCCGTGAGCACAGCATCGAGTAGTTCCGCGATGTTGTGCTCGTCCTCCACTACCAGCACTGTAGCCACGTCAGCCCCCCGTTCGGCTGCCTTACCCTGTATATCCCGGTGCGTGGGGGCTAATCGGCCCGTATAGGTATATTCCGACCCCCGCGGAGATGGTCGTATATGCGGAGCGGTGTTGTGCGAGGTGCCGTTCACCAGGTCGGTGGCCCGTGCCAGGCGGCACGCGGAGACGGGAAGAGGTTGAGGCGCTGGGCGACAGCCAGCTTGGGCACAGCAAGGTGCAGCGCTGACAGCCTCTCGCATCTGTGTCAGATGAGTGAGCGGATTTAGCTTGCTGCAACTATGGCGCATAAAGGTTAATGGCCGCCCCTCCTGCGTCGAAGGACGAGATGGCCACGGCACGCGTACTGCTGGTTGAGGACGAGACCCTCATCCGGCTGGTGACGGCGGAGATGCTTCGGGACGAGGGGTTCGAGGTCGTTGAAGCCCAGCATGGCGACGAGGCTCGCGCGCTTCTCGACGATCCCGACAGCTTCGACGTGCTGTTCACCGACGTGCGGATGCCCGGGACGCTCGACGGCATTGACGTGGCCCTGCACGCCCGGCGCCGGCACCCGGCCATCCCCGTGCTGGTCGTGTCCGGCTACGCCGCCCACCTCGTGAAGCGCCTGGGTTCGCTGGACCCGGCCGCGGTATTCATGAGCAAGCCGTATAGCCTGAGCGAGGTCCTAGATGCCCTGCACCGCTTGATCGGGACCACGTAGCCACCCAGGCGCACCTAAATCGCCAGCCGTGCCTTGCTCATCCGCAGCGTGACGACCACGCCCTCCGGGGGCCAGTCGAACGCGATGGAGCCGCCGAGCTGGCCGGTCACGCTCTGCGTCACCAGTTTACTGCCGAAGCCGCCCGGCTCGGCAGGAGCCGCCACGGGCGGGCCGCC
>CAXTOB010000178.1:0-11508 GCA_964245505.1 uncultured Acetobacteraceae bacterium | reverse complement strand
CTATTGTCCCTGGCGGCTGGCGCCGAACTCCTGCGCTCGGCCGAGCCGCCGCCGTGCGACATGCCATTCCCAACCTATGCCGGCGTGGCCGGCTTTGCGCTACGGGCGCTGCGGGCGCCGTTGATCGTGCCGGGGCTGGTGCGGTGGCTGCGGCAGGAGCGGGTGGACGTGGCGCTGTGCGCCATGCCGGCGGCGCTGGACCTGGTGATGGCGGCGGCGCTGCGCCGGGCTGGGGTGCCGTTCGCGGTGGTGGTGCACGATGCCGATAGCCATCCCGGCGATGGCTTCCCCATCCAGATGCGGCTACAGCGGCGGTTGATTGGCCAGGCCGATGGGCTGTTCGCGCTCAGCGCCCATGTTGCGGACCGGCTGGCGGAGCAGGGTGCGGCGGGGCGGCTGCTGATGACGGGATCGCTGCCGCCCTTTGCCTTTGGGCCACCGCCGCCGCCGCCGGGGACGCATGGCGGGCGGCTGCGGCTGCTCTCGTTCGGGAGGCTACTGCCCTACAAGGGGCTGGATTTGCTGGCGGACGGGCTGGCGCGGCTGGGCGCGCGGAACGACCTGGAGGTGCGGGTGGTGGGCAACGGGCCGGAGTCCGCTGTGCTGGACGCGTTGCGGGCACTGCCCGGCGTTACCGTGGAGAACCGCTGGGTGCCGGAGGACGAGGTGGGCGCACTGCTGGCCTGGTCGGACGCGCTGGTGCTGTCGCATCGGGAGGCCAGCCAGAGCGGGGTTGCGGCGGCGGCGATCGCGGCGCGGCGTTGGATCGTGGCGACGCGGGTAGGAGGCTTGCAGGAGCAGTTGCAGGGGGTGCCGGGGGCGATCCTGTGCGAGCCGGATGCTGAGAGCTTGGCGGAGGCGTTGGGGCGGTTGGTTGAAGTTCGGACCACGGTGAAGACAACTGATGTTGTCGGCGTTGAATGGGCCGAGGTGTCGAAGCAGATGATCCAGGCGTTGAAGGGTCTGCGGCATGGCTGAACCGCTTGGTCCCGTTTTCTGGTGGGATGGTTGGCCTTCGCTGCCCGGCAATGCGGCGCGCATACTTTCACCGCAGATTCCTGAATAGAAAGTGTTGCGAAAGTCGTGATCCGTCTTCCAGTAAGGGGGCATCTTTCAGCCACGGCGGATTGTCATTTTGGTGTAGAACTAAAACCAGATCCCATCACCTGCATTCGTGCGGCACTTCGCACCTGCCCGTCGGCGGTCAAAAGCATGTTGATGCGGCGGGCCTTGGAGGCTGCCGGTTCCCGCTCTCGTTGCGCCTGAGTCTTGCCGCTTCGGTCCAAGACTAGGCACTCAGCCAGGCGGTCCCATACTCGTGTTCGAAGGCAGTCCACCCGTGGCTGTGTTTCACAGGCGAACCGGCCGTATTGCAACTGAACAGGGCAGAGCAAATCCGAACATGGACACATCAGTGCAGGTTACCGAAGCTCCGCTGGCCCCGCCTCCCGCGGCGGGCGCCCGATATACCTTGACGGCGCAGGCGCTGCACTGGGTCACGGCCGCGCTGATGTTCATTATCCTGCCGCTGGCGTGGGTGATGGTGAATATGGCGCGGGACAATCCCGGCCGCACGACGCTGTTCACCCTGCACAAGTCGGTCGGCCTGACCATCCTGGCACTGGTCGCGGTGCGGTTGCTCTGGCGCCACCGGAACCCAGCGCCCGCGTTGCGCCATACCGCACGGTGGGAGGCAGTCGCGGCCCGGGCGTCCCACTGGCTGCTTTACATCACCATGATCGGGATGCCGGTTACCGGCTACCTGTTATTGGCAGGCAGCGGGCAGCCGATCAACTACTTCGGGCTGTTCAGCATTCCGGGCATGCCCAAGAATGCGACGATGGACGGGATCGCGACTTGGCTGCATGTCGCGACGGGTCAATGGGCCGTTTACGCGCTGATCCTGCTGCACCTCGCCGCGACGGCGTGGCATGCCGTGGTGCGGCGGGACGGGCTGCTGGCACGGATGCTACCGGCACAGCGGGAAGGGGCGTAGTAGAGGGCGGTTAGCCGCCCTCGATCCCCGGCCCGAAGTAGCTGCAGCTTTCCTCGTTGCTGTCGCGATGCACTGTCACCCGCGCCAGGCCGGCGCAGACTGGCTTCAACCCTTGCCAAATCCACACCGCCAGGTTCTCCAGGGTTGCCGGCCCGAGGCCTGCCACCTCATCCAGGAAACGGTGGTCCAAGCCGTCTTGCACTTCCGCCAACGACCGCTCGAACACGCCGAGGTCTATGATCATGCCGGTCGCCGGGTCAGGCACGCCGCGCACGACGACGTCGGCCCGGTAGGAATGCCCGTGGATGCGCCGGCTCGGTTCGGTATCCACGGTGCGGCCGGGCAGGGTGTGCGCCGCTTCGAAGCGAAACCCCTTCGTCAACTCGAACACGTCACGGTATCCCGATCAGCTTGTGCGTTTGCAGGCTGAGCCGCCATGCGGGGTTTGCGAGGCAGTAAGCCACCGCCGCGGCGGTGTTCGCCACCCGGTCCGGCCCGTCCATCGGCTGCAGCCAACGGTGCGCAAATCCGAGGCCGTCCGGCAGCGCATCCGGCTGCAGCCCGGCCTGGGGATAGACCAGCTTCAGCTCCGACCCGGTGCGCAGCCGCCACGGTGCGCCCGCCTTTGGGCTGACGGTGATCCAGTCCAGCCCCGGCGGCGGGTCCAGCGTACCGTTGGTTTCGACAGCAACCTCGAATCCGCAGGCATGGACGGCCTCGACCAGCGGCGCGTCCAACTGCAGCAACGGCTCGCCGCCGGTGAACACGACGTAGCGGTTGGCGAGGCCGCCGGGCCAGGTGGCCTCGATAGCCACCGCCAGGGCGCTGGCATCGGCGAAGTGGCCGCCGCCCTCACCGTCCATACCGACGAAGTCGGTGTCGCAGAACCGGCAGGCAGCCTCCGCCCGGTCCTCCTCGCGTCCGGACCAAAGGTTGCAGCCGGCGAAGCGGCAGAACACGGAAGCGCGGCCTGCCCGTACGCCCTCACCCTGCAGCGTCGCGAACAGCTCTTTTACGGCGTAGGCCAACGGACGTCCTCCTGAAGGCGGCCGGCTAGAGCAGGTTTGGTGCAAATGGAAGCACCAAGCCCGCTCCAGCTATTGTTTTTGCTAGCATTTATTCGGTCAAATGAAGCCGTTTGATCCGAACATGCCCTAAGCGGCCAGTCCCTCCGGCTCCTCGACTTGCAGGCGGGTGCGGATCAGCTTCTCGATCCCGCGCAGATGCGGGCGCTCGCTGCTGTCGCAGAAGCTGATCGCCATGCCGCCCTGGCCCGCCCGCGCGGTGCGGCCGATGCGGTGGACATAGGCCTCGGGCACATTCGGCAGGTCGAAGTTCACGACGTGCGTCACGCCCTCGACGTCAATGCCGCGTGCGGCGACGTCGGTCGCCACCAGTACGGTGATGCGGCCGGACTTGAACGCAGCCAGCGCGCGCTCCCGCTGCGGCTGCGACTTGTCGCCATGGATGGCGGCGGCAGTCTGGCCCACGGCCTCCAGGTGCTGGGTCACGCGGTCGGCGCCGTGCTTGGTACGGGTGAACACCAGGACGCGGCTCATCTTGGAGTTACGGAGCATGTTGGCCAGCATCGCCCGCTTGCGCGCGGTCTCGACGAAGATCACCCGTTGCTCCACCCGCTCCACCGTGGTCGCGACGGGGGTCACCGACACCTGCACCGGGTCACGCAGCATTTGTCCGGCGAGCGTGGCGATCTCCTTCGGCATGGTGGCGGAGAAGAACAGGGTCTGCCGGGCTGGCGGGATGCTTTGCACGATCTTGCGGATCGGCACGATGAAGCCGAGGTCCAGCATGTGGTCGGCCTCGTCCAGGACCAGGACCTCAACGCCGTTCAACTGGATCGAGCCGTCCTGCATATGGTCCAGCAGGCGGCCCGGCGTCGCCACGACGATGTCTATGCCGGCGCCCACCGCCTTCACCTGGCGCAGCTTAGGCACGCCGCCGTACATCAGCGCCGTCCGCAGGCCGGTCTGCCGGCCATAGGTGCGGAAGCTCTCGGCGATCTGACTCGCCAGCTCGCGCGTCGGCGACAGCACCAGCACGCGGCAGCCACGGCGCGGCGGCTGGCGCGGGTTGGCCAGCAGGCGGTGCAGGATCGGCAAGGCAAAGGCAGCGGTCTTGCCGGTGCCGGTCTGGGCGATGCCTAGCACGTCGCGCCCGGCCATTACGTGCGGGATGGCCTGCGCCTGGATCGGGGTGGGAATGGTGTAGTCCTCGTGGACCAACGCCTTCAGGATCGGCGCAGCGAGGCCGAGGGATGCGAAATCGGACATGGATGGAAACTCTCATTTGGCTCGCACCCGGGCGACTCATCCTTTAAAAAGGTGGCCGCGTGGGGGGATGCACCACGGTCTGCAGGACCGAGAACCGGCGCAAGGAGCTTGAAAGAGACTGTTTGTGCCGAAAATCGCACGAAGTCACGCCAAACCGCGCAGGCTTGGTATGGGTTTGCAGTGCAGCAAAGTCAAGGAAAACCGGGCTTCTTAAGGTGCTGCCACGAAATGAACACGGAAGGGGTTGATCCCGCCAGCAATCCGGGCGACCCCTTGGCGTCAACCGTCCTCGTTCCAGGTCATCCCATGCTCCTGCTCATCCCCGGCCCGGTCACAACCCACCCGGACGTGCGTGCCGCCGCCGCACGGGACTATGCGCCATGGGACAATGAGTTCCGCGCCTTGCTGTCCCGCATACGGGACCGGGTGCTCGCGATCGCAGGCGGGGTGGCCGGCGAGCACGCGGCGTTGCCGCTGCAGGGATGCGGGCACTTCGCGATGGAGGCGGCCTTTCGCACCTTCGTGGCGCCGGGCGGGCGGATGCTGGTGCCGATGACCGGCCACTACGCCGACCGGCTGGAGCAGTTGGCGACGGAGGCGGGCCGGCACGTCGTCCCGTTGCCGGTGCCAGACGGGGAGCGCACCAGCCCGGCGGCGGTTCAGGCCGCGCTGCGCGCCGACCCCGGCATCAGCCACCTGGCCTGCGTTTATAGCGAGACCGCGACCGGCGTCGTGCATGATGTGCCGGCGCTGGCTGCCGCAGCGGGCCGGGCAGGGCGGCGGGTGATCGTGGACGCGGTGTCCGCCTTTGGCGCGCTGCCGCTCGACTTGGCGGGGTTGCCAATGGTGGACAGCGTGGCCTTCACGACCAACAAGTGCCTGGAAGGGCTGCCCGGCGCATCCTTCACCGTGGCGCGGGTGGACCGGCTGGTGGCCTGCACCGGGCAGGCTGGGAGCTGGTCGCTGGACCTGGCGGACGTTTATGCGCACGGCCTGCGCGTCGGCGCCGGCAGCCACCGCTTCACTCCGGCGGCGGGCGCCCTGGCCGCCTTCAACGTGGCGCTGGACCTGTATGATGCCGAGGGTGGGCAGCCCGCCCGCCTCCGCCGCTATACCGCCAACATGCGTGCGTTGTATGACGGGCTGCGCGCGCTGGGGCTGCGGCCCTGCCTGCCGCTGGATGTGCAGGGACCCATCGTGCTGAACGTGCATGCCCCCGCGGACCCCGCCTGGAACCTGCAGGCCTTCGTGGACGCGTTGAAGCGCCGAGGGGTCCTTATCAGCAACTTCTACAATACCGACCAGCCGAGCTTCCGTCTGGGCTGCATCGGCGCGGTGACGCCGGACGACATGCGCGGCACGGTGGCGGCGATTGCCGACGCGCTGGACGAGCTGGGCATCCACGCGCGTCAGGCCGCCTGATGGCCTCCGACCTGGAGATCGCCCGCGCCGCCCGGCTGCGCCCAATTGGCGAAATCGCCGCCGTGGCCGGTATCCCCGCCGAAGCGCTGGAGCCGTACGGCCGATACAAGGCGAAGGTGTCGCTGGACTTCGTGGCGTCCCAGGCGGACCGGCCCGACGGCGCGCTGGTGCTGGTGACCGGCATCAGCCCGACCGCCGCGGGGGAGGGCAAGACCACCACCACCATCGGCCTAGGCGACGCGCTGAACCGAGTCGGCCGGCGCACGATGATCTGCCTGCGGGAGCCGTCGCTCGGCCCCTGCTTCGGCGTGAAGGGCGGGGCGACCGGCGGCGGCCGGGCGCAGGTGGCGCCGATGGACGAGATCAACTTGCACTTCACCGGGGATTTCCACGCGATCACCTCGGCCAACAACCTGCTGGCGGCGTTGACGGACAACCACCTGTATTGGGGCAATGCGCTGCGCATGGACCCGCGCCGGGTGACGTGGCGCCGGGCGCTGGACATGAACGACCGGGCGTTGCGCTCCATTGTGAACGGTCTCGGCGGCGTCCCCAATGGCTCGCCGCGGGAAGACGGGTTCGACATCACGGTGGCAAGCGAAGTCATGGCGGTGTTCTGCCTGGCGCGAGACTTGGACGACTTGCAGGACCGGCTTGGCCGCATCCAGGTTGCGACCCGGCAGGATGGCGTCGCCGTCACCGCGCGCGACCTGCAGGCGGATGGCGCGATGGCGGCCCTGCTGCGCGACGCCTTCGCGCCGAACCTGGTGCAAACGCTGGAGGGATCGCCGGCGCTGATCCACGGAGGGCCGTTCGCCAATATCGCGCATGGCTGCAACTCCGTGGTGGCGACACGGCTGGGGCTGAAGCTGGCGGATATTGTGGTGACGGAGGCCGGGTTCGGCGCCGACCTGGGCGGGGAGAAGTTCCTGGACATTAAGTGCCGCAGCGCCGGGCTGTCGCCGGCGGCCTGCGTGGTGGTGGCGACGTTGCGTGCGCTGAAGCTGCATGGCGGCGTCGCCAAGGCCGACCTGTCGCGGGAGGACCCGGCTGCCGTTGGCCGCGGCATGGCCAACCTGGCCCGGCACGTTGAGAATATGGGCAAGTTCGGCTTGCCGGTGGTGGTGGCGCTGAACCGCTTCACTGGGGACACTGATGCCGAGTTCGCCGTCGTGCGGAACGCCATGGCGGCGAAGGGCGTGGATACGGTGATGTGTACGCACTGGGCCGACGGCGCTGCCGGGGCGGAGGACTTGGCGCGGGCGGTGCTGGCGCGGGTGGATGCGGGGACGGCGCGTTACCGGCCGCTGTATCCGTCCGACATGCCGCTTGCCGACAAGATCAGGACCATCGCACGCGGCATCTATGGGGCGTCCGACATCCAGGTTTCGGCGCCGGTGGCGAAGCGGCTGGCGGCGTTCGAGGCCGCTGGGTTCGGTGGCGTGCCGGTCTGCATCGCAAAGACGCAATACAGCTTTAGCGCCGACCCGGCATTGATGGGGGCGCCGTCCGGCCACGTGCTGCCGGTTCGGGAGGTACGGCTTTCGGCTGGGGCGGGCTTCGTGGTTGCGGTGTGCGGCGACATCATGACGATGCCTGGCCTGCCGCGGGTGCCGGCGGCGAACAGCATACACCTGGGTGCGGACGGGCAGATCGAAGGGTTGTTCTAAGCGAATCTCTGGAAGTTTGCGCACAGATGAAAAGCTAAGCAGGCTTGCGCGGCCTGGCACGGCCGCATGCCATCTGTGTGACGGGCTACGCAAGCCTGCTTAGAATACGTTCGACTCAGGTGAAGGCACCAGACATGCTCCAACCTAATGTTTTCGCCAGCATTTGTCCGGTTCAAATGGAACTGCTTGGGCCGAACATGCTCTATGCGGCCCTGGCGCTGTTATATCAACCGCCGGAAGTTCTGACCTGCCGATCCCAATTGGCCCCGGTCATTGCGAGCCGGCTTCGGCGCGGCAATCCAGAGCGGCAAGACCTCAGCGTGCAGGCGTGGATTGCCATGCCGCAAGCGCGGCTCGCAACCACGATGCCGTTGTCAGCGGTCAGAACTTTTGGCTCTTGGTATCATTGGCTGTTCGGCCGCTCGTTTGTCGCCTGAGCCCTGTATTAATGGGCTTGCATCAGTGAGTTGGTTGTGGCGACGCGGCATTTTAAGGACTGTAAGTGCGGGCAAGTCCAATCGGACTACCACGCCGAAAGCAGCTCACAGCGTCAAGCCAACACACCCATGCCAAAGATCGCCAGCGTCACATCAGCAACCCTGATCCAACGCCGCGGCCTAAAGCGGTCTGCGTCCGGCCCGGACGCAGACCGCTTTAGGTTCTTGATTTTTGAGCAGTTGCTTGCAGCTTCGGGTCCGGCTACTTCGCGCCGGACCCGGCTGCAAACTGCTCTAACAACGGCATTACCAGCCGCAAAGCCGTCCCGTCAGCATGATCCACTCAGGGTCAACGAGCGGGTTTCAAACATCCGACTCTGCTTCCACTCCCACCTTCACAACGGTCAGCGTGTCGCTGTCCATCATGCCGCCTGCCCAAGATCCTCGTGGAAGCGGTTGCCTGCCGTGGTCGCCAGCACGTGTCCGGCGCGGATGCACCAGTCGCCGAAACGCTCGCCGGGCTGCCGATCCGCGGCATAGGTGTGCAGCAGCGGACCGAGCGCCGCCAGGATCGCCGCCTCGTCCACATCCCGCCGATACAGCTTGTTCAGACGGGTACCGTCGAAGGCGGCGCCGAGATACAGGTGGTAGCGGCCGGGACCACGGCCAACCATCGCGACCTCCGCCAAGTACGGCCGGGCGCAGCCGTTGGGGCAGCCGGTCATACGGAACACGATCTCGTCCTCTGACAGCCCGGCCTCCGCCATCAGGGCGTCCAGCTTCGTCATCAGGCTGGGCAGGTAACGCTCGCTTTCCGCTAGGGCCAGGCCGCAGGTCGGCAGCGCCACGCAGGCCATCGCGCGCTGGCGCAGCCGTGATACGCCGCGGTCCAGGCTGTATTCGGCCAAGACGCTCTCGATGCTGGCCTTATCCTCCGCCGCCACGCCTGCGATCATCAGGTTCTGGTTGGCGGTCAGGACGAACTCGCAGCGGTGGATATTGGCAATCGCGCGCAGGCCGGACATCAGGCGCCGCTCCGGGGTATCCGTTATGCGGCCGTTCTCGACGAACAGGCCATAATGCCAGAGGCCGCCGGCCTCGTGCCAGCCCAGCCGGTCTCCGGTGCCGGTAAACGACGCGCCATGCGCTGGCGCCAGGGTGTAGCCGAGATGGCTCTCGACCTCCTGCCGAAAGGCGGCCAGGCCCATGCGCTCGATGGTGTATTTCAGCCGGGCGAGCTTGCGGACGCTGCGATTGCCGTTGTCGCGCTGCACGCGCATCACCGCTTCGGCCACGGCCAGCGCCTGGTCGGGCGTGCAGTAGCCCAGAGGCTCGCTGGTGCGCGGGAAGGTGTCGAGTTCGCCATGCGTCATGCCCATGCCGCCGCCGACCAGTACGTCATAGCCGACAGTGACACCGTCCCTGACGATGGCGACGTAGCCGAGGTCGTGCGCATACACGTCCACGTCGTTCTGCGGCGGCACGGCAATAGCGATCTTGAACTTGCGCGGCAGGTAAGTGAGGCCGTACAGCGGCTCCTCCTCCGGCTCGCCGCCGGCGACAAGCTGCTCTCCCAGCCAGATTTCGTGCCAGGCGCGGGTCCGCGGCAGCAGGCTGTCGCTCAGGGTCTTCGCCAAATCCAGCGCCGCCGCGTGGGCCGGACCTTCATACGGGTTGGAGGTGGCGATCACGTTGCGGTTCACGTCGCCACAGGCGGCCCTGGTGTCCAGCAGGGCGTCGCTGATGGCCTTGATCGCGGGCTGCAGGTTGCCCTTGATGATGCCGTGATACTGCACGGTCTGCCGGGTGGTCAGGCGCAGGGTGCCGTTGGCCCGCTCCCGCGCGATCTCCGAAAGCTGCAGCCACTGCTCCGGCGTCACGCGCCCGGCTGGGATGCGGAGGCGCGCCATAAAGCTCAGCGCTGGCTCCATCCGCTTGCGGCCGCGCTCGGACCGTAGGTCGCGGTCATCCTGCTGGTAGATGCCGTGGAATTTGGTGAGCTGGGTGTCGTCCTCGGCCAGGGCGCCGGTCCAGGACTGGGTCAGGCCCTCGGCGATGCCGCCGCGAAGGGCGCGGCTGCCGCTCTTGATGATCTCGTTCTTGGAAAGCGGCGTTACGGTCGTATCGGGCATGGGATGCCTCCTAAGCAAACCTCTCGAAGTTTGCATACGGATGAAAGACTAGGCAGGCTGGTGCAGCCTTGGGCCATTTGTGTGACAAGCCACGCAAGCCTGCTTAGTAAACGTCAAGCAAATAGCGGTCGGCACGCTTCATGTCGCTCAGCTGCGCTTCGGCTGCTTCGGGGGTGATGGCAGAGCCGTCGGCGATGACGTCACGCAGGGTGGCATGCACGTCCTTCGCCATGCGGGACTGGTCGCCGCAGACATAAACGTGGGCGCCATCCTGCATCCAGGCATGCAGGTTCCGGCGATGCTCCCACAGGCGGTGCTGCACATAGATCTTCTTGTCCTGGTCCCGGCTGAACGCCACGTCGATCCGGGTCAGCAGCCCGCGGGCCAGCAAGTCCTGCCATTCCAGCTGATACAGGAAGTCGTGGGTGTAGCGTTGGTCGCCGAAAAACAGCCAGCTCCGCGCCTTGGTGCCGTCGCTGCCGATGCCAAGCGCGTCGCGTTCCTGCATGAAGGCGCGGAATGGGGCGACGCCGGTGCCGGGGCCGATCATGATGATGGGCACCGCCGGGTCGGACGGCAGGCGGAAGTGCGCGTTCGGCTTCACGTAGATCGGCAGCGTGTCGCCGATCTTGCGCCGGTCGGAGATGTGGGTGGACGCAACGCCGCCCCGGTGCCGTCCGTGAGTGTGATACCGCACGGCGCTGACCAGCAGGTGCGCCTCCTCGCCGACCAGCTTCTGGCTGCTGGCCACGGAGTAAAGCCTCGCCGGTAGGCCGCGCAGCAGCCCGGTCAACTGCGGCGCGGTCAACCGGTTCGGGTAGGCCTCCAGCAGGTCCACCACGTGGCGGCCCGGTAGGAACTCCGCCAGCTTCTCGGCATCCCCGGCCAGCGCCGCCAGTGCCTTGTCGCCCGTCACGTCTGCCAAGCCACGGACCAGGTGCCCGGTCAGGGTGGCGACATCGTGCTTGGCCATCAGCGTCTCATGCAGGGAGATGTCGCCCTGCAATCCGGCGGCGGACATCACGGCATCCACCGCGGCCGGGTCGTTGCGCGGCATCACGCCGATGGCGTCGCCCGGCTCATACGTGAGGCCCGAACCAGCCAGCGACAGCTCGACATGCGAGGTCTGCTTGCCGGAGCGGCTGCTGTTCAGGTTCACCAGGTCGGTGATTTCCGCCGCGAACGGATTGAGCTTGTCGTAAGCAGGCGCGGCGGCCTGGCCGAAGTCAACATGGATGACGCTGGCGGCCGGGGCATCCTGCTCCCCGCGTAGCTCCTTTAGCGTTTTTGTCAGCCAGTCCGCGGCAGGTGCGTCGTAGTCCACGTCGCAGTCCAACCGCGGCGCGGCACGATGGGCACCCAACTCGGCCAGACGCTCATCCAGCACACGACCGGTTTCGCAGAACTGGGCATAGGAACGGTCACCGAGGGCCAGCACGGCATAGGTCAAGCCCTCCATCCGTGGTGCGGAGTCTGCCAACAGGGCGCCGAGCAGCCCGGTCGCGCGTTGCGGCGGCTCGCCTTCGCCCCAGGTGCTGGCAATCACCAGCAGGTTGCGTG
>CAXTOB010000177.1:9751-11536 GCA_964245505.1 uncultured Acetobacteraceae bacterium | reverse complement strand
GGGTGTCCGCAACCGTCGCGGCCGCCGGTCCCGCCGCCGCGAGCACGCCGCGCATCCGGCTGGGAGCGGCGCCGCTGCTGCTGGCGCCTGGCGTCCTGCTAGTGGTCCTGCTGTTCCTGTATCCCGCCGTTTATGGCCTTATTCTGTCGTTCCGGCCGATGCAGGGCGGGATGTGGAGCAACTACCAGCACTTCTTCACCACGCCCCGGCTGTTCGGCACCATCCTGACGACGCTTGGCATCGCGCTGCCTGCGACACTCATCAACGTCGGGCTGGCGCTGCCGGTCGCCTACCGGCTGCGCAACCCGTGGCGGCACCGGCGGCTGCTGACGACGATCCTGGTGGTACCGATCACCCTGGGCACGGTCCTGGTGGCGGACGGGCTGCTGTCCTACCTGGGGCCGCAGGGTTGGTTCAACCGGGTGCTGCTGTCGCTGCATCTCGTGTCGGTGCCGGTGCGGCTGGTGCACAATTACTGGGGCGTGCTGATGTCCCTGGTGATTGTGGGCTTTCCCTTCGCCTTCCTGCTGCTGCTATCGTTCGTGACCGGCATTGACCCGTCGCTGGCGCGGGCTGCTGCGACGCTGGGGGCGCCGCCCTCCGCGCAGTTCCGCCACATCGCCTTGCCGCTGCTGACGCCGGGGCTGGCGATGACGTTTGCGCTGTGCTTCGTGCAGGCGTTTGCGGTGTTCCCGTCCGCGGTGCTGGTGGGGGCGCCTTCTGGGCAGACGTATGTGATCTCGATTGCAGCTTATGAGGCGGCGTTCGAGCAGTTCGATGCCTCGCTCGGCAGCACGATCGCGCTGATCATGGGGTTGGTGCAGTTGGCGGTGGTCGGCGCGGTGCTGGGGCTGCGGAGCCTGGCCTATCGCGGTCCCGCCGGGGGCGGCAAGGGATGAGGGACCTGCGCGCCCGCATCTGGGGCACGGCCATCTGGCTGGTCATGGGCTTCGTGCTGCTGAACATCGCCGCGCTGATCGCTACGGTGGTGGTCAACTCGCTGGGAACCCGCTGGTTCGGCACCTGGTTCCCGGCGGGGCTGACGACCCATTGGTATGCCGGCGCTTGGGACGAGTTCGCGCTGCCGGACGTGCTGCTGACGACGATGGAGGTAGTGTTCGCCGTCGTGCTGATCTCCGCCGCGGTCGGCGTGCCGGCGGCGTATGTGCTGGCGCGGCATAACTTTCCCGGCAAGCCGGTGGTTGTGCTGCTGTTCCTGCTGCCGCTGATCGTGCCGTCCATCACTTACGGCATCCCGCTAGCGACGGTGCTGTATCAGGCGGGCCTGGGCGGTACGCTGTGGGGCGTCATCCTGGCCAACCTGGTGCCGTCGGTGCCGTTCGTGATCCTGACGATGACACCGTTCATCGAGCAGCTCGACCCCCGGCTGGAGGCGGCGGCACGGGTGTTTGGCGCGCGGACGCCTAGCCTATTCCGGCACATTCTGGTGCCGATGCTGGCGCCGGGCATCCTGGCGGCGTCCTTGCTGGTGCTGGTGCGGACGATCGGCATGTTCGAGCTGACGTTCCTGACCGCGGGGCCGGACAGCCAGACCTTGGTGGTGGCGCTGTATTATGCGGCGTTCGCCCCGGGGATACGGGCGGGGCAGTCGGTGGATGCGATGGCAGTGGTCTATATGGCGGTCACGCTGTTCTGGCTCGTGGTGGCGCTGCGGTTCATTGATCCGACGGCGATTGTCGGGCGGGGGCGGGCTGCGGGATAGTGGGCGAGGATGCGGTGCTTGCATGCACCGGCGGCATCGCTGGTTGCGGCACTTCGATGCGT
>CAXTOB010000177.1:0-9741 GCA_964245505.1 uncultured Acetobacteraceae bacterium | reverse complement strand
GATCTGCGCAGGTGATTTGCGGCGGCGCCGCTCGTTGCCTAACCTAGCTGCAAGCGGCTGCACGACGCGCAGCAGACATGACGGGAGGCGTCACTGGACGGCAGGGAACAAGCTGCGTTGCGCGGCATCATCGCCAACGCCGGGGGCATGCTCCGCCGACCCGAGGAGCACGAATCGTTTGGCTGGTGGTTGAGGCTGGACCATTGCTCCCCATACGACGTGGACGGCGGCAACCGTCCTAATCCGCCGGTCTCTTCGGGGCCATAAATGGATGCACAGTTGCAAGGGCGGCTCGCTCTGGTCATCGGCGGTTCCGGCGGCATTGGCGCGGCGACGGCGCGGCTGCTGGCTGAGGCAGGGGCGCGCGTTGCCGTCACCCACACGCCGCGCTCGGCGGACGCCGGCGCGGCGTTGGCTGCTGGACTGCCTGGTGGCGGGCACCTGGCATACTTGGCCGATGTTGCCGATACGGGGTCACTGCTGGCGCTCCGCGATCGGCTGCGGGAGCAATGGGGTGAGGCGCTGCATATCCTGGTCAACGCCGCCGGCTTCACCAAGCCGGTGCCGCACGCCGACTTGGACGCGCTGGACGACGCGCTGATCGACCGCATGTTCGCCGTGAACTGGCGCGGTCAGTTCGCCGCGATACGCACCTTCGCGCCGATGCTGCAGGCGTCCGGGGACGGGCTGGTCGTCAGCATCTCCAGCATCGCCGGGCAGACCGGCGCCGGCAGCAGCATCGCCTATTGCGCGACGAAGGCCGGCATAGACGTGATGACAAAAAGCCTGGCCCGGGCGCTGGCGCCTACGGTCCGGGTGCTGGGCGTGGCGCCGGGTGTCGTGGACACCGGCTTTGTTCCCGGGCGCGGCGCGGAGTTCAACGCCAAGACTGCTGCCAGCACGCCGTTGCGCCGGGTCGCCACGGCGAACGACGTTGCCCAGGCTGTGCTGGCCTGCGCTACCACCCTGCTCTTCTCGACCGGCACGACGCTGGTCGTGGATGGCGGGCGGTCACTGTAGGCGCGCTTGCGTGGCCTCCGGCTTACATGATCCATAAGTTTCAGGAGACCATCGTTGCCTGTAGCGCTGCAAACCGCCTTGTCCGGCCCTCGCTCGATCCGTGTACGTGCGAAGGCGGTTGAGGCCGCCGCCCTGCCGCACACGGTCCTGGCCGAACCTGCTAGCCCACCCGTGCCCGGGCCTGGCCAGGCGCTGATCGAGGTGCGCGCCGCCGGCGTGAACCCGTCCGACGTGAAGGCGGTGCTGGGCGCCATGCCGCACGCGGTTTGGCCGCGCACGCCGGGGCGCGATTATGCCGGCGTGGTGGTGGACGGTCCGGCGGAGTGGATCGGCAAGGAGGTCTGGGGTTCTGGCGGCGAGCTGGGCATCCGCCGCGACGGCACCCATGCTACGCACCTGCTGCTGGACGCCGCTGACCTTCGGGAGAAGCCGGGCGCCATCACCCTGGCCGAGGCCGGCGCAGTCGGCGTGCCCTTTGTCACGGCATGGGAGGGGCTTCGGGAGGCCGGGTCCGTGCGGCCCGGCGACGTTGTGCTGGTGCTGGGCGCCAACGGCAAGGTCGGCCAGGCGGCTATCCAAATTGCCGCAATGGCCGGCGCCCGGGTCTTTGGCGTTGAGCGCACGCCGGGTTCATACCGGGGCCATGCGGCGGATGAGGTCACGATGCTGCCTGCTGCCGGCGACATCGCACGGCAAGTGCGGGACGCGACCGGCGGGCACGGGGCGGACATCGTCTATAATACGGTCGGCTCGCCTTACTTCGAGGCTGCGAACCGTGCGATGGCCGTGCAAGGGCGACAGATCCTGATTGCTACGATTGAGCGTGCGGTGCCGTTCGACATTTTCGCCTTCTACCGCGGGCGCCATCGCTTCGTTGGCCTGGACACCCTGGCGTTGAATAGCGGTGACTGTGCTGGCATTCTCGACACCTTGCGCCCGGGCTTTGAAAGCGGGGCGCTGCGGCCGTTCCCAGTGCTGCAGGTCAACACCTATGGACTGGACCAGGCCGCCGCCGCTTACCACGCGGTTCTGGCCGGCGCACCGGACCGTGTGGTGCTGGCGCCAGGGGGCGAGGGCAGCCGGTTTAGCGGCCGTAATAGGTAGAGTATGTCCGGTCCAAATAGCTGCATTCGGGCCGGATAAACGCTGATGGAAACAACGTTGAAGCATGTTTGAAGTCTCTACTTGAACTGAATGTGCTCTAGTCAGCCACTAAAGCTGCTCGCGATGCGGCATTGCCTGATGCCGCCGGGGCCAGTTCGCCACTGCGAAGGAACGGTAAGCTGGGCACGGTCCGCTCGGCCGAGTTGCTGAGCGGCGGGTTGAGGGCCGGCGGGATTCGGCCGCCGGTGGACACCCTCGCGCTGTTGGTGCAAGCGGCGGAACGATGCCCGGCGTTGCCGTGCTGGGCGGTGTCACCGCGACCGTGACGGACCCAGCTCCGCCAGCAACGCCGGCACGAACAGCAGCGTGGTCAGCAAGGTGCAGCCTAGGCTCAGCAGCAGAAGCCGCCCCATGCTGGCGGTTCCGGGATGATGCGACAGCGCAAGCGATCCGAACGCCGTCGATGTCGTCAGGGCCGAGAACAGCACCGCCCGCGCCGTCGCAGACGCCAGCGGCGCCTCACGCCCGGCCCGCCAATTCATCACGAAGTAGATGTTGAACGACACCCCCACGCCCAGCAACAGGGGGAGCGCAATGATGTTGGCGAAGTTCAGCGGCAACGGCAGCAGCACCGCCGCCAGCACCGTCAGCAGGGACGATAGCACCAACGGCACGATGACTAGCGCCACGTCCAGCATCCGGCGGAGCGCCAGCACGAGAATCACGACGATGGCTCCGAGGGCCAGCGCGGCCGCCGTGCGGAATGCGCCCACAACCGTGTCGGCCGACTCCGTGATCGTGACAGCGGGTCCACCTGCGTCCGGCGCCACCGTATGCACCTGCGCCACGAAGTCGTGCAGCCCGCTGCTGCTCATTGCCCCCCGTGTCGGCACGACCTGCAGCTTTGCCCGTCCGTCCGGCAGCACCCAGTCCCGCAGCATATCCGGTGGCACGTCGGCGAGCGTGGTCGGCGTCGCCTGCAGCACCGTGCCCAATCGCTCAAGCTGCAACGGCAGAAACCGCGTCAGCGCCGCGTCTGCGGCCAGCAGCACCGGGTTGGGTGCCTTGGCCAGCGCCTGCAGGTCGTTGCTGATGGCCGCAAGCGTACTGCCGGGCGGGATGCGGTCATGGACGGCCAGCAGCGCCTCGGAGGCTTGCTGCGCTGCCTGGCGCAGTTCCGGCGCGGTCGGGCGCGGCCCGGCCGGGCGGGCTGCTAGCGTCGGGCCGAGCAACGTTGCCGCATCGGCGACAAGCGGCAGCTTCGCCGCCTGATCCATCGGCACGAAGCTGTTGGCGGTGATCACGCTGTCCACCAGCGACAACTTACGCAAGCGGTCTGCCAACGCGCCGGCAGCGGCGGCGGAGGGCGCCAAGATATCTATCGTGTAGGGGTTGGCGACTGGGTCATCGATCAGGTCGTGTAGGGTACGGACGGCTTCGGTTGTCTGGTTCTTGGTGTTCAGGGGGTCGCCGTCGAAGGCCAGGAGAGGCAACCACAGCAGCCCTGCCAGGGCGAGCAGCACGAAAACGCCCAGCACCAGCCGGCGTCGCCGCGCGATGGGCTGGTCTAGCCGGGCTAGCCACGCCACCCCGGCCTCCGTCGCGCCGTCAGGTGGATGGAACAGGGTGATGAGCGCCGGCAGCACCGTCATCGTGCAGGCAAATGCGATCAGCATCCCACTGCCTGCGATCAGCCCCAACTGCGCCACGCCGACGAAGCTGGTCGGGGTGAAGGCCAGGAACCCCGCCGCACTCGCGAGCGCTGCTACCGTCACCTGCGGCCCGGCGTGCCGGACCGTCGCCACCAGTGCTGCAGGGGTGCCTGCGGTGTGCAGCCGGTCCTCGCGGAACCGCACGCTGAGCTGGATGCCGAAATCCACGGCGATGCCGACAAACAGCACGGCGAAGGCGACTGACACCAGGTTCAGCGTGCCGACCGCGAGCGCCGCGAACCCGGTCGTCACCAGCAGGCCCAGCACCAGCGTCAGGAGCACCGGCACGATCAGCCGCCAGGTGCGCAGCGCCAGCCACAGCAGTACGCCCACGAGCACCGCGCTGCCCAGCAGGCCGATGACCGCGCCATTGGCGATGGTGGCGAACTCCTCGTCCTCCAGCGCGACGGAGCCGGTCAGCCGCACATGGGCGCGGCCTGCCTTGACGAACTCCAGCTTGGCGGCGTCGGCGCGCATGGCCTGGCTTGCCGCGGCGCCGGGTTGGAGTGCGCCGTAGTCGAGGCGCGGCTGCGCCAGCACGAAGTGATAGGCGCCGCCCATGTCCGCTACCGAGCCGGCCAGCAGCCGTTCCCATGACATCGGCGTTGCCCGTCCTGCCGCGGCCTCGGACAGGGCGGCGTGGAAACCTTTGAGCGACGGCTCGAACGGGGCGAGATTGGCCTGGCCGGCCTTGATGCCCTCGGCGATCAGGCTCAGCGCGCTGAGCAGGCCGCGTAGGCTGGGGTCGGCGGCGAGCTGGCCAAGGAAGGGCTGGGCGTCCACGGTCTGGTCCAACAGGGCGCCGAGCGGCTCGGCATCCAGAAATAGCAGGCCGTTGCGCTCCAGGTAGGGCGAGGCGTCGGGGCGGCGGACCTCCTTGAAGTGCTGGGTGTCTCGTTTCATCGCATCGGCCAGCGCCGCCGCGGTCGCTTCCGACTCTTCGGGTGTGGCGCCATCAACGACGGCCACGAGCAGGTCCTCGTTCTGCGGGAAGGCCTCCGCCATCATGAGCGCCTGCTGCCGCCAGGGTAGGCTGGCCGAGAACAGCGTTCCGGTCTCGGTCGAAACGCCCAGCCGTGTCGCGGCCAGCCAGCCCGACGCGGCAGCCAGGACGAGCGCCAGCAGGGCCACCCATCCAGCCCGGCGCACGCATAATGCTGCAAGGCGCGCAAGAAGGAGGCTTCGCATGTCTAGGCCCGCACCAGCCGCCGCCGCGGGCGGGTCAGCATGGGTTGACCCAGAACCTTGGCGATACCGCGAGGGGCGGGCTGGACCTTTGCGCGAAGGTGAAGCGGGGTTCCAGGGGCTGGTCGTCCGGGATGCTAGGGTCGGTCATTCCATGCAGCCTACATCATCCGCGCGCCGCTGCTGACCCCTAGACCGCTCACGACTTCATGCGGCGGCTATTCCGTCGTGGCGCGCGTTCCGTCCCAGGCTGCGAACTTGCCATCCTTTACCTTCAGCAGCCTGTATGCCGCGTCCTGCACGCGCCTGGTGCGCGGGTCGAAGGCGATCTTGCCGTAGATCACGCTCGGCACGTCCTTGATGGTGAGCAGGCCTTCCTGCATCGCCTGCCGCGTGGTCCCGTAATGGTCGCATAGTGCTGCGAACAGCACCATCGCGTCGTAGGCCCCGGCGCTGAAGCTGTCCGGCTCCTGGCTGTACTTAGCGCGGTAGCGGCGGACGAAGTCCTGCACCTCCGGCCGGGGGTCGCCGGGGAAGAAGGTGGTCATGACGTGGACGCCTTCCACCGCTGCACCGCCCTGTTCGATGAACGCCTGCGCTTGAGTGCTGGCGCTGGCGAGGACCGGGAAGGCCAGGCCGGCGTCCTTGGCCTGTAGGCAGATCAGCGCGGCGTCGGCGTAGTAGGACAATAGGACCAGACCGTCCGGTTTGCTGTCGCGTACGCGGGTTAGGAGGGGGCGGAATTCCGGCTCGGCGGGCAGGTAGCCCTCGGCGGTGGCCACTTCCATGTCCAGGCCGGCCGCGGCCTTCAGGAAGATGTCCTTGGCCGTGCGACCCCAGTCGGTGTTGAGGTGCAGCACTGCCGGGCGCTTGAAGCCGAGCTTGGCAGCGTAGGCGGCGAGCTGCGGCTGCTCCTGCGCCTGGCTGGGCCCGTTGGACCAGATGTGGTCGCCACCCGCGGTGAAGTCGGGGTGCGAGTTGGTGAAACCGAGCTGCACCAGGCCGGCGCGCTGGTAGGCCGGCGATGCTGCCATGGAGGCAGGGGAGGAGAAGTCGCCCAACTCGATGATGACCTGCGGGTTCGCCACCAGATGCTCGGCGATGGTGACGGACTGGCGCGGATCGGACTGGCTGTCCTGGAAATCGTAGGCGAGGGGCAGGGTCTTCACGCCGGCATCTCCGGTCGCTGGGCCGTTGATGCCGTCCAGTGCGAGGTCGAAGCCGCGCTTCCATTGCGCGCCATACTGCGCGTCTTGTCCGGTGAGCGGGCCGCTGACTCCGGCCAGGATGGGTTCCGCGGCAAGGGCGGCGGTCCATTGCAAGACAGGCAGGCCGGCGGTCACGGTGAGCAGGGTGCGGCGATTGAAGGGCACGGCGTCCTCCGGGGTGGCCTGAGATTGCCGCAGGCGGCAATGCACGGAGCAGGTTACTGGTGGGCCGGCAGCGTGTTGCGGTTTCGGCGGGGCGTCCGTGTTGTCAGCGCCGGGAGATGACCGGAGTTGCCCTTGTCCGGTTCAGGCGGGGGCTGGGGAGCCGCTTGTTAGCCGGGGTTTGTTCAAGCAGGCTTGCACGGCCTGTTACACAGATGGCTCGCGGCCGTGCCAGGACGAGCAAGTCTGCTTGGTTTTTCATCTGTGCGCAAACCTCCAGAGGTTTGCGCGGGAATGCTGCGGCCTCGGCCCGGCGCGCTCCGGGTGAGCAGCGCGGCTTTGATTGCGAGATGTCATCAAACGTGCGTTGACCGCAAAACGATGTCTGTTAACCAGAAGTAACTAAAGTTCGTCAGGTCCGGCGCGGCGGCTGGTCCGGTGCGTCCGTTTTGACATCGCATCCCCTGTGCACCGAACATAGGAGGCAGCAACATGTCCTGGAATATCGGCGCATTTTGTTTCATCCGGGCCGCGGCGATCGCTGCGGCGGTAACTGCAGCGACATCGGTAGGCGCATTTGCGACGACTGTTGATCTATCGTGGTCAGGCGCCAATGGTTACTCCGCCGCAGGCAGCTTCACTTATGACGGGTCAAGCGCCCCTTCTATCATAACGGAGAGCGGCTCGGGGGCGACAAAGTCGGTCCAGTCGTTTTCAATTACGTTCTTCGATCCTTCTCACACGGTGCTTGAGTCTGGAAGCTCTGTCGTATCCGGGGTTTCGTCGGACAGCTTCTTCCGGTTGACCTTCAATACCGTCACCGACGTGGTGTCAGCGCTCGATGCGGATATCGGCGGGTCCTACATCTATTTCCTGACTGACCTGCGCACCCCAACCGGCTCGGTCGTGCCTGCTGGCACGACTGGGTTCAACTTCTTCGACCGGCGTACGGCCGATAGCGCACTCGACACTGCGTCAGGGATAAGCGCCGTCGTTGAAGCCGGGCAGGCCGTGCAGGAACCGCCGGCGTTCGCCCTGGCAGTGACGGCCGTCCTGGCTTTGATGGCCTTTAAGCGCCGGATTGGATAAGGCCACTTATGTCAGCGGGCCGCCTGCTGGTTAGGCGGTTCGCACAGGCAACTGCTGCTGCAGAGTGATCGCCGCCGTGACCAGGCGGAGGGTGCTGATCTGCCTGGCCGCAGGAATGACGCGCCGTCCGGGTGGCGAATTTGCCGCGACCGCCGCAGTGGTGTCAGACCGAGGGTGTTCCCAGCGCCTCCGAATACAGCAGGCCTGTGCGGCTGCCGACGCCGTAGTAGTCTGCCCGCGCCGGGCCGTCCGGGTCGAGGGTGACGCAGGCATAGCCGTGATCGTAGGTCACGCCGTCATCGCCCAGCCGGGGCGGCAGTAGCTCAGGCGCCGAGCGTAAGCCCGGCAGCGGCGTGTAGGGGTGGTCGGCCACGAACATCGGGATTGCGCCGCAGCCGATGCAGCGGCCCCGCGGCAACCCGGCGAATGGCGCATACAGCATAAGCGTATGTTCATGACCCCAGAACCAGGCCGCGACCCGCCCCGCCGCGTCGAAGCGCTGGAAGCTTGCGAGCAGACGCGGGTTCCACGGGTCAGGGCCGCCAGGCCCGATGCGGGCCGTGGCCGAGAACAGGGGATGGTGCGACAGCAGCACCGTCTGGCCCGAGAACTCGGCGATCCGGGCGGCCACCCAGTCTTCCTCCGGAGACTCCAGGAAGGTCAGCGGATGCTGCTCGAACGGGTCGTAGGCGTGCAGACCCGTGTCCATGGCGATGAACTGCCAGTGGCCGCCGGCGCTGCGCAGGCAGAAGTAGCTGGCGCGCTGCCGCCAGGGTCCGTCGTTCAGGCGCCCGATCAGGCCGTAATAGCCCTCGCCGCCGCTATACATGTCGTGGTTGCCGGAGAGGGTGTAAACCGGCACCTGCCGCTGCGCCCGGTTCAGCGCCAGGTCCATGGGGCGGCGGAAGTTGTCCTCGCACTCGGCGGCGGTGCCGGCATAGTAGATGTCGCCGAGGTGGATGATGATGTCCGGCTGCTGCTGGGCGAGGTTCTGCAGCACCGCCGCGGCGGTGCGGCGTCCGGTGCCCCAGTCGCTCAGCAGGGCGATGCGGGCGTTGCCGGGGATCTCGATGATGCCGGGTCCGGCTGCTTGGGGCGGGATGTAGGGAATGCGGCGGCGCTGGCCGTCGGTGCCGAAGTAGGCGAGGTAGCTCAGCAGCGTGCCGGACCAGCGCGGGTCGCAGCGGCTGTTGGCCAGGGTGTCCGATAGGCGGGTGCGGCTGGCGGTGTCGCCGCCCAACTCGGCGCGGAGCAGGTTCAGGCCGAGCCGCGCGCAGGTCCATGCCTCAGGGGCGACGCCGGCAGGCGCGGTGGGCGGCACAGGCACGCCGGCGGCCTCATAGGAGGCGACGGCGGCGGCGGCCTGCTGCAGATCCGGCATCGGGGCGGCCGCGTCCGGCCGTGCGGCGTCCGCGGCGGCTGCCTGAAAGATGGACAGGCGATGGTCGCGGAACGTGCGGAACGGGTTGGGGAGCATGCTTTTGTCTGACTCAGGCAGCGCCGGGAATGCCGGGATGGGGCACGGTCCAGCCTAGCGCGGACGGATGGGCCGGCCGGGCGAGACGCGTGCAGTGGGGTCCGGGCACGCCGGTCAACGCGTTGCCATGAAGGCCTTGGCTGCGTCGGCGTAATCGGGGTGCCAGCGCGACAACGGCGGGCGATTCTCGACGATGTCGCCGGCAGCCCACAGGATGCGGCGCTCGTCCAACGGGCGCGGCACGTCGTTGTCTGGGCACAGGATGTAGAAGTCGCCGGCATCGAGGCGCTCCATCATGAAGTCGGCGACTTGCTCCGGCGTCCATGCGGCCTCCGGCTTCTCGGTGCGGCCGTTGGCCGTCAGCGGCGTGAACACGAAACCGGGGATCAGCAGGTGGGCGCTGATTTGGCAGCCCGGCGTGTTGCGGAGTTCATGCTGCAATGCCTCGGTGAACGCCTTCACGCCGGCCTTGGCCACGTTGTAGGCGGGGTCGCCGGGCGGGGTGGTGATGCCCTGCTTGGAGCCGGTGTTGATGATCAGGCCTGGACGTCCCCGGGCGATCATGCCCGGTCCGAAGGTGCGGGTGCCGCGGATGACGCCCCACAGGTTGGTGGCAATCACGCGCTCCCAGGCTTCCGTGGGGCCGAACAGGGCGCCGCCGGGCTGGATGCCGGCGTTGTTCACCAGCACGTCGATGCCGCCGAAGCGGTCGCGGACGGATGATGCCAGGTGTTCGATGGCTTCGGGGCGGCTGACGTCGGTGGGGGCTGCCATGATGTCGGCG
>CAXTOB010000176.1:8003-11543 GCA_964245505.1 uncultured Acetobacteraceae bacterium | reverse complement strand
GCGACTACCTGCTGGACCTGGTGCGCGGGCAGCACGACCCGGCCGCCACCGACCGCCTGAGCAAGCGCGTCGCCGAGCTGACCGGGATGGACCCGGCGCTGGTCCGCCGCCGCGCCGGCCGGCTGGACATCGGCACGTTCCTGCGGGACCGCGACCCCGGCCGGGTCGGCAGCCCCTATGATGCGACGATCACCGCCGCGGACCCATTCCCGGCCGCCGCCAATGACAACTCGCCGGACCCGCTTCTGGATGGGCTGCGCGGGCCGGTCACCGGCGCGATGCTGGACATCTACCGCAACCGGCTGGAATGGCAGCCGGAAGGTGCGCCGGCACGGCAGTATGTGCTGCTGAGTGAGTCGCACGCCCGCGAGTGGGACTACGGCCACGGCAACAGCCGGCCGGAGGCAATGACCGACCTGCGGCAGTATCTGGCGCTGGACCCCACGGTGCGCGTGATGGTGGCGCATGGGCTGACCGACCTGGTGACGCCGTATTTCGCCGACAAGCTGCTGCTGGACCAGGTGCCGGAGACTGCGCCGCCGGGGCGGCTGGAGCTGCACGTCTATGGCGGCGGGCACATGTTCTACACCCGGGACGCTTCGCGGGCGGCGCTGCACGGGGATGCGGCGGCGCTTGTGGCGGCGGCGCTGCCGAAATCCAACGAGTAGGCAACGCCTGGATCATGGCAGTTGGGACACCGCTGCCAATGCCGCCGCCACCCCCGGCGCTGCCGCCAGGATCGGCGCCCCGCCCTGTATCCCGCGCGGCAGAAAGCTAGCCGTCACCGCCCCAGCCTCCGCAAGCACCGCCAGCGCCGCCGCGCAGTCCCACAGGTTGATGTGCAGCTCGGAGTAGCCGTCCATCCGCCCCGCCGCCACGTCGGCAAGGCCCAGCGCACCCGATCCGCCGTTGCGCAGCATCACGCCCTCCGCCTGCAAACGGGCACATAGCGCCTGATAATCCGCCAGCTTTACCCGAGGCGACCACCCGGCCTCGATGATGGCGCGGGACAGGCTGCTGGTCTCGGCGGCGCGGATCGGCACGCCGTTCAGGGTGGCGCCACGGCCCTGCGCGGCGGCGAACGTCTCCCCGAGCGCCGGCGCAGCCAGCACGCCCAATACCGGCACGTCCCCGTCCAGTAGGCCCAGCGACACGCACCAGCGCGGGGCGCCGCGGGCATAATTGCTGGTGCCGTCAATCGGGTCCACCACCCAGCGAAGCGTGCCGGCCCGCGTGGCGCCGCCTTCCTCGCCCTGGAAGCCGTCGCCCGGGAAGGTGGCCAGCAGCGCGTCGGACAGCATCCGCTCCACGGCGCCGTCCGCCTCCGTCAGCCAGTCCTGCGCGCCTTTCAGCGTCGCCTGCGCCGCACCGGCCGGCGGGCGCATCCGCATTGCCAACTCCCCGGCCCGCATCGCCAGCTCCCCGGCAGCAACGAGCCGTGCGTCCAGCGCGCTCACGCCGGCCCGCCGGTTGACAGCGTGCGCGAAGCCGGCTGGATGGGAGCCATGAAGCGCATGATCGTCCTTGTGATGGTGTTCGGGACCGCAGGCTGCATCAGCAGCTACGCGCCCTCGGTGCGTGGTGCCGGGCCGGCATACCAGGCTGACCTGGCCACATGCCAGGAGCAAGCGACGACCGCAGTCAACAAGCGCAATGCCAAGACCGGCCTGGCCTGGTTCAGCTCGCCCTTCCGTGCGCCGTTCCAGGTTCGGCCGGAGATACGGGACTGCCTCAAGGCCAAGGGCTACACCCTCGAAAGCTGACGGCCCGCCTGCGCAACCATCGGGTTCACGGCAACGTTATCGCCTGACAGCAACAGGAATTGGATCCCGTTATGGGCATGTTCAGCTTCATCAAGTCCGCCGGGCGGCTGCTCGGCATGGGCCACGACGCGACGCAAGACGAAAGCAAGCCTGCGCCGGAGACTCCGCCCGCCGACGCCATCAAGGGCGAGCTGCAGAACCTGGGCTTCGACGCGCCGGGCATGGACCTGCAGGTCCAGGGCGACACCGTGACGCTGTCCGGCGCAGCGCCGGACGCCGCCACGAAGGAAAAGATGATCCTGGCTGCCGGCAACGTCGCGGGTGTTGCAGGCGTGCAGGACAACATCACGGTTCCCGACGCCGGGCCGGAGCCGAAATTCTACACCGTCGTCAAGGGCGACACCCTATCGGCCGTCGCCCAGAAGATGATGGGCAGCGCCAACAAATACCCAGCCATCTTCGAAGCGAACAAGCCGATGCTGAGTGATCCGAACAAGATCTACCCGGGCCAAGTCCTCCGCATCCCGGCCTGACCCAACCCGGCATAACCCGGCGCCGGAGGCGGTCAGCGCCGCTCCCGTAGCGCCGCCCCGGCCGCCAGTGCCGCGGCTCCCAACACCAGTGCGCCCACTCCGGCGCTCAAGGCGTAGCGCGCCGGCGCCGGACGGTCGTTCATGGGTTTGAACAGTGCGCCCGCGGTCGCCGCCTGTGCCGGGGTGCGGCTGAGACCAAAACCCAGGGTCCGCGCCATGACCCAGCGGCCAAGGCCCGGCGCCATGGCATACGCCAGCGGCGCCAGCTTCGCCAAGGCGCCGACCGACGTCTTGTCCCGCGGATGCAGCGCCACCCGCACGATGGCGTTCGCGACCTGCTCCGGCCGGTCAGGTGGGACGGGATGCAGTTCGTGCCCGGTATAGTTGCCGGCATGCTGCACGCCCGGCGTGTCCACAAACCCGGGGTAAACGTCGCAGATGCGAATACCGGGATAGTCCTGCAGTTCCGCCCGCAGGCTTTCCGACAATCCGCGCAGGCCGAACTTGGTGGCGGTGTAGCTGGCGCCGAAGGGCGTGCCGATGAAGGCGCCGAAGCTGATAACGTTGATCAGCACCCCCTGCCCCTGCTGCTCGAACACCGGCAGGACGGCGTGGGCGCCATGCAGGTAGCCCATCAGGTTGGTGCGGATGACCTGATCGTGCGCCTCCACCGGCACATCGATGAAGCGGCCGACAGCGCCGATCCCTGCGTTGTTGACCCATACGTCAATGTCGCCATAACGGCGCCGGGCGGCTTGCGCCAGGGCGCGCATCGCGGCGGGGTCGGTGACGTCGGTCTCGACATACTGGGCGCGTCCGCCGGCGGCGGTGCAATCCCGCGCCACCTCGGCCAGCTTTCCGCCCCGCCGTGATGCAAGGGTGACGGACGCACCGCGGGCAGCGAAGGCCAACGCCGCCGCCCGGCCGATGCCGCTGGACGCACCCGTGATAACAACGCTCATCTGCTTCGGCATGGCCGCACTCCCTTGCTGGGGGATGGCAACAGGCGACAATGGGTGCGGTTCCCGGGGAGGTTCAGGCTTATGAAGGGGCGGTCGTCAGGGCAGCGTTCCGGAGGCACGCCGCCTGATGCCGGAACCTCGGCTTCCCGCTGACGGCGCTGGTGTGCGGCCTAGCCGCTGGACTGCAGCACCGTCTTGGGCCGACGAGTCCTTGACGAGCCGGCGGAGCCGGGTCCGGCTGTGGATGTCCTGACACTTCGGCTGACCGGCGGGCTGCATGCC
>CAXTOB010000176.1:0-7993 GCA_964245505.1 uncultured Acetobacteraceae bacterium | reverse complement strand
GCCCTGGCCCGGCGCGGTTGACCTCCTGCCGACAACCGTCAGCCCGCACGGGACCTGGATACGCAGCGGCTGGCGTCACCCGGTGTAGGCGACATTCAGAAACGACACCCCGCCCACCGTACCGGTGACCATGGTCATGTGTTTCACGTCGTCCATCGTCAGCCCGGCGAATGTGGCCGAAGCGTTGACCCCCGTGCCGGCCCCGGCCATCTCGGAGTGGATGGTGGCGCCAGTGTAACCGGCGGCGCCGTCGCTGGCCGTCCAGGGCTGCGTGCTGATGCCGGACTGGAACCCCCATAGCGTGAGCGAGTCGCCCTGGTGGAAGTTGACGATGGTGCTCCAGGTGTTGCCCCCGCGGCCGTCCACGAAGAATGTGTCGGTCCCTCCGCCAGCGCCCGTGCCGCCGACCAGGAAATTGGACCCCGCGCCCCCGTCCAGCACGTTGCTGCCGTCCTGCACCGCCAGGGCATCGTCGCCGGCGCCGCCATGCAGGAACACGTTCGATGTGCTGGCGGACACCACGATGCCGTTGGTGCCGGACCAGATGAACTGGCGTTGCAGCAATGCCACCGGACCGGCGTAGGCGTCGCCGTCGGTTTGGGCTTCATCCCCCGTCGCAGCCTCGGTGATGGCGAAAGCCGGCGACGCAGGTTGCGGCGTCGTCAGCTCCGCCGCCTGCAAGGACCCGAGCTGACTGCCGACGGGATCGGGAGCCGCCGGGGCAGGTGTCGAGCCAGTCATCGGCATGCTGTCCGCCCCCAACACAGGGTCGGGCGTCGTTTGCACCCCGGCGGACTGGCTGGAAGACGCCGCCAGGCCATCCGAGTTGGCAACAGCCGGCGTGCCCCCCGGTAGTGAGGCGGTCAGAACGGCGGATGCGAGTGTCAGGCTGACAGCCGCCGGTACGAGCGCCTTGACGGTGGGCGCTGCCGCCGTGGCCGGCTGGGGCGCCAGCGCATTCACAAATGCTAGCACAGGGTTCAGCAGGAGTGTCTTGGCCACGATCATCCCAGCTGGCGCCGTGACGCCTTGCAGCACGATGCGGGCGCCTCCGGTCGTGGTGAGCGTTGTTCCCGTGCCATCGGTGGTCTGCCCTGCCACCACGGTCCCGGCCAAGTGCAGCATGTCCGTCCCAATGCGGAAACCGGCGATGACCTGGGTGCCGCGGCTCGCGCTGGTCGCGGTGTAGCTGATGGCGCCCCATGCGCTTTCTTGGATAGAGGTATTGCCGGTGCCGAAAATCACGGCGCCCCCGGCGTTGCCGATGTCCAGCGCGGCGGCCCCGCTGCCGCCGACGAAGTTGGTGCTGGTCGCCCAGGCGTTTGCAACCGTGATGCTGCCGGCGCCCCCACGTATCGCGAGGTTCCGCGCGGACCCGTCGAGCACGGCTGCGCCGGCCCCGCCGAAGTAGGTGACGTCGCTATTGCTGCCTGAGATGGACACCGACCCCGTGCCGCCGTGGATCGTCTGCCGATCGCCCGCCGTCCCGTCCCAGTCCTGGAACGTGAGTTGGCCGCTGCCGCCCCAAACCTCGGCGTTCCCCGCATATGCCCTGACCAGGGCCGTCCCGGCGCCGGCACGGACCTGGTCGGCGCCATGCGAGTAAACCTGGCTGTCGCCGCCATCCACGGTGATGCGTGCGCCTACCGGAACGGCCGCGGTGCTGATCACCGCCGTGCGGCCGCCCTCGACCACGACCGACCCGGTTCCGTTCTGCATGCTCAGCGCAACAAGTGACGGGTCTCCCCCCGGCGCGGTTACGCGCAGGGACGACTGGGTAAGGCCTGCTTCCAGATGCCAGCCCGCCTGCACGGTGGCGTCCGCGCCCGGGGCGAGCGTGAGCCAGTCGCCGCCGCGCCCAGCCAGGGTCGCATGGCCGAAGATGCTGATGTGGCTGTTGCCGGTGCTGCCCTGGATCGTCGCGGTGCCGTGGATGGACAGGGTGTTGTTGCCGCCGGGCTGGGTGATGGTGTCGTTGCCCCAACTGTCCAGCGTACCGTTGTTCAGGGTGATCGCGTTGGTGCTGCCGGCCTGCGTAGTGATGGTGTTGTCGCCGCCTCCGCTGTCCTCGGTGACCGTCAGGCCCCCGGCGCCCCCGGTGATGGTCTGGCGGGAGCCAGCCTCAACCGTCAGGTATCCGGCGCCGCCCAGCAGAGTGATGTTGGACAGGTCTGCCTGGACGGTGCTGGCCTGGTCGCCGCCGTGATAGGTGATGCCGCCGGTGTCGCCGCCGATCACGTAGGTGCCGCCGTTGCCCCACACGTTGGCGCCGGATGAGCCGCGGCCATATACCTCCAGGGTGCCCGTCCCAGCATAAATGTCCGCCGCGCCGGACGCTTGGACAACCGTGTCGCCCGACCCGGCCCAAATTTCGTCCGCGCCGCCGCTGACCACCTGCACCTGGCCGTCGCCCAAGTGCATCGTGACTCCGTCCGGCCCGGCAGCAGTTGCGAAGTTGGTGAGTCCGTCCCAGCCCTGCATGGTCCAAGACCCGCCGGTCAGGCTGGCCTGCACATGCTTGCCGCCCAGGGAAACGTCATAGCTCGCGGCGCCCCCGCTGCTCTGGATGGCGATGAAGGCGAGCGCACCATCAACGCCAAGGCTTGCCGCAGCATCGAGGGTGAAGCGGGGCGCGCCGCCGCTGCCCGTCAGGTGCAGGCTGCCCAGCATGCTCCACTGATTGTTGCCCAGGCCCTCATCGACGGTCGCAGCGCCGCCGATCTGGGCAGTGACGTTGCCGAGGTTGGTCGTGATGGCGTCCGTGCCCTCGCTGTCGATGCTGTCCTGACCGACGAGGTTGAGGCTATTTGTGCTGCCGGCCGCCGTGGTGACCTGGTTGCCGCCGCTGCCTTCGGCCTCGGTGAAATCCAGGCCGCCCGCGCCGCCTATGACGATGATGTGCCCGGCAACAGCCGTGACCTGCAGGTGCCCGGCGCCGCCCTGGACCGCGAAGTTGCTGCTGGTGAGGGTGACCTGGTGGTCCAGTGTGTCGGTGAAGACCTGGGTGCTGCCGGGCAGAATGCCGGACAGCACGGCGTCCGCAAGGACAGTGCCGGTCCCGTCGGCATTCGGGCTGTCGATGTTGCCACTGATGTGGGCCGGCCCCTGCGCGACCCGCGCCGGGTCCAATCCGGTGAAGCTGTTGCCGGTGACGCTGACGGTGAGCGCGGTCTGGTTCAGGACGCCGACCGCGTTGGGACGGTCGTTGGTGATCTGGTTGCCTTGGACCAGCAGCGACGACCCGGCATACGGGATGCTTTCGCCGCCAAAATGGATGATGCTCTGGTTCTCGGTCTGCGGCCCCTTCTCGATCAGGTTGCCGGTCACCACGCCCTTGCCGCCGTTCGGCAGGTCTATGCTGTAGCTGCCGTTGCCGGTGGGTCCGTCGGCGATGACGTTTCCGGTAATCAGGGTGTTGTAGGCCCGGCTCTTGATCTCATGACCGACAACTGCGTCGGAGAACGTGCTATCCTCGACGGTGAGCTGCTGGATCGCGCCGACATACAGGTTATGCGTCGAACCGTTGCCGTTGCCATTGTGGGTGAAGTCGCAATTCTGGATCAGCAGCGTGCCGCCCGACACTGGGGAGGACAACAGCCCGTTCTCGTTGTCGTGGAAGCCGCAGTTCTGCAGCGTGAGGTTGCCGCCCTCGTAGCGGATGCCGGCGCCGTTCGCGTCGGCCACCTTGGCGCCGGAGAAGGTGAAGTTCTGGATCGTCGTGCTGGCATCCACGGTCAGGATGGCCTTGCCGTTCGGCGGCGGGATCGTGGCGACCATGTTCACCATGCCGCCGACGCCGATGAGCGACACCTTGGCGCTCACGGTGGCGAAGTCGTTGACATAAGTGCCGGCCTGAACCAGCACGATGTCGCCGTCGTGCGCGGCCGCAAGTGCGGAGGCGATCGTCGTGAAGGCCTGGCCTACGCCGACCTGCAGGATGTTGGCGCCAGCAGGCGGCACATATGCCGTGACGTCGTGCAGCCCGGCATTTGCCAGGCTGGCGATGGTGGGCGTGCTCACGGAAGTGTCGGACGGGGTGGCCGGCATTCATCCTGCTCCTGGCTGCTGTCCCAAAGGGACGTCGCTTAAACTGGAATAGCGTCTCGGCTTTCCAGACTTGTCGCAGGATGCGGGATGATTGCTGACAGACGGTTAAGGGCGCTCGGATGAATGAGCGCTTACGGGCGTGTCGTCGCCCAATCGGTGTTCGGCGGGACGGCGGGACGGCGGCCTGGCCCGGCTACGGGAGAGATTTAGGCCAAGGACATGGTTTTTGCCGCGCGGTCGCGGATGAGGTCCCACTGTCCGGTCGCAACCTCCGCCGCCGGTGTGAGCCAGGAGCCACCGACGGCGACAACGTTCGGCAGCGCCAGCCACTCCGCGGCATTCGCCTCGGTGATGCCTCCGGTGGGGCAGAACCGCGCCTGCGGGAACGGGCCGGCCAGCGCACGCAGTGCGGGCAGGCCGCCGGCCGAGGTGGCAGGGAAGAACTTGGCCGTCGTGAACCCCCGCGCCAGGGCCGCCATCAGTTCAGACGCAGTGGCGACCCCCGGCAGGAACGGGATCGGCGCCCCGGCCGCCGCGGTCAGCAGGTCCGGCGTAGTGCCGGGGCTGAGGGCAAATCGGGCGCCGGCCTCCACCGCCCGGCGCAGGTCGTCCGGCGTCAGCACCGTCCCGATCCCGACGACGGCGTCCGGCACTGCCCGCATGATGGCGCGGGCGCCGTCCAGGCCTGCAGCGGTGCGCAGCGTGATCTCAAGCAGCCGCACCCCGCCCGCCACCAAGGCCCGGGCCAACGGCACCGCGTCGTCCAGCCGGTCGAGGGTGATGACCGGAATGACGCGTCCGAGCGCAAGCAGGTCGGATATCTGGTCCTGGCGGGATAGGGCAGCGGTCATGGCAGCGTCCTTTGCGGCATGGCGTCGCGGGGGATGATAGCTCCGGAATGCTGGACGACGGCGCCCGCCAGGGCATGCCCGGCCCGGGCGGCTTCCCCTGGTGCTGCCCCGCGCAGGCGGGCGTCGAGGTAAGCGGCAGCAAAGCTGTCGCCAGCCGCCGTCGTATCCACCACGCACGCAACCGGAGATGCATGGACCACATGTTCCATCCCTGCGTGGAAAACTCGTGACGTCGGCTGGTCCAGCTTCAGCACGATCTCAGTATCGCCGGCATGGCACAGGAGTGCTGCCTCGCCGTTGCTGCCATGCAGGAGGCAAAGGTCCTCGGAGGAGGCGAGGATGAGGTGAGCGAGGCCGAACAGATGATTGTAAAGCCGCCGGGCCAGCGCCGGGTCGGACCACCCACGCGGGCGGAAGTTGGTGTCGAACACGATCGTCGCTCCACGGACCCGTGCCTCGGCCAGGGCTTGGAGCAGCACGGCCCGGCCTGCGTCATCAAGGATCGAGAGGGTGATGCCGGATAGATAGAACACGTCGAAGGCCGTCAGCGTCCGCGGGTCCAAGTGGTCGAACAGGCGGCGGGCTGCGGCGCTGTCGCGCCAATAAAGGAAGCGGCGCTCACCGCTGGGATCAGTCTGGATGACATAAAGGCCCGGCAAACGGCCCGGTAGCCGCTGCACCAGTCCGGTTCGGATGCCTTCGGCGACCCAGCCCGCCAGCATTTCGCTGCTCCAAGCGTCGTCGCCTAGGGCGGTCACATAATCCACGCTGGCGCCGAGCCTGGCCAAATAGACGGCAGTATTTAGAGTATCGCCGCCCCAGCCCCGTTGCAGCAATCCGTCTGGCAGCTCCCGCAACTCCACCATGCACTCGCCGATACAGGCGATGCGGGGCGGCAGGTCAGTCGCTTTCGTAACCATATATCTCCGGCAGGATGAAGATCGCAATAGTCCGATCAGGGGGAAGATCGCGACGAACAGGGTGGCCCCTGCCTGGCCGATCGCGGTGAACAACGCCGGGAACAGGAAGATCGCCAAAAACGACGGCAGCTTCACGAACATGTAGGCGAAGCCGCTGGCGGTGCCACGATACTCCGGCCGGGCAACGACGGTGGGGATCGTCATGCAGTTGGACGCGTCCCAGTAGTGGCCCCACAGCATCGCCGCGGCCGCGAATGGGATGACGATCTTGTTGCCGGTGTAGATCGCCCAAGCCGCCACCAGCAGCGATACCAGCACGATGCCAAAGCCCGCGATGCTGATGCCTCGCTGCCCCAGCCGTGGCGTCAGCAGCGGACCAACCCAGCCGGAGATCGCGGCGAAGGCATAAAGCCCCATCAATGCCAAGTTGGTGCCCACCAGGTTGTCGGCGGTGACGCCGACCGTCAGCAGCAGCACTGGCAGGTAGAAGCCGAATGTCGAGAACTCGCTGGCTTGGCAAAAGCAGGCGATCCAGCCGTATAGCGTCGCACGCCACCGTATGGGGTCGCGGCGTATGTCGGCCAGGAAGGCGGTCGGCTGCGGCTTGGGGACGACCACGTCCTCGTCAGGCAGCATGGCTAGGTCATCGTTATACATGTCACGTGAGACCTGCTTGGCCTCACGGAACCGGCCGTGGCGGATCAGCCAGACCGCCGTCTCCGGCAGGTCGTGCCGCATCAGCAGGATCACCAGCGCCGGCACCGCGCCCAGGCCGAGCGTCACGCGCCAGACCAGCTCATGGCCCAGGTTCGCCACCAGGAACACGGCGATGATCGCGAGCGTCATGACTTCGCCCACGGCGAACATGAACTGCCAGCGGTTGCCCATGACTTCGCGCTTGCCCTTGGGCATGGACTCCATGATGTAGGTGTAGCCGTTGCTGATGTCGCTGCCGAGCGGCACGCCGAGCAGAAGGCGCACCACCACCAGCCAGCCAACGCTAGTGACAAAGGCCTGCAGCAGCGCCAGGGCGATGAACATGACCATCGTCGCCAGGAACATGACCCGGCGCCCGATCTTGTCCGACAGCCAGCCCCCGAGCAGCGCGCCGACCAGGGCACCGCCCTGTGTGCCGGCTGCGGCCAGGCCGAGCAGCAGGGGATCGGGGTTATATTGCTGCTTGATGAACACCAGGACAAAGGCGATCGAGTACAAGTCCCACGCCTCCACCAGGATGGAGGACATCATCAGCCAACCAATCCGGTTACCACGCGGATTGTAGTTGCTGACGAGATGGCGGACCGCGCCGTCCATGGCCGCCTGGTGTGGCATTGTGATGGACACGGCTGCTTCCCCCGACATCAGCATCATTGGGTGCAGCCACGCTGGGCTGCCCGATCAGCTGGACAATCCGTGATATTTCACAGATGTCAAGCCGTGGGTTTGGTTTCGCTGTTGTTTAGAGCAGGTTCGGTTTCAAGGGAGACGCTGAACATGCATCGAGCTTGTCGTTTTGCGGACGTTTGTCCGGCCTAGAGGGAGCTGTTTGGGCCGGACACGCTCTGAGACATAGGTGCTGGTGTGACAGCGCCGGGCTGAGTCGTGCGGCTGAATAGAAGGCGTTTCGCGAATCTTGATTGATGTCCCGGCATGGAAATCTATCATCCAGGGCTGGTTATCATTTCGGCATAGAACTCATACCGAATGCTGTCGGCTCAAACGCATCCGTAGGCGCTAAACATCGCGAGTTGGCTGCACCGCTGTAATCTCTCTATTGACCAGGCATAGCTTGCGGGTTTCGGATTGGCAGATCGCCGCCGTCGATGACGCAAAGGGTCGAGGCATGCCGGTGTATGCTGGAATTGGTCTTGCCGAGCGATCTGCCATCTTCCAGCCGCTCTAATCGCACTGCTTCGGGCAGCAACACAACGTTCCGGGACTGGATCGCGGCCTATTTGCTAGGCTATAGTGGCAGGTTCTCTATAGCGGACTTGGTGTAGATAGAAGTATTAAGTCCATTCTAGCCATTGTTTTTGCGAGCACTTGTTCGGATCAAACAAAGCCGTTTGATCCGAGCATGTTCTAACCCGTGAATCGTTATTTGCTTGGTGCAGAGCACCGGGTTGCGGGGACAGGATTTGAACCTGTGACCTTCAGGTTATGAGCCTGACGAGC
>CAXTOB010000175.1:11359-11610 GCA_964245505.1 uncultured Acetobacteraceae bacterium | reverse complement strand
GCTCGGCGCGCTGCACCTGGCCGTGGCGTTGCAGCCGGAAGATCACGTTGTCCATGCCGAGTTGGCAGAGGCGCTGCTGCAGGCCAGGCGGGACGGGGAAGCGCTATCACCCGCCCTGCAGGCATTCCGCCTGGCGCCCACCCCGGACAACGCGGTGCGGCTGAGCTGCGTGCTCATCGGCGCCGGGCACCTGGACGCGGCGCTGGAAGTGACGGAGGCCGCGCTGCGGACCGACCCCGCCTGCGCCGAGG
>CAXTOB010000175.1:0-11349 GCA_964245505.1 uncultured Acetobacteraceae bacterium | reverse complement strand
ATGGTAAATCGTGCCATTGCGCTGGAAAGCCTGGGACGTGTGGCGGAGGCCGTGGCGGCTGCGAGGGACGCCGTGGCCGCCGCCCCGGCCAATCCGGTGATGCGCCACCACCTCGGGACGACGCTGCTGGCTGCGGGCGAGCTGACGGCGGAGGCTTGGGACCTGTATGAGGCCCGGTTGAAGCTGCCGGGCGTTCGGGCGTTGCCGCCGGCGCGGCTTTGGGACGGCGGACCGCTGGACGGGCGGACGCTGCTGATCCACGCCGAGCAGGGATTGGGCGATACCCTGCAATTCGTCCGTTACGTTCCGCTGGCGGCGGCGCGTGGCGGACGGGTGGTGCTGGCGGTGCAGCCGACGCTGCTGCGGCTGCTGCAAGGCAAGGCGGGAGCGGCGGAGGTCGTGCCGGCTGGGGCGGCACTGCCGGCTTTCGACGTGTTCGTGCCGTTGCTGAGCCTGCCGCGGCTGTTCGGTACGACGCTGGAGTCGGTTCCGCCACCGCTGCGATACGGCGTGCTGCGGGCGCCAAGGCAAGTGGGTGGATTGCGGGTCGGGCTGGTGTGGGCGGGCGGCGGCGTGTTTGCCGACGACCGGCACCGGTCCATGCCGGCGACGGCGATGGACGGGCTGGCCGGGGTGCCGGGGGTGCAGTTCGTCAGCCTGCAACTGGGTGCTGCGGCGCTGCCGTCGGGGGCGGAGGATGGAATGGCCGGGGTCCAGGATTTTGCCGACACCTCGGTGCAGGTGGCGGGGCTGGACCTGGTGATCGCGGTGGACACGGCGGTCGCGCACTTGGCCGCGACGATGGGCGTCCCGGTCTGGCTGCTGTCCCGCCACCGTGGCTGCTGGCGCTGGGGACACGGGCAGGCCGACAGTCCGTGGTATCCGGGTCTGCACCTGTTCCGGCAATCGCGTCCCGGGGATTGGGACGGAGTGATGCAGGAGGTGCGGGCGGCGCTGCTGGCTTGGGCCGGGGCGCAGGCCCGGGCGCGGTAGGACGGATGCTCCAGCGCGTTCCGCCATCGGCCAGCGCAAGTTATGGCTGAAGGCGCTGGCGTGTCCCGCCCTGCTGGGCGTCCGCCCTATGGGGTGCCGGGGCGCCGCGGGAAGCAACGCCCGGCGCCGTCAAGCGTTGACCCCTCGCGAAAGGAGATCCCAGATGGAACCGATGAAGCCTATGGAACCAATGAAGCCGATGGCGCCGATGAAGCCTATGGAGCCAATGAAGCCGATGCAGCCGCAGCAGGCTTGGTGGCCCGAGGACCTCGGCCAGCCCAGCACCAGCGGGTCGCAAAACGATGCTCACTACGCCTTCTTTGCCGACAAGCACCGCCTCGCCATCCAGACCGATGGCAAGACCACGGTGTATGACAGCGGCGACCACCGCATCAGCGGCGTGCAGCAGGCGCAGGGTGGGGGGAAGCACCTTAGCTTCACCAGCCAGCACGGCACCGTGGACCTCGACAGCCTGAAGCAGGTCTAGGCTCATCCGTGTTGCGGGTTGAGACCCTCGTCGGTCCGGCCATGCGCCCGTATATCCCGGCGCTGGCCCGGATACGGCGGGTCGTGTTCCGGGAATGGCCCTATCTATACGACGGTGGCGGGCGAGGTGCCTATGAAGAGGGCTACTTGGAAACCTATGCCGCCTCTCCCCGGGCGGCGTTGGTCATCGCGTGGGACGGGGCGGAGCCAGTTGGCCTCGCCACCTGCCTACCTTTGCTGGACGAGACGCCCAACGTTGTCGAACCCTTCCGTAATGCCGGGCTCGACCCGGCGGAATACTGCTATTTCGGCGAAGGAGTCTTGTTGCAGTCCTACCGTGGGCAGGGTACTGGTGTGGCCTTCTACAAGGCGCGAGAGGATCATGCCCGGGCGCTCGGCCTCCGCCGCACGGCGTTTTGCGCCGTGGTGCGTCCTGACGACCATCCGATGCGGCCCGTGGACGCGGTGCCGCTTGATGGTTTCTGGCGCAACCGCGGCTATGCCATGCGTCCCGGCCTGACCTGCACTATGCGCTGGCCGGACCTGGGCTCCAGCGATACGGCTCATACCCTGCAGTTCTGGACCAAGGATTTGGACTCCGCCGGATGACCTTACGCCTGGGCGCGCTGCAGTATCCCATCGGCCATATCGCTGGCCTGGACGACTATGCCACGAAGCTGGACCGGCTCATCGCCGACGGTGCCGATGGCGGCGGCGAACTGCTGCTGATGCCCGAATATGCCTGCATGGAGGTTGCCGACGCTTTCTCCGTCACCGGGCCGGAAGCGGAGCGCGACGCCGTAAGCGGAGTGGCGGCGGACCTGCTGTCCATCATGCAGGCCGCAGCGGTGCGCCACCAGATCTGGCTGGCTCCAGGCAGCGTGCCGCAGGCAGTGGAGGGCCGTATCGTCAACCGTGCCCCGCTGATCCGCCCGGACGGCCTGATGGCGTTTCAGGACAAACAGGTGATGACCCGGTTCGAGGCGGAACAATGGGGCATCCACGGCGGCGCACCTGCCGGCGTGTTCGAAACGCCCTGGGGCCGCATGGGCATCGCCGTCTGCTACGACAGCGAGTTCCCCGGCGTCGTCCGTGCCATGACCGAGGCCGGCGCCTGGCTGATCCTGGTGCCCACCTGCACCGACACCGCGCATGGCTACAACCGCGTCCGCCTATCATGCCAGGCGCGGGCGCTGGAGAACCAGTGCTTCGTCGCCCTGTCGCCCACCGTGGGCGAGGCGCCGTGGCTGGCGACCCTGGACCGCAACACCGGACGCGCTGGCGTATATGGCCCGGTGGACCGCGGCTTCCCCGATGACGGCATTATCGTGGAGGGCGACGGTGCCGGCTGGGTGTTCGCCGATCTGGACCCGGCGCGGCTGGAGGTGGTTCGGCGGGACGGGGCCGTGCGGAATTTTCAGGACTGGCCCCCAGGCTGGCGTGGGCCGGCCGCAGAGCCTATCCCGTTTGCATGATGGGGAGGTTGTGATGAATGAGGCCGAGCGCGTGGTGCGTGCCTACTACGACGCCTTCAATGCCGGAGACACCGAGGCATTCCTGGCTCTGCTGACCGACGACGTGGTGCACGGCATCAACCAGGGCGCGCGCGAGGTGGGCCGAGCCGCCTTTGCCCGGTTCATGGATGGGATGAGCGGGTGCTATGAGGAGCAGTTGGCCGATCTGGTCATTCTGACCGGGGCAGACGGCACCCGGGCGGCGGCGGAGTTCGTGGTACACGGTACCTACAAACGTACAGCCCTGGGGCTGCCTGAGGCGACGGGGCAGCAGTATGTGCTGCCTGCCGGGGCGTTCTTCAGCCTACGGGGCGGACAAGTCGCGCGGATAGACAACTACTACAATCTGCAGGACTGGCTGCGGCAGGTCAGCATCGTACGCTGACCGCATCTGCTCCCTCTCCCTCCGGGAGAGGGTTGGGATGAGGGAAAGGGCAAGCACCATGCGTTCAATTGCAGGACCGACCGGCGCTGTCGTGCCCAACGCCGAACTGGCTGTTTTCCCTTACCCCAACCCTTTCCCGGAGGGCTACGGCGGTCACATATGTCCGGAACGATATCTGCAAGTATTTGCAAGGTTTTACGTGCCAAATTGAGAGCCATAAGTCCGGACCAGCCCCCAAAGTGCTGGCATCGCTGGACCTTATATCGGCCGATTTCGCCTTCGTGTGACGGGCACCGGTAGGTGGCACGGTTTCCGCAGGGCTATGTGGCACGATCATTCGCCTCCAGGTCCCACATTGAGCGCCCGGTAAAGCGTCGCATGATGGCAGCGGAGCACCTTGGCTGCGGCGCGCACGGAGGTGCCCTCGTTCACCAACCTGCGGCCGAGTACGATCTGATCCGGGGTAAGCGCAGGCGGTCGCCCAAATCGCACGCCCTTTTGTTTGGCCGCCTCGCGCCCCGCGCTGGTGCGGCCGAGGATCAGCGTCCTTTCGAACTCGGCAATGCCGGCGAACACGGTCAGGACCATCCGACCCGCCGGCGACGTGGTGTCCGCCCAAGGCTCGGCCAAGCTGCGCAGCCCGGCATCGGCGTCCCGCAGCCGCTCGGCGATGTCGAGCAGGTTGCGTGTCGAACGCGCCAACCGGTCGAGGCGGGTGACGACGATCACGTCTTCTTCGCGCACGTTATCGAGCAACCGGTCCAGCTCCGGCCGGTCGCGCTGCGCCCCGGAAGCCTTCTCCGCATAGATGCGCCTGCAGCCTGCCTCGCGCAGCATCTTGCGTTGGAGGGATAGGTCCTGATCGTCGGTGGAGACGCGGGCGTAACCAAGCAGCATGGCGATGGGAGGTCCGGTACCGTGTTGCAAAACTGTATCGGAACAGCGGACTTCTGCAACAGACTTCTGCGACGGAGAAAGTGCCCGGCCTGCTTGGCTTCACCCACCCTGGCGCAGAACTTGTAAGTTTTGCGACAAACCTGCTTCGATGCGGCAGAGGTGTTCGCGATGAGCTCTGATGACCGGATCCGCAGGTCACTCCCCGAGCTGACTGGTCCGCAGCGCGAAGAGGCGATGAACCGGTTCGCGACGCTGCGCCCGTTTCTTGAGGAAGGAGTGCCCCTCGCACGATCGGCGGCGGAAACGGCCGTCCCGATCCGGACCGCTCGACGATGGCTCGCTCGCTATCAGAATGATGGCTTGGTCGGCCTGGCGCGACCCGTCCGGTCCGACACCGGACGGCGCCGAATGCCCGCCGAGTTGGTCGAGCTGATCGAAGGCATGGCATTGCGCAAGCCGCGTCCCTCGGTCGCGGCGATCCATCGTCGGCTGAAAGTGATCGCAAAGGAGAAGAGCTGGCCGATGCCGTCGATCAGGAGTGTCCATTCGGTCGTTTCTGACCTCGATCCCGCGCTGGTCACGCTCGCCCAGGACGGGGCGGCCGCCTACCGGGACCGTTTCGAGATGATCCACCGGCATCGCGCCGGAAAGCCCAATGCCATCTGGCAGGCCGACCATACCGAACTCGATATCCTGATCCTCGACGCCAACGGCACGGCAGTGCGTCCCTGGCTGACCGTCGTGGTCGATGACCACTCGCGCGCTGTCGCAGGCTTCACCACCTTCGTCGGAGCGCCGTCGGCGTTGCAGACCTCCTTGGCGCTTCGCCAGGCGATCTGGCGCAAGATGGACCCGGCCTGGCAGGTCTGCGGCATCCCGGACGTCCTCTACGTCGATCACGGCTCCGACTTCACCAGCACGCATCTCGAACAGGTCGCCGCCGACCTGCGCTTCGCCATCACCTTCTCAACGGTCGCCCGGCCGCAGGGGCGCGGTAAGATCGAGCGCCTGTTCGGCACCATCAACACCGAGCTGCTGGCTGACCTGCCCGGCCGCCTCGATCACGGCAGGCCGGCGACGCCGCCCGCATTGTCGTTGCCGGAGCTCGACGCCGCGATCGGCGCGTTCATCGTTGGCGACTACAACGCGCGCAAGCATATCGAGATCGGGGTTTCCCCTCGCGCCTGCTGGATCGCCGAGGGATGGCTGCCGCGCATGCCCGATCGCCTGGAAGATCTGGACGAGCTGCTGGTGATGGTCGCGCAGTCCCGCAGGGTTCGCCGGGACGGCATCCGCTTCCAGGGACTGCGCTACACCGATCCTACGCTTGCAGCCTACGTCGGCGAAGCCGTTGCCATCCGATACGATCCTAGAGACATCGGCGAAATCCGTGTGTTCCACCGCGGCAGGTTCCTGTGCCGGGCGATTGACCAGGAGCATTCCGGGCAGACCGTCACGCTTAAGGACGTCCAGACGGCTCGACGGGCCCGCCGCCGGTCCCTCCGCGGCGAGATCAACCAGAAGCTCTCGCGCGTTGCGGACTTCTTGCCCAGGCGCTCGGAGGCCGCTCCCACGCGGAAAGCTGACCCGCCGGCGCGACCGAGGCCGAAGCTTCGCCTCTACTATGAGGACGAGTGATGCACGGTGTCCCGGCCAGGCCCCAATCTTTCATCGTGACAAAGGAGCACCGGCGCTACCTCGAATTCGCCAGCACGGTGCGCAAGAACAAGACAATCGGCCTGTGCTACGGCCCTGCCGGCATCGGCAAAACGGTCTCCGCCCTGCGCCTGTCAAACTGGAACTCAATCGCCCCGGAGCTGACCAGGATCCATTGGGAGGACGCCGACGAGAAGACCACCGCCGCCTGCGCCCGCTCCGGCACCGTGTTCCATACGGCCAGGGTCGGAGCAAGCTGGCGTCACTTCAGGGACGACTTAGGATTAGACATGTATCGCTTCGGCCGCCTTGTCGCCCGCGACATCGAGCGCAGGACAGGTCAGAGATCACGCGAACCAAGCCCGGTTGAGCTCGTCGTGGTCGATGAAGCGGAGCGGCTGAACGCGGCGTGCCTCGACTGGCTCCGGGACGAGTTCGACCGCAACGCCATGGGCGTCATCCTGACCGGGATGCCGGGCATCGAGAAACGCATGTCGCGCTATCCGCAGCTTTACAGCAGGGTCGGCTTCGCCCACGAGTACCGGCCGCTGCAGAAGGAGGAACTGGTCTTCGTCCTTCAACGCCACTGGAAGAAGCTGGGCTTGGAAATGGCTGAAGACGAGTTCACCGATGCGCAAGCTATCGCCGCAGTTGTCCGCGTCACTGGCGGCAACTTCCGCCTGCTGCAACGCCTTTTCGTCCAAGTTGAGCGGGTCATGAAGATCAACGAGCTCTCGTCGCTGACCGAGGATGTCATCGAAGCTGCCCGCAGCACGCTAGTCATCGGTGCCACTTAGAGTTGCCGAAATCGTGCCAGTTACCGGTGCCCGTCACACCTTCGCGACACTCCAAAACACTGGAAACATAAAGGGAAATTCGTTTCGGACATGTGTGACCGCCGTAGCCCGGAGGGAGAGGGAGCAGGCGACATCATTCCCGGCGAAACCCGTGCTATGTGCAATGCAGCATTCGCCGCATGCACAGGAGTACTGAGCTTGGACACGCCCGAAGGAAAGATTGACGCCACCCTGATCCCTGGCGACGGCATCGGGCCGGAGATCGTGGCCGCTACGACCCGGGTGCTGGACGTTTTGGGATCGCCCTTCGCCTGGGACGTGCAGCAGGGCGGGTTGGCCGGCATTGCCGCCGGCGGCGACCCGCTGCCAAAAACGACCCTGGACAGCATCCGCCGCACGCGGCTGGCGCTGAAGGGGCCGCTCACCACGCCGGTCGGCGGCGGCTTCCGCTCCATCAACGTCCGGCTGCGCGAGGAATTCCAACTTTACGCCAACGTCAGGCCCAACCGCACGATGGTGCCCGGCGGACGCTACGAGGACATAGACATCGTCCTGCTGCGCGAGAACCTGGAGGGGCTTTACGTCGCCTTCGAGCACTACATCCCGATCGGCGGGGATCCCCACGCCGTCGCGATCTCGTCGGGCGTGAACACGCGGGAAGGGTCGCGCCGCATCGCCCGCTTCGCCTTTGAGTATGCCGTGCGGAACGGGCGCAAGAAGGTCACCATCGTGCACAAGGCGAACGTGCTGAAGGCGCTGACCGGCATCTTCCTGGAAACGGCGCAGGATGTCGCGCGGGAATACGAGGGCAGGGTCGCCTGTGACGACCGCATCGTGGACGCCTGCGCGATGCAGCTGGTGCTGAACCCCTGGCAGTTTGACGTGATCGTCACGACCAACTTGTTCGGCGATATCCTTTCCGATGAGATCGCCGGGCTGGTGGGTGGGCTGGGCACCGCGCCGGGGGCGAACATCGGCGAGAAGGCGGCAATCTTTGAGGCGGTGCATGGGTCGGCTCCGGACATCGCGGGGCGGGGGATTGCCAATCCGCTGGCCCTGATGATGGCGTCGGCGCTGATGCTGGAGCATGTGGGGCACCAGGCGCTGGCCGTGCGGCTGCGCGGAGCGGTGGATGCGGCGCTGAAAGTGGATGGGGTGCGGACTGGGGATCTCGGCGGGAAGGCGACAACAGTACAGTTCGCGGATGCGGTGGTGGCGCGGCTGGGCGGGTAGCGCGCCAGATTTGCGGGCAGGACATCGGCGCCTTCTCCCTCTCCCTCCGCGAGAGGGAGCAGAAAGCGTCTAACTGCCCCGGTGGGTCGTATATGCCCCCGGGCTGACCAGGAGTAGCACATGGTAGTGCGCTTCCAGCTCGCTGATGGAGAACCGCACCGGGACCGTGTCCAGGAACAGCGGGCCCGTTTGCGGCAGGCTCACCCGGGCGAAATAGGCCCCGACCTGAAACCACAGGTTGTATTCGCCGATCCACAGCGGCGCCCTGTGCAGCAGCGGCACGTCCGTGCGGCCATCGTCGTTGGTGACAGCCTCGGCCAGCAGTGCGGGGGCGGCGGCGTCCAGGCCAAGCGACGTCTGCTCCTGCGCCGAGAACGCCGCCATAGTGCCCCCGGCGGGCTACGGCTCCGGCCAGTTCCGGATGGCCGCATAGGAAGCGCACCTGCTCCTCCACCGGTGCCCCCTCCACGGCGGCGAACATCGCTGCGTGCAGGGCTGTGATGGTTGGGAAGGGCCGGGCTGCGGCGATCTGGGCCGCGATGATGACGTCCAGCTTACCTTCCAGGTCCTGCCACGTGCGGACCGGCAGCCGTTGCGACCCACCCTCGAACGGGTGCGCGACAGCGCGACGTTCTGGAGGAGCGTGTTTAGCTGCCGCCACGCTCCACTGCTTCGGGAAAGAACAGATCGTCCAGCTTCTCCGGACGGCGCTTGAGCACGCCGGTGTCCGCCATGAAGTTCGCCAAGCGCACCACGCCGCTTGGCTGCAGGGTGAAGCGGTTGCCTGGCGCCTCCATCCCAGCTTGGACATGGGCCGGCGTGTCCTTATCGCCGCTGTTGGTCAAATAGAGCTCGGCGGCGTCGGCCGGGTTGGCATTGATCCAGTCCGTCGCCTCCTGGAAGGCCGCCAGCGTCGCGCGCCAGGCCAGGGGATTGCCGGCCCGGAAGCTGCTGCTGGCATAGATGGTGTTCGGCGTGCTGGTCTGGACGCCCAGCACGTCGTAGCTGTTCAGCACCTCCCGGACGCCGGGCGTCGCCAGCTCGCGTTCCTGGAAGGGAGTGGTGCTGAAGTGGCAGGTGATCTCCGACTTGCCCAGCATCGCCGCCATGCTGTCCGGGTGCGCCCGGCCGATGGTCTGCGCGTCCAGCCGCGACCACTCGTTGGCGCCCCACTCCTTGGCCGCGGCCATCTGCAGGTAAACCGCCTGCGGGCTGACTTTCACCGCGGGCATCGCGATGCGGTCGGCTGGCGTGATGTCCCCAATGGTCCGGATGGCCGGGTTCACCGTCAGCAGCCGCTGGTTGGTGGCGTTCATGGCGAAGGCGGACTTCACCGTGCCGCGCGTGCGGTCCCACAGCAGCAGCTGCTCCATCACGTCCTGCTGCAGGTAGAGCGTGCCGAATTGCTTGGCGATCAGCACCGTGGACACCTCCGCATGGGCGCGGCGTACGTAGGGCAGGGCGAGCGCGCCGCCCAGGGCGGTTCGCAGCGCGGCACGGCGTGTCGTCGGCATGGCAGCGTCCTCCGGTTTGCCTCCGAAGCTACTTCCGATCCCCCTCAGGCACCAGGCGCAGCGCCGCCTCCGCGCCGACCAGAAGCTCGGCCAGGCGCAGGCGGTCCATGCGGGTCAGGCCAGGGGCGGATAGGCCGCCGACCTCCTTGGCGATCTGCGTCAGCAGGGCGTCGTAGGCGACGGGCTGGCCCAGGCGGCGGCCAATCCGGCTCAGGCGGCGCAAGTCGCGCGCAACCGATTCCAAACGGCCCACCTCCGCGTCGTCCAGGGGCGCATCTTCGGACGCGTCCAGCAAGCGCGGCATCAGATCCTGCTGCACGGCCTGGGCCATGCGGTTCCGGCAGGCCTGGTCGGTGGCAAGCCGGGCGCGTCCGGCCTGCACCCGCAGGCTTGGGCGGCTGCCCGGATGCTCCAGCCCCGCAACCAGCGCCGCCACATCCCGGGCGTGCCCAGCGGCGACTGCCAGGGCCACGCCGGGCAGGACGGTCTCCACCAGGGTTCCGGCGCGGTCCAAAGATTGCTCGACCGCTGAATCCAGCGCGCCCGGCGGTAAGGCGGCCAACCCAGGCAGAGCGCCGCTGGGCGGGCCACCAGATAAGGCGCCTGCCAGCAACGCAGCGGATGGGCCGTATGCCAGCAACATCGCCAGCACCGTCGCCAACCCGCCTGGGTGGGACTGCGCATCAATTAAGATAGCGTTAACGTCCGCTGCGACATTCACCTCCCCGCCATCCGCGTCGGCATCCAGCCGTGCCAGGCGGTTAGCCTGATGCAAGACTGCGGCAGCAGCGGCGCGCACGGGTCCAAAGCACGAGGGCGGCAGCCCGGTCGAGTCAGTCCAATCCGGTGGAGTCAGCAGGTTGTCCAGCACCGCCGCTGCTGCCGGCCACAGCATCGCGCCTGCCCGGGCCGCGGTGTCGCGCACCTTGTCTGCCGGCGCGCCCGGCGGAAGCTCGGCAAGGATCGCCTGTATCGTCATGCCAACGGCGCCGAGCCGGGGCGCCACAGCAGTCCCCAGGCAGCCCAGCGCCGTGCGCGGCACCGCCGGCATATTGGGGCGCCAGCGTGGGCCGGGCACGATCACCGGGTCCAGCGGACGGAACATCAGCCGGGTCATGGTCATCGGCCGACTGGGCGCCAGCAGCGCGAGGCGAGGGCGCAACGGTGCGATCAGCGCATCCGCCTGACCCCGTTTAGATAGGCCGTCCACCAGGGCCACGACCTGCGCCATCTGATCATCGCGCGCACGCACGAGCTTGCGCCCTACATCCGGGAAGGCAGTCTGCGTGCTCATGCCGCCAGTCCCCTCAGCTGCTCATTGCGTTCGACCAGGTCAGATACGAGGGCGGCGCGTAGGTCCGGGCCACGTGCCTCCATGGCGCGGGCGTCCCCGGCGCGTCCGGCAATCACCCGGCGCAGCAGGCCCGCCATCGCCGGGTCAATCGGTAGGCCAGTCCAGGCTCCCGCTTCCGGCGGCAGCAGCGGCGCGACCTGCGCGGCCTCCGTCAGCGCCGCGCTGCTGCCCGGAGCGGCAGCGGCCCAGAGCAGGACGGCAAACTGCCATCCGTCCAGGACCCAGACTGGCCGCGTGGCCAGGGCAGCCACCCGTCCCGGTCCATCCCGCCAGGCCAGCATAAGCGCTGCCGGCGAGGAGTGACGCGCCGCCGCCAGCGCCACGTCAGCGCAGGCGGCTGCATTTGCCGCAAGGGCCGCAATCAAGTGAGCTGGCGCCGTGTCCTCCGGGTGCTTGCAGGCCCAATTCAGCAGTTTGTCCCGCAAGCGTCCCAGCGCTGCGACGGTCTTCGGCACCGGCGCATCCGCCGCGCCAGGGCCGATGCCGAGGTCCGCCACCACCCGGGCCAGCGCCTCGGCCT
>CAXTOB010000174.1:9252-11662 GCA_964245505.1 uncultured Acetobacteraceae bacterium | reverse complement strand
GGACGGACAGGCCCTCCTTGAAGTTGGCGATGATCGGCTGCTCGATGATCTCGCCAGACGGCTTGGCCATCAGCCCGCGCATGCCTGCGAGCTGCCGCATCTGCGCCGGTGAGCCACGGGCGCCGGAGTGGCTCATCATCCAGACCGAATTGGTCTGCACGCCCACTTCCTGCTTGCTGATCTCCTTCATCATCGCGGCGGCGACCTCGTCGGTGCAGCGTGACCAGGCATCCACCACCTTGTTGTAGCGCTCGCCGGCGGTGATTAGTCCATCCTGATACTGCTGCTCGAACTCCTTGACCTCGTTCTGGGTCTTCAGGATCAGCTCGGGCTTGCTCTCGGGGATGATCAGGTCGTCCTTGCCGAAGGACAGCCCGGCCTTTGCCGCCTGGCCGAAGCCCAGGCCCATCATCCGGTCGGCGAAGATCACGCATTCCTTCTGGCCGCAGTGGCGATACACCGCGTCAATCACGTCGGACACGTTCTTCTTGGTCAGCGTCCGGTTGATCAGACTAAACGGCACGTTCGGATTGCGCGGCAGTATCTGCGCCATCAGCATCCGGCCAGGCGTGGTCACAACCATCTGCCGAACCTTGTTGCCGGCAGCATCTATCGTCTCGTAGCGGGCACGGATCTTGTCGTGCAGCTTGATCGCCTTGGCGTTCAAGGCATACTCGATCTCGCCCACGTTGCCGAAGGCGGTCGGACCTTTGGTGACCAACGTGTCGCCATCGTAAACGTCGGCATCCGGCGCGTTGCGGAACTCGGGCGTCTCCAGGCTCAGGTAATACAGCCCGAGCACGATATCCTGGCTAGGGACGATGATCGGCTTGCCGTTCGCCGGGCTGAGGATGTTGTTGGTGGACATCATCAGCACGCGCGCTTCCAACTGCGCCTCAAGGCTGAGGGGCACGTGGACCGCCATCTGGTCGCCGTCGAAGTCGGCATTGAAGGCGGTGCAGACCAGCGGATGCAGCTGGATCGCCTTGCCCTCGATCAGCACGGGCTCGAACGCCTGGATACCCAGGCGGTGCAAGGTGGGCGCACGGTTGAGCATCACGGGATGCTCACGGATCACCTCTTCCAGGATGTCCCAAACCTCGGGACGCTCCTTCTCCACCATGCGCTTGGCGGCCTTGATGGTGGTGGCATGGCCGTACTTCTCCAGCTTGGAGTAGATGAACGGCTTGAACAGCTCCAACGCCATCTTCTTCGGCAGGCCGCACTGGTGCAGCTTCAGCTCGGGACCGACGACGATGACTGAGCGTCCGGAGTAGTCCACGCGCTTGCCCAGCAGGTTCTGTCGGAATCGGCCCTGCTTGCCCTTGAGCATGTCGGACAGGCTCTTAAGCGGGCGCTTGTTGGCGCCGGTGATGGCCCGACCACGGCGACCGTTGTCGAACAGCGCGTCCACGCTCTCCTGCAGCATCCGCTTCTCGTTGCGGACGATGATGTCGGGCGCGCGCAGCTCGATCAGCCGCTTCAGGCGGTTGTTGCGGTTGATGACCCGGCGATACAGGTCGTTCAGGTCGGACGTGGCGAAACGGCCGCCGTCCAGCGGCACCAACGGGCGCAGCTCGGGCGGAATCACCGGCACGACGTCCAGGATCATCCAGTCGGGCTTGGCGCCGCTTTCGCCAAACGCCTCGATCAGCTTGAGGCGCTTGACTAGCTTCTTGCGCTTGGCTTCGCTGGTAGTTGCCTTCAGCTCGGCGCGCAGCTCAACCTTGTCTGCATCGATGTCTATGGCGTGCAGGATGCCCTTGATCGCCTCGGCGCCGATGCCGGACTTGAAGGCGTCCTCACCAAACTCGTCCTGCTTGGACAGCAGCTGGTCCTCGGTCAGCAACTGATGCTGCTTGAGGTCGGTCAGGCCAGGCTCCAGCACCACGTAGCTCTCGAAGTAGAGGATCTTCTCCAGCTCCTTGAGCGTCAGGTCCACCATTAGGCCGATGCGGCTGGGCAGCGACTTCAGGAACCAGATATGCGCGACCGGGCTGGCCAGCTCGATGTGGCCCATGCGCTCGCGCCGCACCTTGGCGAGGGTCACCTCGACGCCGCACTTCTCACAGATGATGCCGCGGAACTTCATGCGCTTGTACTTGCCGCACAGGCACTCGTAGTCCTTGATCGGGCCGAAGATGCGGGCGCAGAACAGCCCGTCCCGCTCCGGCTTGAAGGTGCGGTAGTTGATGGTTTCCGGCTTCTTGATCTCGCCGTAGGACCAGGAGCGGATCTGCTCCGGGCTAGCCATCTGTATCTTGATCTGGTCGAAGGTCGCGGCCGCACCGGCCTGACCCAGGATCTTCATCAGCTCGTTCATGCAATGCCCCTATGCGGCGGCCCGGGCGGGGGGCCGCCGCCCGCGGGGTGGGGGGCTAAGGGGGGGGGGGGGGCCGCGGGGGGGGGC
>CAXTOB010000174.1:0-9242 GCA_964245505.1 uncultured Acetobacteraceae bacterium | reverse complement strand
CCCCCCCCGGCCTCCCCCTGTATCTCCAACAGCTCGTTCATCCAATCCCCCTATGCGGGGGCGGGGATTGGGCCCGGCCGCCGAGTGATGCGGGAAATCTCGTCAGGTGGAGCGCGTCTCGAGGTCCACGTTCAGGCCCAGGGACTTCAGCTCCTTGACCAGCACGTTGAAGGACTCGGGGATGCCGGCCTCGAAGGTGTCCTGCTCGCGCACGATCGCCTCATAGACCTTGGTGCGGCCGGACACGTCGTCCGACTTCACCGTCAGCATCTCCTGCAAGGTATAGGCGGCGCCGTAAGCCTCCAGCGCCCAAACCTCCATCTCGCCGAAGCGCTGGCCGCCGAACTGCGCCTTGCCGCCCAACGGTTGCTGGGTGACCAGGCTATACGGCCCGATGGAGCGGGCGTGGATCTTATCGTCCACCAAGTGGTGCAGCTTGAGCATGTAGATGTAGCCCACCGTCACCTTGCGCTCGAACGTCTCGCCTGTCCGGCCATCGGTAAGTACGACCTGGCCAGAGGTGTTCAGTCCGGCCTTGGTCAGCATCCCCTCAATGTCCGACATGCGTGCGCCGTCGAACACCGGGGTCGCGATGGGAATGCCCTTCTTCAGGTTGTCGGACAGCTCCATCAGCTGCTCGGTGCTCATCGGCTCGATCTCGGCCTTGTACTCCTCGTCGCCGTAGATATCGCGCAGCATATCCAGCAGAGCCTCGCGCTGGGCGCCGGTGCGGCGATACTCGTCAACCAGCTCGCCAACCTGCTTGCCCAGCGTGGCACAGGCCCAGCCCAGGTGCGTTTCCAGGATCTGCCCCACGTTCATCCGGCTCGGCACACCCAGGGGATTCAGCACTAAGTCCACGTGGGTGCCATCCTCCAGGAAGGGCATGTCCTCAACCGGCGTGACCCGGCTGACAACGCCCTTGTTGCCATGGCGGCCGGCCATCTTATCGCCGGGCTGCAGCTTCCGCTTCACCGCAACAAAGACCTTAACCATCTTCATCACGCCGGGCGGCAGCTCGTCGCCACGCTGCAGCTTTTCTACCTTACCGTCGAAACGGGCCTGCAAACGCTTAACCGCATCGTCGAACTCGCGCTTCAGCGTCTCAATCTCCGCCATCACGGCGTCATCGGACACGCCGATGTTTCGCATGGCCCCACGCGGATGCTCGGACAACACCTCCTCGGTGATGACGGTGCCAGCCTTGATGCCCTTGAAGCCGCCAGAAGCCTTGCGGCCAATCAGCTTCTCGCGCATCCGGGCCAGGAACGACCGCTCCTGGATCGCCTTCTCGTCGTCGCGGTCCTTGGCCAGCCGCTCGATTTCCGAACGCTCGATCGCCATCGCACGCTCGTCTTTGTCCACGCCCCGGCGGCTGAACACGCGGACGTCCACGATGGTGCCGGTGACGCCGGGCGGCAGCTTGAGCGAGGTGTCGCGCACATCCGACGCCTTTTCGCCGAAGATGGCGCGGAGCAGCTTCTCCTCCGGCGTCATCGGCGACTCGCCCTTCGGGGTGACCTTGCCGACCAGAATGTCGCCCGGGTTCACCTCGGCGCCGATATAGACGATCCCGGCCTCGTCGAGGTTCTTCAGCGCCTCCTCGCCGACGTTCGGGATGTCACGGGTGATCTCCTCCTGGCCCAGCTTGGTGTCACGGGCCATGACCTCGAACTCCTCGATGTGGATCGAGGTGAACACGTCGTCGCGCGCGATGCGCTCGCTGATGAGGATGGAGTCCTCAAAGTTGTAGCCGTTCCAAGGCATGAACGCGACCAGCACGTTGCGGCCCAGTGCCAGCTCACCCAGTTCCGTGCTCGGCCCGTCGGCGATGATGCCGCCGGGCATGACACGGTCACCGACCTTCACCAGCGGGCGCTGGTTGATGCAGGTGCTTTGGTTGCTGCGCATATACTTGCGCAGACGGTAGATATCCACGCCGTGCGTTGTGCCATCCTCGGCAGTCGCGCGCACCACGATGCGGGCGCCGTCAATTTGGTCCACGATCCCGGCGCGCTTGGCGACGATGGTAGCGCCGCTGTCGCGGGCCACTGCCGCCTCCATGCCAGTGCCAACCAGAGGAGCATCGGCGCGGATCAGCGGCACCGCCTGACGCTGCATGTTTGAACCCATCAGCGCGCGGTTGGCGTCGTCGTTCTCCAGGAACGGGATCAGCGCCGCGGCGACCGACACCAACTGGCGCGGCGACACGTCCACTGCCGTGACGTCAGTCGGCTTCACCAGGCGGAAATCCCCCTGGCGGCGGACCGACACCAATTCGTTGGTGAAGTTGCCCTCGCTGTCGGTCGGCGCATCTGCCTGGGCGACGACGAGCTTCTCCTCCTCCATGGCAGACAAATACTTCCACCCGTCCTGCACCTGACCGTCCTTCACCAGACGGTAAGGCGTCTCGATGAAGCCGTATTTGTTCACCTTGGCGTAGGTGGCCAGCGAGTTGATGAGCCCGATGTTCGGACCTTCCGGCGTTTCGATCGGGCAGATACGGCCGTAATGCGTCGGATGCACGTCACGCACCTCGAACCCGGCACGCTCCCGCGTCAGCCCGCCCGGACCAAGCGCGGACAGCCGGCGCTTATGCGTCACCTCCGACAGCGGGTTGGTCTGGTCCATGAACTGGCTGAGCTGCGACGAGCCAAAGAACTCCCGCACCGCCGCAGCTGCCGGCTTCGCATTGATGAGGTCGTGCGGCATGACGGTGTCGATGTCCACGCTGCCCATGCGCTCGCGAATCGCCCGCTCCATGCGCAACAGGCCGACGCGATACTGATTCTCCATCAGCTCGCCGACCGAGCGAACCCGGCGGTTGCCCAGGTTGTCGATGTCGTCGATTGTGCCGCGGCCGTCCTTCAGCTCGCACATGATCTTGACGGCCTTGAGGATATCCTCCTTACGGAGCACGCGCACGGTGTCCTCGGCGTCTACGCCCAGCCGCATGTTCATCTTCACCCGGCCGACGGCGGACAGGTCATAACGGTCGCCATCGAAGAACAGACCGCGGAACAGGGCCTCCGCAGTTTCCGGGGTCGGCGGCTCGCCGGGGCGCATCACCCGGTAGATGTCCACCAGTGCGTCGTCGCGGTTGCTGTTCTTGTCCACAGCCAGCGTGTTGCGCAGCCAGGGGCCGTTGCTCTGGTCCACCGCGAGCGTCGGCAGTTCTGTGATCCCGGCGTCTTCCAGCGCGGTCAGGCGGGCCTCGGCCAGCTCCTCCCCGGCCTCGGCGTAGATCTCGCCGGTCTCCTCGTTCACCAGATCAACTGCAACGTAGCGGCCGAGCAGGTCGGCGCGCCCGACCAGCACGGTCTTGGTCACTTCGCCGATCTTACGGGCGGCGCGGGCGGTCAGCTTGGTAGTCGCCTCGGCTACGACCTCACCGGTGTCAGCGTCCACCAGGGCCTCGGCAAGCGTAATGCCGCGATACGCGTCGGCCTCGAACGGGCGCGCCCAGCCCTTGGGCGTGCGGGTGAAGGCCACCTGAGTGTAGAAGTAGTTGAGGATTTCCTCGGGATCCATGCCGCGGATTTCGCCGATGTCCACGGTCTCACCCTGAGCCTCACGCTCCCGGCGCATGGCCTCAGTTGCAGCACCCTCCAGGGCGTAAAGCAGGGTGGTCACCGGCAGCTTACGCTTCCGGTCAATGCGGACGTAAACCAGGTCCTTGCTGTCGAACTCGAAGTCGAGCCAGGAACCGCGGTACGGGATGACGCGAGCGGTGAATAGATACTTGCCGCTACTGTGCGTCTTGCCCTTGTCATGGTCGAAGAACACGCCGGGGCTACGGTGCATTTGGCTGACGATGACGCGCTCGGTGCCATTTATGACAAAGGTGCCGTTCTCGGTCATGAGCGGCATATCGCCCATGTAAACCGGCTGCTCCTTGATGTCGCGGATGGAGCGGGCGCCAGTGTCCTCGTCCAAATCCCACACGATCAGGCGCAGGATCACCTTCAGCGGGGCGGCAAAGGTCATGCCGCGCTGGATGCACTCCTCGACGTCGTACTTCGGCTCTTCCAACTCGTAATAAACGAACTCCAGCCGGCCGCGGCCGGCGAAATCGTCGATTGGGAAGACCGACTTGAAAACCTCTTGCAGGCCGGTTGGCGTCCGGCTGTCCGGCGCTACCTCCATCTGCAGGAACGCTTCGTAGCTGGCGCGCTGCACGTCGATGAGGTTGGGCATCGGCGCAACTTCGGGGATGCGCCCGAAGCTCTTGCGGATGCGCTTCTGTCCCGTGAACGACTTAGTGATCGCGTTCATCCCACGTCCTTGACCCTGATGTTTTGGCGGCGCGATAGTGGCCGCCAACAGCTCTGGCACTTATCTAATCACGGCGCCGGAACTATCCGGGCGCCTTGATCGTCCTATCCCCGGCACCCCACGCGGCGCCTCAGCGCCTAGAGCCGTCTGGCAACGAGAAAGCGGACGGCATCCAGTATGGATCCCGCCCGCTTCTATCTCAGAGGCCCGGCATTGCTGCCGGACTGTATGCGCTACTTAATCTCGACAGCGGCGCCCTGCTCTTCAAGCTGCTTCTTCAGCTTCGCAGCCTCATCCTTGTTTACGCCTTCCTTGACGGTCTTCGGCGCAGCTTCCACCAAGTCCTTGGCTTCCTTCAGTCCAAGGCCCGTGATCGTGCGGACTTCCTTAATCACGTTGATCTTCTTGTCACCGACCTTCGCCAGGATCACCGTGAACTCCGTCTGCTCCTCGACCGGAGCGGCCACAGCGGCAACACCGCCGCCCGCAGGCGCAGCAGCGGCTGCCGGTGCCGCGGCCGAAACGCCCCACTTTTCTTCCAGCATCTTGGACAGCTCAGCCGCCTCAAGCACCGTCAGAGCCGACAGCTCCTCAACCAGTCTCGCCATATCAGCCATAATCTAAGTCCTTATCTAACCCTTGGTTGGTTCCATGCAAGCCCGGTGCCGTTTTCTAAGCCAGGCTTGCGGCTCGGTTCGGCAGGACGGCCTAGGCCGCCTCCGCCGGGGTGCTTTCACCGGTGTCCGCACTGTCCTTGTTGGCGTAGGCCCCGAAGACCCGGGCGAGTTGTCCGGCCGGCGCTTGCAGCACGCCTGCGATCCGCGTCGCAGGGGTTTGTATCATCCCCACAATACGGGCGCGCAGCGTGTCCAGCGACGGCAGATCGGCCAGCGCCTTGACCCCATTCGCATCGAGCGTCTGGGTGCCAAGGGCGCCGCCAATCACGACGAACCTCTCGTTGGTCTTGGCGTAGTCGAGGGCTGCCTTTGCCACTGCCACCGGGTCCATTGACCACGCAAGCGCGGTCGGTCCCTTCAGCATTGGCTTGATGCCCTCGAACCGGGTCCCATCCAGGGCGAGTACGGCCAGCCGGTTCTTCGCGACTCTGTAAGTTGATCCCGAAGCGCGCATCTGGCGACGCAGATTCGACACCTCGGCCACCGTCATACCCTTGTTCTGGGTAACGACGACCATGGACGTTTCTGCGAACACCTGACCGAGCGTGGAGACGAACTCTCGCTTCTCCGTACGGTCCACGTTCACTCTCCTCGTGGCGCCGGTGCGTTTGGACCGCACCGCCGCCGGGTTGCCCCGGCATGGCCCCCAGGCCCTGCCGCGCCTGTCCGGCACCCCCGGCGCAGAAGCGCCCGGGGCCCAGTATCCGGCACCCCCAGGGCGCCGGAACCAGGCTTGCGCCCAGTCCGGATCATCTTGGCTTCCCCGTCTATCGCGCGCGGGCCAGAGCCCTTTACTCCCCGCATTTCTAGGAAATGGCGGGGGACGTGCGGTTTCGGACAGGTTCGGAGCGGCTCGCGCCGCCCCTAGCCACCGGCGCCCGAAGGCGCCGGCGAATTCTCAATCAGCCGCCCAGCGTGGCGATGTCCACCCGGATGCCCGGCCCCATCGTGCTGCTGAGGCTTGCCTTCTTCAGGTAGGTGCCCTTGGCGCCGGTCGGCTTGGCCTTCTGGATCGCATCCACGAAGGCGCGGATATTGCCGAGCAGCTTGTCCTCATCAAACGACGCCTTGCCGATGCCGGCGTGAACGATGCCTGCCTTCTCTGCCCGGAACTCCACCTGACCGGACTTCGCCGCGGAAACCGCGCCACGGACGTCCATGGTAACAGTGCCGAGCTTCGGGTTAGGCATCAGGCCACGCGGGCCGAGGATTTTGCCGAGCCGGCCCACCAGCGCCATCATGTCGGGAGTGGCAATGCAGCGGTCGAACGCGAACTCGCCACCCTGCACCTTTTCCGCCAAGTCTTCGGCGCCCACGATGTCGGCGCCGGCGGCGGTCGCCTCCTCCGCCTTGGCGCCGCGGGCAAACACTGCCACGCGCAGCGTCTTGCCAGTGCCATTCGGCAGACTGAGCAGGCCGCGCACCATCTGGTCGGCGTGGCGGGGATCAATGCCCAAGTTCATGCTAAGCTCGATGGTCTCATCGAACTTGGCATTGGCGTTGCTCTTGGCGAGCTTTACCGCCTCGTCAAGCGTATAGGCCTTGGCACGGTCGAACGCGGCGTAGCCTGCCTTCAGGCGCTTATCATGTGCCATCGTATCAGCCCTCCACCACGGTGAGGCCCATCGAGCGGGCGCTACCGGCCAGCATCCGCATTGCGGCTTCGGCGTCGTTGGCGTTCATGTCCTTCATCTTGACCTCAGCGATCTCGCGCAGCTGGGCCGTCGTAACCCGTCCGACCGCGGCGCCCTTACCCGGCGTCGTCGTGCCCTTGGTGATCCCCGCCGCCTTCTTCAGGAAGTAGGTGTTGGGCGGGGTCTTGGTGATGAAGGTGAAACTGCGGTCGGCAAAGGCGGTGATGACGACCGGGGTCGGCGTGCCCGGCTCCATGCCCTGCGTGGCAGCGTTGAACTCTTTGACGAACGCCATGATGTTCAGGCCGCGCTGGCCGAGTGCCGGGCCGACTGGCGGTGAAGGGTTCGCCTTCCCCGCAGGTATCTGCAGCTTGATGTAGCCGACGATTTTCTTGGCCAAGGCCATGCCCCTAAGGTGCGGGGACCGCGGTAATAACGGCTGGGCCGCCCAATGGGCAGCCCTAAGCCTTCCGCGTTCCGGTGAGTGAATGTTGGGATATACCGGATGGAACCTATCGCGTCCAGTGGTTTTACGTGCGCGACGGGATGGGCTATGGGTGCCATGTTCCCCTGTCTGGAGAGTTCCCTATGGCCGTAAAGCCCGGCGCCGCGCCTGCGTCTCCCAATGTCCGTTTTAACCCGACGGCCGTGGCTATCGCCGTGTCGCTCGTGATCGGCATCATCGGCGCCACCATAGTAGCAGGCAATCCCTTCCGGGCGATGCAGCTAGCTTATCTCGACTACAGCCATACGCCGGCGGGCGGGGCAGCGAAGGGATCGCCGACGCGTGCACCGGACACCCAAGGGCAAGCTGAGGAAAAGAAGTAGGATCGCTTAGCTAAAGCGCGCCTCAACTCGGCTTAACCGCGCAGAGGCGAAGTCGTTGATCCGGCGCCGGTCCTGCGCCATGCACGACTAGCCCGGGTGTTCCGACGTTGGAAAGTGCTGGGGCGACAGCAGTTGCTTACCGCGGAACCGGCCGTCCAAAATGTTCGAGCATCGGGGACCAAGACGAGAAGCTATAACTCAGGAAAGATGGCAGCTATCGACGTAGCTGCCGCACCAACAGATTAAGGCCGCTCCCTACCAGTCCCCAACAGGTTCTGGTCGAACATCTCAGGTGTTTCGGGTAGGGGGCGGTCGCACCAGTTGACGCGCCTCCATTGTCGGCAAACCTGTCAGAAGCGTCGCCCATTGCAGAACCCATCCTCAACATTGAGGCTGATTCCGCCGGCCCGCGCTCTGCGCACCTTGACGGGCGTGACATTCTCCAAATGGAGACGTGCCTTTAGTTTGTGTGGTTCAAACAATGGAGAGTTGACGGTGCCGGTGAAGGCCAACGTGGCCTGAGCCATCGGCAAGCGCCGCCGGGCCAAGGGTGGCTACTACGGTGCTGCCGTGCTTCAGGACAAACTGTAGCATAACCCAACTTGTCTGCACGTCGGCTTCCGTTTGGCAGGCTGTGCGCCGGCCCGGTCCGGGATTGCTATCGCGGCGGGGGACGGGACCGTAGCGGACCGCCTTACATTTGACTGGGTTTCTCCAAGCTCGGGGGCGCCGATCGCTATAGGCTACATGCGGCGAGGCTCGCTGCACCAGGAACGCCCTTGCGTCTGATAATCCACAGCGCAGCCGGCCGTAACCGCTTCCATGCCGTTCCTCCCCACCCGCACCCTCAAGCCCTGGAACCGGAGCCTTTCCAATGTCAGACATCCGCTACACCAAAGAGCATGGGTGGGTCCGGCTTGAGGGTGGCTTGGCCACCGTTGGCATCACTACATATGCGCAGGAGGCACTAGGCGACGTGGTGTTCATCGAACTGCCGCAGCCCGGCCGCGAGGTTCAGGCCGGCGAGACCTGCGCCATGATCGAGAGCTTGAAGGCCGCAAGCGACGTACACGCCCCCGTGTCCGGCCGCATCACCGAGGCCAATGCCGCCGTGGTGGATCAGCCGGCCCTGGTCAACAGCGCCGCGGATGGCGCCGGATGGTTCTTCCGCATGGAATTGCCCGACCGAGCCGGCTTCGAAACCCTAATGGACGAGGCCGCCTACAACTCCTTCCTAGAAACGCTGTGATGGACCGGTTTCAGACCACCAACTCCACCACGAACGGCCCCGGCCGCGCATTCGCCTGCGCGAACACGTCCGTGAACCCCTCCATCGTCGTAACCCGCGCCCCGTCCACGCCCATGCCCCGCGCCAGCGACACCCAGTCCAGGTCCGGGTTGCCCAAGTCCATCATATCCATCGCCACCCGCCCTGGATTGGCGCCGACGCCGCGATACTCCCCCAGCAGGATCGCATACTTGCGGTTGGACAGGATGATGGTCGTCACATCCAGCCGCTCCCGCGCCTGGGTCCACAGTCCCTGCAGGGTATACATCGCAGACCCGTCGGCCTGCAGTGTCACCACCCTGCGGCCCGGCGCCCCCACCGCCGCCCCGGTCGCCATTGGAATGCCGTCGCCGATGGCCCCGCCCGTCAGCTGCAGCCAGTCATGCGGCGCAGCGCCGTGGGTGTCCGGATACATACAGCGCCCGACGGTGATGCTTTCGGCCACCACGACGGCCCCCTCCGGCAGCAGTGCCGCCAAGGCCTGCGCCACTGCTTCGGGGGAGTGGCCGTCGCGCGGCAGGTCCGGACGCGGCGCGATCT
>CAXTOB010000173.1:7321-11677 GCA_964245505.1 uncultured Acetobacteraceae bacterium | reverse complement strand
AAGCTGGCGGGCGGCGTCGCCGTCATCCGCGTCGGCGGCAGCACCGAGGTCGAGGTGAAGGAGCGCAAGGACCGCGTTGACGACGCGTTGCACGCGACCCGTGCAGCCGTCGAGGAAGGCATCGTGCCCGGCGGCGGCGTCGCCTTGGCCCGCGCCTCGCTGATCCTCGCGACCCTGAAGCCGGAGAACGAGGACCAGAAGTTCGGCATCGAGATCGTCCGCAAGGCGGTGCAGACCCCGCTGCGCCAGATCGCCGAGAACGCTGGTGAGGACGGTGCGGTGATCGCCGGCAAGGTGTTGGAGAACACCGACTACAACTTCGGCTTCGACGCGCAAACGGCGGAGTTCAAGGACATGGTCGGCGCCGGCATCATCGACCCGACCAAGGTCGTGCGGACGGCGCTGCAGGATGCGGCCTCGGTCGCGAGCCTGCTGATCACCACCGAGGCGATGATTGCCGAGAGGCCGGAGAAGAAGGCAGCCGGCGGCATGCCCGGCGGCGGTGGCGGCATGGGCGGCATGGGCGACATGGACTTCTAAGCTCTTCCGGGGAGCTTCTGAAGTCCAAGCTCAACAAACGCTAAGCAACAGGGGGGCGGATCGCAAGGTCCGTCCCCTTTTTGCTGCATGCAGATTGGCAGGGCACTGTGGCACTGTGGTTGTGCGTTGCAGAAACAGCACCCCTGCCATCTCGTTGCAATTGACACCGGCCTGCCATTCTGCGCCCATGCCAACTCAGTCGTGTTTTTGACTAGCCTTGCTGCGCCTCCGCCTGCTTCGGGTGCCCTCAAGCCGTCTAAAGGCCCGATTGCTGAGCCGTCCGCACCATTGCGGAAGGTTTGAGACGGAGAGTGACGCAGTTATGGCTACCGGTACTGTAAAATGGTTCAACGCGACCAAGGGCTTCGGCTTCATCATGCCGGAGGATGGCAGCAAGGACGTGTTTGTCCACATCACTGCAGTTCAGGCAGCCGGGCTGCGTGGGCTGGACGATGGTCAGAATGTGTCATTCGACGTGGTGCAGGAGCGCGGCAAGGCCGCTGCAACCAACCTGAAGCTTGCTTAATCACACATAAGCCGTCGTATTATAGTGACGGTTCACGCCACCAGCGCGGCCGGGGCCGCGTGTCTAGGGAGAGAAGAGTATGGCTGTCGGCACCGTGAAGTGGTTTAACGCCACCAAGGGATTCGGGTTCATCATGCCGCAGGACGGCAGCAAGGACGTATTCGTCCATATTACCGCCGTCCAGGCTGCCGGGCTCAATGGCCTCAACGATGGGCAGAAGGTCAGCTACGAAGTGGCGATGGAGCGTGGCAAAGCAGCCGCGACCAACCTCAAGCTGGCATAGCGTTCGGTTCCGCCGGGTGCCATTGCGGCGACCCGGCGGGGCATTTCCTTAACCACCCGTCCAGGACGCCGCGCTGACACCAGCAGTGAGAGTCCCTTCACCACGGTTGATTGGCGTCGCCTTAGTCGCGCCTGCTTGCTGCATAATCCCGATGACCTGATCTGCTTGAGCCTGCGTCGTAGTGCGTACTGCGAGGATCAGTGTGCCTGCAGCGCCGCGCCGGTCACGCTCGTTCACACCCGCCTGGTCCGCAGCCTGGCCCGTCGCATTTGCCGCAGCAGCAGTGCCAGCGCCCACGGCCGCTGCTCCCCCAATAGCCAGTGCCGCCGCGCCGCCGGTCGCTAGGATGGCACCTGCTGCTGCAACTGCGCCAGCATAACCAGCCATGCTGGTGCCGAGAGTCCGCAACTGAGCCTTATCGGTGTCGTCGGTCGGGTTTTCGGCTCCCTCGGTGGGAGTGTTTGCTGTCTGGGCCTGCTGCTCTTCCGGCAAGCTGAAGTCGGCACGGTCATAGCCGGCGAGCGTAAGTTGCGACAGCGCATCCTGCATCGTGTCGTCGTTCGGGAACACGCCCTGCACCTCTGCTACGAAGGCTGCCAAGGCCGGGCCCTGCTTGGTGCTGTCGGTCTCACTCATTGCCATGCTCCTTGGTGACAGACGGGCGCCGCGCCAGTTGTTAGGGCGGGCGGGACGCGCACTGGCGGTATGCGGGACAACGCGCGTGCGAGCAGGCTGTTCCCGCCGCTTGCTCCGGTCGGGGCAGGCCGCCCATAATGGCCCATGTTCACCCGGCCCGAGCTTGATGCTGCCCATACGCTAATCTGCGTCACGCTGGCGCCGACGCCTGCCATCGCCTGGCCGCTGCTGGCGGCCCGCGCGGGCGCCGAAGTGTGGGTGAAGCATGAGAACCACCTGCCGACCGGCGCCTTCAAGGTCAGGGGCGGGTTGGTGTTCATGGACGCGCACCAGCGCGGGGGCGAGGGCGGCATCGTCACCGCGACGCGCGGCAATCACGGACAGTCGCTCGCCTTCGCCGGGCGCCGCGCCGGGGTGCCAGTGACGATCGTCGTGCCGCACGGCAATAGCCGCGAGAAGAACGCGGCCATGACGGGATACGGCGCCATGCTGGTCGAGCACGGCGCCGACTTCGATGCCGCCCGCGTCCATGCCGGCGTGCTCGCTCGGGACCGCGGGTTGCTGTTTGTGCCCAGTTTTCATCCCGCGTTGGTGAAGGGCGTTGCGACCTGGGCGCTGGAGTTGTTCTTGGCTGCCCCGGAACTGGACACGGTGTATGTACCAATCGGGATGGGGTCCGGCATCTGCGGCGCAATCCTGGTGCGGGACATGCTTGGCCTGCAGACGGAGATCGTCGGCGTGCAGAGCGTCGGCGCCCCGGCCTACGCAAGGTCATTCCAGGAGGGCCGGCTGGTCACGCTGGACCGGGCCACGACCCATGCCGATGGGATCGCCACCCGTGTCCCGGATGCAACGGCGCTTGCGATCATCCAGGCCGGCGCCGCCCGCGTGATCACCGTCACCGACGACGAGGTCGCCGATGCCATACGTGCGTATTGGACCGATACGCATAACCTGGCGGAGGGCGCCGGCGCCGCACCGCTGGCCGGACTGATGCAGGAGCGGCGGCGCATGACAGGCCGGCGGGTCGGGCTGCCGCTGTGCGGTGGGAACATAGATTTGGCGTTGTTCCGGTCGTGGGTGATGGGGGTATAATACGGTAACGTTCTGAACTATTCCTGACTAGGCCGGGCCTCGCGCCGTTCGTTAGAAGGCGGTTCATGCTCGTTGTTCGGCCGTCCCACTCCCCTGCTGCGCTTGCGGTTGAGCGTCCCAATGCCGGCGAGAGGCGGGGGCGCACGAGCTGGCTTGCTGCACCGAGTCAAACCTGGGCTTGGTCAGCAGTTCTAACGTTGTTGCTGGTCGATCTTTTGTGGAGTTGGTGCATCGGCCTTTCGATCGGAGGATGGACCCGACCGTTCGGCGGCGCTGCCGTCCTATCAATCTTTGCTGCATTATACCGGCGACGTAGCCGCGCACTCGCCGATATGGCGGAGACTGCGGCATTGTGGGTCGTGTTCACCGCAGCAGCTTGTACGTTTACTTATCTAGGCGCGACGGCAGGCTTTCCATTACAGGACTCGGCGCTTGCCGATTTCGATCATGCGATAGGCTTCGAGTGGCTAGCCTGGCATGCGATTGTACTTGCTCGGCCCGTCCTGTATGCGGCACTGGCAGTGGCATACTACAGCTTGCTTCCACAGCTTCTTCTGGCAATCTTTCTGTTTTCTTCCCGGAACATGACCGATCGCGTCACCGGCTTGCTTTGGTCCGCAGCGCTAGCTATCGTTGCAACAACATTGATATCGGCGCTTTGGCCAGTGTTGGGACCCTGCGCGCCATTAGGCGGGGAGTGCGCCCCTTATCTGCCGGACCTCATGATCTTGCGCGCCGGCGGCCCCTGGTACTTCGACTTGTCAACAATGCAAGGCATCGTGCAAATGCCCTCCTACCACGTCGTCATGGGGGTGCTGCTGGTTTACACCTTCCGGAATACCGGGCTCATTGGTTGGTGCATAGCCGGGTTGAATGGCTTCATGCTGCTTTCAATTCCCCCCATCGGAGGGCACTACGTCGCTGATATGATTGCTGGTGGCTTGCTGGCCGTCTTGTGCGTCCTTGTGTTGCGTATGACGTCCAGGTTTAGGCAGAACGCATCCCGATCGTAGAGCCAAGCAGGCCTGCGCGGCCCGTGAAAGACCCGGCCTCACTCCGTAGTAGGCCGCATAAGCCTGGTTGGCTTTTCAGCGCTGCGTGGACCTTTGGAGGTTTGCTTGGGCTGGTCCAGCGTTATCGCTGGCACGGGAACGGGGGGTGCTGCCGCTAAGTAAACCCTGAGCCATGGCTCCTATTTGGCATTCGAAGCAGTTCCCCCGGCCAACCACCGCTGGACATCCCCGCCGCCCCCGCCGAACACTGGCAGTATGCTTTT
>CAXTOB010000173.1:0-7311 GCA_964245505.1 uncultured Acetobacteraceae bacterium | reverse complement strand
TTTCATGACGCTCCTGCCCGACGCCGTCCCGCCCGTAACTTGGCGGGCCGTCTTCTCCGCTGATGACGCTCCGGAAGATTCGACCTCGCAGTCCGGCCTCCAGCATGCTGTCCTGTGTTGCAAGTGCCAGCAATCCGATGCTGGTCCGGACGGCGCGCCTAATGCTTGGGCTCAAGCCTATCAAACACTGCTGACAGGCACCCGGTACGACCTTCTGTTCCAGGCAATCGACACCGTCGATCGGGCCGGTAGCGTTGCCGGCAACTGTCTGGGCTGCAGCGCCACTTTGGCGACCGGCGCATAGAGGTGCGCCGGATGTGGATCGCCCTGGGCACATTGCTCGTCATCGTGCTCGGCCTCGCCATCTGGCTCTATACGCCAGACAAGCCGCGTGCGGCGTTGGAGGAGCTCTACGCCGGGCCGCCGTCCCAATTCGTCGAAGCCGCCGGAATGCGGCTGCACGTCCGCGACACCGGGCCGCGGGATGCGCCGGCGCTGCTGTTGCTGCACGGCTTCGGCGCCAGCCTGCACACCTGGGATGCACTCGCGGCGCGGTTGGACGGCAAGTATCGCGTGATCCGGCTGGACCTGCCGGGCTTTGGCCTGACTGGTCCGGACCCCGGACGGGACTATTCGGACGCGCGCAGCCATGCCGTGCTGATGGCCCTGATGGACCGGCTGGGAGTGGCGCGGGCGGTAGTGGCCGGGCACTCAATGGGCGGACGGATTGCTTGGACCCTCGCCGCGCTGCATCCGGAGCGGGTGGAACGCCTGATGCTGCTGGCGCCAGACGGCTTCGCAAGCCCGGGGTTTACCTACGGAACTGCGCCAAAAGTCCCGCCGCTGTTGCGGCTGCTGCCCTATGTGATGCCGACGTTCCTTTTGCGCGCCAGCCTTGTGCCGGCCTACGCCGATTCCGCGATGGTGACGGACACGCTCGTCCGGCGCTACCGCGACATGCTGCTGGCGCCGGGTGTGCGCGGCGCGATCCTGGACCGGACGGCGCAAGCGGTGCTGGTGGACCCTGTCCCATTATTGCGGCGCATCGCCACGCCGGTCCTGCTGCTGTGGGGCAGGGAGGACCGGATGATCCCGGTGCGGAACGCGGACGATTACATGGCAGCGCTGCCGGATGCGCGCCTGATGACGTTTCCTGGAGTGGGACATGTGTTGCATGAGGAAGCAGCGGATCAAACGGCTGACGCAATACGCAGCTTCCTAAACGACGAGTCACATATTCAGCCTGACCGATAGGCTGTCCCGTCCCTGCAGCGATCAATTAAGTTGCTGATGTGCATGAGGGCCAATGTCGCCCTGTTCAGGAAACGAGCCCATAAGGCTGCCTGCGCCATTACACCCGCATCAGCGTGAAGACGCTTCGCGCAGCCCAACCAGAGTTACCGTTGCGGACGAAGCTGGCTGATCCCGTCAGCTTGTCGCCAACGATATTGCCGCTGAGGTCGCAGTTGAACGGGTTTTTGCCCATCATGAGCTGGCCCGATGCCGTGATCCGCCCGGTCTCCGACATGCTGCCGGCCAGCACTCCAGAGCCCAGCAGGCCCTGAGAAGCGTCGAACCGGGCCGTGATCGCGCCATCTTGCGCCTGCTTGTGGATCACAAGAGCGACGTGGCCACCTTGTCTCATCGTCTCGTTGTAGATTGGGCCTTGAAACAGCAACGGGGCATTTGAAGGAATTGTGACGCGCAACTCGGCTGCGGGAGCGGACAGTGCCTTGTCAGCCCGGCGCACAGGTTCGGCATGGGGCGACGCAGGCGCCGCTGGCTGGGGTGCTGGCGCGTCCGAGCGTGCTGCCTCGGCCTGGGCGGCTGCGGCCTGCGAAACTGCGGACTGAGCGGCTGGCGTCCCAGGGTCGGTAGGGCCAACAGCACCGCTGTCCGCTACGGTCAGGGGAGGACTGACGGCACTGGCCGGTGACGCCGGGTCATCAGCAGCGTGGCCAGGGGTTGACAGCGCATCTTGCTGCCTGCGGGTCAGCCAGGGAAGAGCAAACAGTACGGCAGATGCAGCCACCATGGTGCTCAGCGCCGCGCGGCGGCGTATTCGCTCGGCACGGAAATTTGGCAGCGGTGGAGGTAGGGCAGGATCGACGGAGGCTTGCGTTGCCATGGTCGCCGGATCCGGCTCGGCGACGGCCGGCGACACCTGAGGCGGTGCTATGGGAGGTGCTTCAACGGAAAACAGTGTGGCCGGACGCGATGCAATAGGGACCGGCTTGTCTGGGGGCAGCGCGACGTGGACCGGCTCCGCTCGGAAAGATGTAGCGGCGTTCTGATCGAAATCTTCCTCACTGAAGTCGTCGCGCATGGACGCTGCCTCGTCCACATGCCGCCGGCTGACATGCTCGGACCCATCCAAACCGGCCAGGAATACGGCGGCTCCGCCGAGGGTATTGATTAAGCGCAGCAGCCCATTGGAGTGCCGGGCCAAGGCTAGCACAGCTTCCGGCTCGATCAGGTTGCGCGGCCGCCCAACGGCGTCGAGCCGGACCGCAACGTAGCGTGCCACGTCCTGCGGCTGAAGCCGGTCCAGCACCGCCTCCTGAACCGGGCGAGGGTTGCCGGTCAAGCGCGCTGGAAAGCCCGGCAAAGCAGCCAGAACGACCGGTGCCGGACCGGCGCACAAAGCGGCAAGCGCGTCCGGGCTGAGGGTGTCCGCCTCATCCACGAGCAGGATGCCGCTGCCGGGCGGGCCGTCCAGGGCATCGGTCCGCTCGATCAACCGGGCAGGCTTACCAGACCGGCGGAGCGTGCTGGCCAGCTCCTTGAGAAGCAGGGACTTCCCGCTGCCAGGTGGTCCGAGCAGGACGGTAATAGCGCCATCGTCCAAAGCCTTCAGCACCACGGCACGGGCCTGTTGCCATGCGGGATGCGGGAAGGCTGCGTCTGGGGCGATTTGCAATTGGAATAACGGGTCTGCGAGGGCCGGAAGGACGGTGTGCTGCACTATGCAATCCCTCGGAACGGGCTGGGGCGCCCTGATAACCTGGTCAGGCAAGTGTGTCCGTGGCCGCGAAGGTTCAAGAATGCTGCAGCGGGGTCCGGCTATGCGCCGGTGCGGTTCGGCCGGTCATCGCCGCAACGCAAGTGCGGCGGCCATGTCACGCCTATCCACGGCTCAAAACCGGGCAGGGATCATGCGCTAGCGAGCACGTAGGTCTGGTTGAATGTTAGCTGGATCGCCTATGCCGGTGTGCCATTGTGAGGCGCGCAAGCAACCGGATGACCGGTCCGGACGTACAACGTGCAGACGCATGTGCCTCGCTCACGGTGCCGATACGGCCGCGAGCATGCGTCGGAGCCGGTGCGAGCGGTAACGTCCGAGCCTGCCTGGAATGCCCCAAATCGCAGGCCAGTTCGGTCCTAGACCAACTCCAGCACGCGCCTTCGTGCCGTGACATCGCACATCGGCTTAGGTATCAAGCAATCCGGCAACGGCTTATGCACCGGCGTCAAATCTGGCGGCGGCGGCACCGGGGTCGGCGCACGCGGTTCATCTCCGCCCCATGAGCCCCGTGGCGGGCGTCGCAGTGCCACCAGTTCTCGGACAGCCAATACCAGCGGCACACCAAAGGTCAGCACGCCGCTGAGCATGACTTGGGTGGCTGCGCTCATCTCCATGCTGCCGCTCCTTTACTGGCTGGGACCGATGGTGGCGGACAGTACAGCACCTTACCTGTCCGCGTCACCATCTTGCTGCGTTACTGGTGCGCCAACACGCGCTGGGTCTGCTCGCCCAATCCACTGATCCCCAGCCGCATCGTCTGGCCATCCTGCAGGAACACCGGCTCTGGCTTGATGCCCATGCCGACGCCGGGCGGCGTGCCGGTGGCGATCACATCGCCGGGGTGGAGCGTCATGAAGTGGCTGACGTAGCTGACGATCTTCGGGACGTTGAAGATCATCGTCCGCGTGTTCCCGTCCTGCATGCGCTTGCCGTCCACCTCTATCCACAGGTCCAGCACATGCGGGTCCGGCACCTCGTCCTGCGTTACCAGCCAAGGGCCGGTGGGGCCGAAGGTGTCGCAGCCCTTGCCCTTGTCCCAGGTTCCGCTGCGCTCGATCTGGAATTCCCGTTCGCTGACGTCGTTGACGATGCAGTAGCCGGCGACGTGCTGCATGGCCTCGTTCTCGGGGACGTACTTCGCACGCTCGCCGATGATGATGCCCAACTCCACCTCCCAATCCAGCTTCTTGGACCCGCGTGGGCGGCGGACATCGTCGTCTGGACCCTGGTAGGCGCCGAGCGACTTCAGGAACACGATGGGCTCCTTGGGGATCGGCAGACCGGACTCGGCAGCATGGTCGGCGTAGTTCAGGCCGATGCAGACGAAGTTGAGGGGACGCGGCACCGGTGGCCCGACCCGCCCACCTGGCGCCACCACGGGGAGGCTTGCCGGGTCCAGCGCCGCCAGCTTCGCCAGCCCGGCACGGGACAGGGCCTCGGCGTCGAAGTCCTTTACCACGCCTGAGAGGTCGCGGATTTGGCCGTCGGCGCCCATCATGGCGGGACGCTCGGCGCCGGGGGCGCCCACACGCATCAGCTTCACGGTGCTCTCTCCTACAGGGTCCAGCCGCCGTCTATGACGAACGTCTGGCCGGTGATGAACTGCGTCTCGTCCGAGCCGAGATAGACCGCCATGGCCGCGATCTCCTCCGGCGTGCCCAGCCGGCCCATCGCCTGACGCGCGATGAAGCCGGTCCGCGCCGCCTCCAGCGACCCGGCGGCGGCGGCGTTGGCGGCGATGCGGTCGTCAAGGCTTGGGGTTTGGATGGTGCCGGGGCAGATGGCGTTGCAGCGGACGCCCTGTTTCACGAAGTCGGAGGCGACCGATTTGGTCATGCCGATCACCGCCGCCTTGCTGGCGCCGTAGATGAAGCGATTGGGCGCGCCTTTGATGCTGCTGGCAGCGCTGGCCATGTTGATGATGGAGCCGGCGCCGCGCTCCGCCATGCCAGGCAGGAAGGCGCGCATGGTGCGGAACATGCTGCGGACATTCAGCGTGAAGGCGAAGTCCCACTCTGCCTCTGTGGCGTCCAGCACACTGCCCTGGTGGACGAAGCCGGCGCAGTTGAACAGCACGTCCACGGCACCTGCCTGCGCTGCCACTCGCACGATGTCTTCGGCGTCGGTCGCGTCTAGGCGGTGGGTGGTGATGGATGGGCTGGCCAGCGACGCCAGCCCGACCTCGTTCACGTCGGTTGCGATCACCCGTGCGCCCTCGGCGGCATAGGCCAGCGCGGTGGCGCGGCCGATGCCCTGGGCGGCGGCGGTGATGAACGCGGTCTTGCCTTGCAGCCTTGCGGACATCGTCACGCTTCCTTGTTGTTTATGGGCCGGTACAGCGTCCAGGTGGGGTGGAAAGGCACGTCGCCGATCCGCCCCAAATAACCGTGGATGCCTGCTCCCTCTCCCTCCGGGAGAGGGTTGGGGTGAGGGGGCCTTGAGGCGCTACCCATGCCGAAGCAGGACCGTGTCCTGGCGGAACCAGCAGCGCCTCGCTCCGCAGCCGAGACTTCCTCACCCCAACCCTCTCCCGGAGGGAGAGGGAGAAGGAAGCTGTCCGGCATTAATGGTTGTTCCGGGACTCGCCGCGTTCCTCGATGATGTTCAGGTATAGTGTCGCGGGCTCCAGGCATGCGCCGGTCGAGTGCTGGCCGACCATGCTGCGGCTGATCTCTTCCCAGGGGGTCATGTGCTTCAGCTCGGGCTTGTGCCATGCGGCGCGGCGGGCTTCCAGCTCGCCCGGCGGCAGCAGCACGTCCACCTTGCGGCTGTTCAGGTCTATGCGGACCTTGTCGCCTGAGTGCAGCAATGCCAGCCCGCCGCCGACCGCGGCCTCGGGCGAGACATTGAGGATGCTCGGGCTGCCGCTGGTGCCAGACTGGCGGCCGTCGCCCATTGTCGGCAGGGTGTGGACGCCGGCCTTCAGCAGGGCGGCCGGAGGCTGCATGTTCACGACCTCGGCGCCGCCAGGGTAGCCGACCGGGCCGCAGTTGCGGATCACCAGGATGCTGTGGGCGTCCACGCCTAGGGCCGGGTCCTCGATACGCTCGTGATAGTCCTCCGGACCCTCGAACACGACGGCCTTGCCCTCGAACACGTTGGGGTGGTCGGGGTCGGCCAGGAAGCGGTCGCGGAACTCGGGGTCTATGACGCTCAGCTTCATCACCGCGGCGTCGAACAGGTTGCCGGACAGCACGGCAAAGCCGGCGCTCTCCTTCAAGGGGTGCGCGTAGGGGCGGATCACCTCGTGGTCCACTGGGGGCTTCTTGGCCAGGTTCTCGCCGAGGGTCTGCCCGGTGCAGGTCATCACGTCGGCCTGCAGCTTGCCAGCGTCCAGCAACTCCCGCATGACGGCGGGGACGCCGCCGGCGCGGAAGAAGCCTTCGCCCAATACGCGACCGGCCGGCTGCACGTCGGCGAGCAGCGGGATGCCTTCGCCCAGGCGCTGCCAGTCGTCCAGCGTGTGGTCCACGCCCATGTGCCGGGCGATGGCGATCATGCTGATCGGGCAGTTGCTGCTGGCGCCCAGGGCGGCGGCGGCGACCACGGCGTTCTCGAACGCGGCCTTGGTCATGATGTCGGAGGGGCGCAGGTTCTCGTGCACCATGCCGACGATGCGGCGGCCAGTCTCGTAGGCCATCCAGCCCCGCTCCTTGTGCGGGCCGGGGATGGCGGCGCAGCCGGGCAGGGACATGCCGAGCGCCTCGGCCAAGCTGTTCATGCTGAGCGCGGTGCCCATGGTGTTGCAGTGGCCGACCGACCCGGCCGATGCCGCGACCATGTCGATGAACTCCTCCCAGTTGATCCGCTCCTCGGCCAGCAGCTTGCGCGCTTCCCAGACGATGGTGCCGGAGCCGGATAGGCGGCCGCCATACCAGCCGTCCAGCATAGGGCCGCCGGATAGCACGATGGCGGGGAGGTTGACGGTGGCGGCGCCCATCAGGCAGGCCGGGGTGGTCTTGTCGCAGCCGGTGGTCAGCACGACGCCATCTAGGGGGTAGCCGTGCAGGACTTCGACCAGGCTGAGGTAGGCGAGGTTGCGGTCCAGCGCCGCCGTCGGGCGCTTGCCGGTTTCCTGGATCGGATGGATCGGGAACTCGAGCGGTACGCCGCCGGCGTCGCGTATGCCGTCGCGGACGCGGCTGGCCAGGTCCACCAGATGGCGGTTGCAAGGAGATAGGTCGGAGCCGGTCTGGGCGATGCCAATGATGGGGCGGCCGGATTGCAGCTCCCGCCGGGTCAGGCCGAAGTTGAGGTAGCGCTCGAGGTAGAGCGCGGTCATGCCG
>CAXTOB010000172.1:0-11719 GCA_964245505.1 uncultured Acetobacteraceae bacterium | reverse complement strand
CAGCATCTCCGCTGCGTTGGTGGTGTAACGCTGCGAAAGTCGATCGTACCGGGTGGCCCAGGGCCGTTCGATCCCGGTCGCCAGCGGCCGCAGCGTGCCGCGGCCATAGCGGGCGCTCACCACGTCGAACGCTGCCATGACCTTGGCCGATCGCGCCGTGTCGCGGGTTGCGAACAGCATGCGGGGCTAGAGCTGCTCGGGCACCAGGTCGTTCAGCACGACGCCAGCCTTGAAGGTAGCGCAGGCTCATTACAGCATCTACCAGGACCCCTTTCCCAATGGCTGATGTTCCTATTATGTTTTGATCTCGTGGCAGGGCATCAAAGGAGCTACGGAGCCATGACGGATGACGAGAAGAACGCCTTGCGCCCGGTCAAGCCAGGTGAGTTCGTGGACGCCCTGTCGCATGGCTTGCAGTTCCTGGGCCGGAAGCGGGCGTGGTTCAAAGCCGGGTTACACGTGGACCTTGGCAAAGCCGGGTTAACGCTTCCAGGACGGATGATGGCATCCTGACGTTTCCAGGTGCGGTGCAAGATGGATCAATGTGCTGGCGCAGCAGCAAGGCTGCCCGGGAGTGACCGTAAGGAACTGGCCGTTCAGGCGCTGGCGCGATCGGAGACGGTCAGCGACCTGGCAGCCCGGCGCGGTGTCAGCCGCAAGTTCGTCTACCAGCAAACGCGCAAGGCCCGCATCGCATTGGCTGATGCTTTCTCGCCTGCCGTGCCGGACGACAAGGTGCTGTTCGAGTTGGCGGTGACAAAGGCGTGGCTGCGCCAGGTGATTGTCGGGCTGACGCTGATCTGCCGCGGCTCGTATCGTGGCGTCGTGGAGTTCATGCGTGACCTGCTGGGGCTCTCTATCAGCGTGGGCGGCGTCCACGACGTGCTTCAGTCGGCCACGCGGCAGGCCGGCATCATCAACCGGCAGCAGAACCTGTCCGGCATTCGGGTGGGCTTGCACGACGAGATCTTCCAGGGTGCGTCGCCCGTGCTGGCCGGCGTCGATGCGGCGTCGACGTATTGCTATCTCCTGGCTGCGGAGGAGCGTCGCGACGCCGACACCTGGGGCGTGCACCTGCTTGACGCCGCCCAGCAGGGGCTCGATCCTGACTACACCATCGCCGATGCCGGGCAGGGCTTGCGCGCCAGGCAGAGGGCCGCCTGGGGCGACACGCCGTGCCACGGCGACGTGTTCCACATCCATCGCCAGTGTGACGGACTCGCCAGCACGCTGGCGCGCCTCGCCCAGGGCGCCACGTCGCGGCGCAGGACGCTGCAGGCCAGAACCGGCCGCATCGGCCAGCGTAGTCCCGACGCCAAGCTTGCCACGCAGCTGGCGCTGGCCCGACAAGCCGAGACCCAAGCACATGAGTTGGCCCGCGACGTCCGGACGCTCACCCAGTGGCTGCGCCACGACGTTCTCGCCCTGGCCGGCCCGGGCCTGGCGACGCGGCGGTAGCTGTTCGACTTCATTGTTGAGGAGCTGATGCTGCGCGAGCCCGGGGACGTGCGACGCATCCGCCCGGTGCGAGTCGCGCTGCAGAACCAGCGCGACACCTTGCTCGCCTTTGCCGGCGTGCTCGATGCCAAGCTGGCCGACATCGCGCAAACCCACGCCATTGCCGAACCCTTCGTGCGTGAGGCGTGCCTGCTGCACCGCTTGCCCAGCACCTCGCCCGCATACTGGCAGGGATGGAACCGGCTGCGGGCGCAGATCGGGGGCAAGTTCCACGCCCTGTTCGCCGCCGTGAGCCGGGCCATGGCCGATACAACGCGCAGCAGCTCGCCGGTGGAGAACCTCAACTCGCGGCTGCGCAGCTACTTCACCCTGCGCCGGCACCTGGGCGGTTCGTATCTCGACCTGCTGCGGTTCTTCCTAAACCACCGCCGCTTCCTGCGCAGCCGCCATGCCGAGCGCCAGGGCAAGAGCCCACGCGAGCTGATGACCGGCCAAGGCCATCCGCACTGGCTGACCCTGCTCGGCCTGGGACCGCTTCAGCCCCAGCGAGCTTGACCCCGGAAGGCTGGTCGCCTCTCGCACAAGACACTCTTCCCACCGAAATCCGGCCCCTCAGGCCGGCAGTTTCTGCGCGCCTTGTGTAACCCAAAAAGGCCGGATTCTGAACCACGCCGAAGACGTTAATGGACCTGTTCTGACCTCGACTTTCCGCAATTTCGAAGGGGTTGAGGGCTCAACACAGCACCCAGAAGATGTCCTCGCGCGCAATGAAGTCGAGAGCCTCGTCGATCGGCAGGACAGTGTGTCCGAAGGGGCCGGTTGCAGTCCATCGCTCCTTCCAGGCTGACCAGTAGAAGACCTCGACGCTGTCGTTGCGCCCGGTTGGCCTCAACCTGGCGACCGGCGCACCAGACGCGGCGTGGTGGAGCGTGTAGCCGCGATTGCGGCGCTCGGGCGTGACGGCGCCTTTCGGGAAGCGGAAGCGCTCGATGCGCTGGACGATGTCGTCGGTCATGAGGCTCATCGTAAATCCCACGACGATTGCGTGTCGCCGTTATGCTCTGCGGCAGGGTCGGCGCGTCTTGCCGTTCGAGGGGAACTCGAGTCTACAAATGCGATGCCGATCCATCGCACCCTTCCCGGCGTTGCCGCCATCCATTCAGGCCTGACGCCGCCCATGCTTGCCGAATGGCTGTCCGCCTTTCGCCACTGCTTCACGGCGCCGGTCTGGGATCGCGTCTTGGTGCTGGTTGCTGGAGCGGTGCTGGCGCCAGGCAAGCGTACGGTGAGCCAGGCGCTGTGGGTCATGGGCTTGGCGGACAGGCCGGGCTTCGGTCGCTACCACGACGTCCTGAGTCGGGCGCGCTGGAACGGACGCGCCGTGGCGCGCACGCTTCTGGCTCAAGTGCTCGACGCCTTCTTGCCCGCGGGCTAGGTGGTGGTCGGCGTCGATGACACGATCGAACGGCGCTGGGGTCCCAAGATCAAGGCGCGTGGCAACCACCGCGACCCTGTGCGCTCCTCGCGCGGCCATTTCGTCCGGGCGAGTGGCCTGCGCTGGCTGTCGCTCATGGTCATAGTGCCCATCCCTTGGGCCAACCGGCGCTGGGCGTTGCCGTTCCTGACGGTTCTCGCCCCCTCCCAGCGCTGGAGCGACGAGCACAACCGCCGGCACAAGACCGTGGTCGATTGGGCGCGTCAGGGCATCCTGCAGACCAAGCGTTGGTTGCCGGACCGCCATCTGATTGTCGTTGCCGACGCAAGCTTTGCTGCCATTGATCTGATCGCGGCACTTCGCCGCCACGTGTGCCTGGTCACCAGGCTGCGGATCGATGCCAGCCTGTTCGCGCCGGCTCCGCCGCGCCGAGCGGGACAGCTGGGCCGTCCACGAGTGAAAGGGCAACGCCTGCCAACGTTCAAAGCAGTGCTGGCCGATCCCAAGACCGTATGGGTGCCGATCACCGTGACGGACTGGTATGGCGGCAAGCCGCGTAAGCTGGAGATCGTGTCCGATACCGCAGTCTGGTACAATTCTGGCCTGCCGCCCGCATCGATCCGTTGGGTGCTGGTCCGCGACCCAGCCGGCGAGCGCGAGCCACAGTTCTTTCTCAGCACCGACCTCGCAGCTAGGCCAGAGCAGATCCTACAATGGTTCGTCTCGCGCTGGCGCATGGAGACGACGTTCCAGGAAGTGCGCACCCACCTCGGCGTCGAAACACAGCGGCAGTGGTCCGATCTCGCGATCCTGCGCACGACGCCGGCGCTGCTCGGGTTGTTTTCCTTGATCACAATCTGGGCCGATCGCCTGGTTCATACCCCGACCGGTGTTGTCGCTCCGCGAACCGCTGCTTGGTATGCCAAGCGCAAGCCAACTTTCAGCGACGCCATCGCCGCCGTCCGCCGTGCGCTCTGGTGCCCACCGGATTTATCCATGTCCCGGTCCAGCACGGAAACCATACAAATCCCTGCCACCCTCCTGCAAAGACTTACAGACACCCTCTGCCATGCAACGTAGAATGCGGAAAGTCGAGCTGACCCAACCTTGATCGACACCTTTGCTGCCAAGTACCGTTTATGTATGACAATGTCCTTTGTCAGATATAAAGGGAGTCTGCCTGATGTCTTGGAAAGCATACTCGATCATGCCCATCGACCTCCGGTGGGAGATGCTGCCAACCGTAGAAGATGCCGCCGCACTGTTGGCTCGAACCGCTACAAACGAAGCCATGGCTGGCCACGGAACCGGTAGCAGCGTCGAGCAATTCCTGCAGGACTTCCGAGTTGCCCAAAGCATGGCAGTGGAAGAGGGTTGGGAAGGAAATTTCAGGGGTGAACCCAGAGTTCGCACGTAAAGCGTCCTTGCTGACTCTCCCACGCGCCAAAATACTACTCTTACCTGTTGGAGCTGGATACCGTTGGAAGGTGCCGAGTACTGCGCCGTTAACGGCAGCGCTGGCCCGCCCCGCCGGCCGACGTGACAACGTTCCTAAAAGCGCCGGCGCGGCAAGAGCTGCCATTAACTGTGGATGCCGCGCCGGCGCTTCGCGAAGTTCCTGTGAGCGTGAGTCGGCGTCGCGGCCGCTCCTGCCAGTGCAGTGCGCCCGTCAGGGTATGGCTGGCGTCCCAGGGTTATGGCTCTGATGCTTGTCGCTGAGCGCACGGCGCCGTGTCATTGCGACTGCGATCTCGCTTCTGCCCCCATGTCTCCAGTCGAGCACCAGAACGCCTCGCGGCCAGTCCACGACGACTTGGGTCAGCAGTGACTTCAGAGCCGCATTGACTGACGGCGGGTGCGGTGGGTCAGCCTGGGCCACCAGGCCTAGCTGGTCCAACCGGGCACGCAGCGTCACGTCGATCCAGCCTGCCGAACCAGGCCGCAGGCGCCGCCGTTCGGCAACCAGGGCTGCCATTTTGGCATCCAAATCAGCAATAACCGACCGGACCGGCGCCTTGAGCGCGAGCAACGCCGGAGCGTCCGTCTCCAGCCCCGCGCGCCTGGATCGCAGTTCGGCGAGTTGCAACCGTATTTCGCGTAGGCGCAGTTTCCGTACAGCGGGATCGAGGCGTTGCATCGGACAAGCGCCAATGATGCTTTCGATGCCGGTGGTCAGCGCGGCCTCGATGCCGGGGTAACGAACGTGGCGGCGCTCGCATGTTGCCCCCACGTAACCTCGGCTGCATACCAGGTAGCGCCAGCCGGTCATGACGGACTCGCCACGCTGCATCTGCATCATGGCACCACATAAGGGGCAGCGGCCCAGGCCGGCCAGCATGTTCGCGACCGGCGCGACCCGTCCCGGCCTGCCATGGGATGCTGCCTTTTCGGCCGCCACCCGAGCGCCCGGGAACGCGCGGCGACGCGCGTCCTGGGCCTGCGCGACCGCATGGCAGGTGGCTGGATCGACGACCGCGGGATAGTAGCCCGCGACCGGAGGCTGCGGGCGCAACAACAAGCGGCCCTGTTCGTTCCGCTCGGTGATGCACGGGATGTAGATCCCGCGCACCGCGGGCGAGGTCAGCAGGCTGCGGATGTACTTCGGCCCCCACGCCCTACCCCCCTGGTTGCCCTGGGTGCCAGTGGGCACGCCCTCGGCATTCAGCTTGCGGGCGATCGAGTATTGGCCCAGGCCCGCGGCGGCCTCGGTGTAGATCCGGCGTATGACGTCAGCCTCCCGCCCGCGTTCGACGAAGCGACCTATGTTCCTATCGAGCCGCAGCCAGCCTGGACAGCGCCCCGTCGCTGGCTTCGTCGCGAGCTGGGCGCGCTTGGCCACCCACGCCGCACGGACCCGGGCCGACTTGGTGGCACTTTCTTCGTTGGCGCGCATCATGCAGACCAGAGACACGATCAGGTCCATCGGGCTGCGATTAAGGCTCTCGGCCGAGTAGCTGCGGTCGTCAATAAGGGTGACGATGGTGACGCCCGCCTCGACGATGCGCAGGAACAGCGACTGCGCCGCGAGCACGCGGTCTCGGCTGAGACGGTCCAGGCTCTCGATCAAGAGATGGCTGCCGCGAGGCACAAGGCCCAGTTCGACCGCGTCCAGGAAAGCCCTGAGCGCGCCCTCGCGGGCATTGCGGCCATGGAAGGCAGACACGCCGAGGTCGCGGAAGCTCAGGCCGGCGTCCAGCACGAGGCCGTGTCGCGCGGCGTAGGCGCGGGCCAGGTCGTGCTGGCGGCGGCGGCTGTCGCCCCCCGCCTGCTCCGGAGTGCTGAACCGAAGATAGCTGTAGGCGAGCTTGCTCATGGTGAATGCTCCTGCCCGAACAGCCGGGACAGGCATCCTGGTCGCCATCGGCTGGGCGCGTCCAGAAAGCACCCAAGCGAGGACCAATTGCGCATGACCCTTACGCAGCCCGTCCAGTACTTGGACCTATCGAGGCCTGCCCGTGCTGGCAGCACACACGACCCGGCTCTGCTTGCGCCCGGTGCCGGGCTGCATCAGCATGGCTGCTTCATCGGATGGGGCGCACGATGCGGTTGAGAACCATGCTGGCCGGGGCCGCGCTGCTCGCAACCCTTGCCGTTTCCTTCTTGCCTTCGCCTGCGATTGCGCAGCAAACCCTTCGGGTGGGCGCGACGCCCACGGGAACGCCGTTCACGTTTCTGGACACCAAGACGAATACCATCCGGGGCATGATGGTGGACCTGATCACCGCCATTGGCCAGGAGAACGGGCTTGCGGTCGAGATCCAGCCAATGCAGTTCTCGACCCTGGTGCCGGCGCTGACGACGGGCAAGTTGGACGCGGTGTCAGCCGCTATGCTCATCACCCCGGTGCGTCAGCAGGTGATAGACTTCAGCTCGCCAGTTTACACCTATGGTGAGGGCCTGGTGGTGCCGGTTGCGGACAAGCGGGACATCGCGGACGCGAAGGAACTGGCAGGCGGCACGGTTGGCGCGCAGGTCGGCACTGCTTACGTCGAGCCGCTGAAAAAGCTTGGCGTGTTCGCCGACGTGAAGGTGTACGACACCTCTCCCGACATTCTGCGTGACGTGGCGGCCGGGCGCCTGCAGGGCGGCTTCGCCGACTTTCCCATCGTCGCCTACGCCATCGGGCAGGGGACCTATCCAGGCCTACGCCTGGTGCGGTCCTATAAGCCGATGGTTGTCGGCTCCATTGGTATCGCCATCCGCAAGGACAAGCCGGAACTGCTGGCCAAGGTCAACGCCTCGCTGGAGCGAATGCGCGGGGACGGGCGGCTGCAGACGATCCTGACCAAGTGGGGGCTGTGACCGGACAGGCATGCCCGGCCTGACATGACCGGTTTCCTAAGCGATGCGCGAGAGTACCTGCCGATCCTGTTGCAGGGCGTGTGGCTGACCGTCCTGGTCACACTGGGGTCTTTGGTTCTGTCCACCGTGCTGGGCCTGGCTTGGGTGTTCATGCGGGTATCGGGCGTGAGCTGGTTGGCCTGGATCAGCCTGGTCGCGATCAACTTGATTCGCGGCGTGCCGATCATCGTGATCCTGTTCTACATCTACTTCGTCATGCCCGACCTCGGGCTGTCACTGAGCGCCGTGCAGGCAGCGGTGATGGGACTGGGCATCGCCTACTCCGCTTACCAAGCCGAGAACTTCCGTGCTGCCATCGAGGCCATCGACGCCGGGCAGCGGGAGGCGGCGGCGTCCATCGGCATGGGATGGGGCTTGTCCATGCGTCGGGTGATCCTACCGCAAGCATTGCGCGTGGCGCTGCCGGGCTTCGGCAACGTGTGCGTCATGATGCTGAAGGACAGCTCGCAGGCGTCCACCATCACGGTGGCCGAGCTTGCCTTGCAGGGCAAGTTGATCGCCAGTTCCACCTTCAAGAACACGACCGTGTTTACGCTTGTGGCGCTGCTTTACCTGTGCATGAGCCTGCCATTGATTCTGTTGGTGCGGCGGCTGGAGCGCCGGGCGGCGCCGCGGTGATCCAGCTGACCGACGTCCACAAGCGGTTCGGCACCCACGAAGTGCTGCGCGGCATGACGGCACGGGTGGATGCTGGGGAGGTCGTTTGCATCATCGGCCCGTCCGGGTCCGGTAAGTCCACCCTCCTTCGCTGTGTGAACGGGCTGGAGCGGCATGACAGCGGCAGCATCACCATCGCGGGCCAACAAGTTGACTCAGCGCACCATTCGATCCGCGCCGTGCGGACCGCGGTTTCGATGGTGTTCCAGCGCTTCAACCTGTTCCCGCACCGAACCGCGCTGGAGAACGTGACGGAGGGACCGATCCATGTCCTGCGGGAGCCTATGGCGACGGCGCGCGACCACGGGCGGCAGTTGCTGGCCCGCGTCGGCCTGGCCGGGCGGGAGGATGCCTACCCTGCGCAATTGTCCGGTGGACAGCAGCAGCGCGTGGCCATCGCGCGGGCGCTTGCCATGCGGCCCAAGGCGATCTTGTTCGACGAGCCGACCTCCGCCCTTGATCCAGAACTGGTAGGCGACGTGCTGCGGGTGATGCGCTCGCTGGCCGATGAAGGCATGACCATGGTGGTGGTCACGCACGAGATGGCGTTCGCGCGCGAGGTGGCTGACCGCGTGCTGTTCATAGACGGCGGGTTGATTGTCGAGCACGGCCCGGCGCGCGACGTGCTCGGCAGCCCGCAGCATCCCCGCACGCAGGACTTCCTGCGCCGCGTGCTCAACCCGATCTAGCCGGAGGACCTCTGATGGCCGAACCCTTCCCGCTCGCCCCCTCCCTGTGGGCGGCCACGGCACCGCCGGCCCCGGAGACGCCGGCTTTGGCCGGGAACGCGGAAGCCGACGTGTGCATCGTCGGTGGCGGCTTCTGTGGCCTGTCCACGGCTTTGCACTTGGCAGAGGCCGGCACGGACGTCGTACTGCTGGAGGCACACGAGCCGGGTTGGGGCGGATCGGGCCGCAACGGCGGCCAGGTCATACCCGGGCTGAAATACGATCCCGACAAGCTGGCAGCGCTGCTGCCCGGCGAAGCCGGGGAGCGATTGGTGCGGTTTGCCGGCGGCACGGCCGACGTGGTGTTCGGATTGATCGAGCGCCATCGCATGGACGTGCCATACACCCGTGCCGGCTGGATACAAGGCGCGCACACTACGGCCGGGCTGCGTGAAGCCGAGCAGCGTGCGGCGCAATGGGCACAGCGTGGCGCCGACGTGGCGATGCTGGACCGGCAAGAGGCCGAGGCGGAGCTGGGCACCCGCTCGTACTTGGGAGGTTGGGTTGATCGCCGGGGCGGCGGCGTGCAGCCATTGGCCTACGCCCGCGCGCTAGCCCGGGCCGCACTGGCCGCCGGGGCAGATATACACGGCCAGACCAAGGCCGTGGAGATCGGCCGGCAGGACGGCCGCTTCCTGGTCCACACCGCGGTAGGACCGTCCGTGCGCGCCGACCGGGTGTTGGTCTGCACCAACGGCTACACCGGCGATCTCGTGCCGGGACTGCGGCGGTCAGTGATCGCTGTCAACTCGTTCCAGGTCGCGACGGAGCCATTGAGCGACAACGTCCGCCGCTTTATCCTGCCCAACGGCCACGTTTCGTCCGATACACGCAAGCTGCTGCTGTATTTCCGTTTGGACCACCAGGGCCGGCTGCTGATGGGCGGACGTGGCCCGTTCCGGGAGCCTGCAGGCCCTGATGATTGGGCGCACCTGGAACGCGTTCTGGGCAAGATGTTCCCGCAGGTGGCGGGCACACCCATCGCCCACCGCTGGTGCGGGCGCGTCGCGGTCACGCGCGACTTCCTGCCGCACTTGCACGAGCCAGAGCCGGGCTTGCTGGTGGACATTGGCTGCATGGGCCGCGGCGTCGGCCTGCAATCTGCAATGGGCGCGTCGCTGGCCCGGCACATGTTGACCGGGGAAGCTCTGCCGATGCCGGTGACCCGAGTGCAGCCAATCCCCTTGCCCGGGCTACAAAGCTTGTATGTCGCGGCCACCATCGCCTGGTATCGCGCGAACGACGCCGGGTTGCGGTAACAGCGCGGCGTTGTCCGCGGATCGGAGCAGTGCGATCAGCCGAACCGGCATTCGGCTTGATGAGACCAGAAGCCTGTCCCTCCCAACTTAAAGCCGCTGCAGAACCCAGGCCTGTCAGCAATTGTCGTCCTCGCCAGTTCCGCCTCGCGTTGTTCATTGGCCGCGATCACCGCAGCTTTGACCCGTGCGCGCACGTTGTCAGGGAAGGCGTTGACCGCCTCGGCCAGCTTACGGATCACTTCCTCCCTTCTCTCCACGGCTGCTGCCAGTGGCCTGACGTGCTTGGCCAGCGCCGCCCTCACCTCCGCCTCACGCTGGCGTTTCCGCAGCTCGCCGGCATGGTCCCGCCCAGCCGCGCGCTGCGTGAACACTCGATGCTCCGTGCGGATGAAGCGGTCCACCGCCTCATCCTTGTTGCGTCGGATCGCTTCCACGAGGTCAAGGCCGAGCGACTTATAGGGCATCTCGCTCATGTCCTTGGCCACCCGGTCCCAAAGGTGCGCGGTGGCGATCGACGCCTTGTCGCCGACCGCCCGGCTGCGCTTGAACGCCTCGAACGCGGCAGCCTCGGAAACAACCGTGTAGACCTGGGAGACGTGCCGGCTTTCGGCCACGTAGCTTTTGGACGTGGCGATCCCCGCCGTGCCCCGCCGCAGGGCGTTGATGTGCTCGCCCGAGGTGATGCCCTGCGCGCTGTCGATGGTCAGGGCGTGGCCGAAGCCGAGCAGCAGTCGGTCTGACCGGCTGTCCTTCAAGGCACGCCATTGCACGCTGCCTATGCGCCCGTCCGCATTCCGCAGCCACAGGCCGTCCACGGGCGACGCACCACCAACATCAAGTGCCTGCCACCGAATATCGGGTCGACCGCACCCAAGCCTTCCGGGTTTGGGCCGAGGTCCCCGGCGTCGCTGTCGCGGCATGACCACGGGCACGCCGTCCCAAAAAGCCGCCCGTGCAACTTCAGTCCAACAAGTTGACGGTGCCGGCCGGAGAGAACCGCGCCAGGATCGTGTTGAACTCTGCCACCGTCGCCGGCCGACGTCCAACCGCATCTCCCCCAAAGCGGGGCAGCCTAGCGCACAACGTCACCGGCGTCGTCGTCCGTGACCACTGGATGACCTAATACACCCTGAAGGGAGTGCTGCACGCGTTGTGCAATGCGCATCATCTGCGTGAACTCAAGGCGCCGATGGAAATCGAGAAAGAAGACTGGGCGCGCAAGATGCAACGCCTGCTGCGCCGGGCCTGGCATGCGGCCAACCTCACCTGTAAGCCGGGCAAGCCACTGCCGCCCTGGCTCGTTGCACTACACAAACAATGCCACGACGCGGTTTTAGCCGAAGGTTTCGCGTTCCATGATGGCCAACCCGCCCTGGTCCACCCGGCCGGCAAAGCCAAACGCCGCGGATGCCAACCACGCTGGGATGGACACAACATGCTGGTGCGTCCTAGCACCCGAAAGCAGGATGTGCTTCGCTTCCTGTCCGATCCCGCCATGCCGTTCACCAACAACTTGGCCGAACGCGATGCCCGGATGATGAAGCTGTGGCAGAAAATCTGCGCCGCCTTCCGCTCCTTGGACGCAGCCACCAAGTTCGGAACCATTCGTTCGCTGCTCTCGACGGCGAAAAAGCAGGAATGGGACATTCTGAGCACACTCGCCGCTCAGCCCTCCCACCTACTCGCGCGGTTGCGCATCGGCGGAACTTTCAGCGGGATCGGGATAGCAACAAAGTATCAGGGCGTGGTTGCACCTAAGAGGCGATTTTCAGAATTCCCGAGCGAGCCTGGGTGCAACCAGGAATATGCATGCGGCCTGA
>CAXTOB010000171.1:0-11751 GCA_964245505.1 uncultured Acetobacteraceae bacterium | reverse complement strand
GCGCGACACGGTTCGCAAGACCGAGGTGGACGTCGAGGACACCGCAGCCACGGCCAGCACCACCGGCACGGCGGGCGTGCGCGGCGCAGCGGGCACAGTTGGGTCCAGCGTGTCCGGCGCAGCAGCCGGCACTGCAGGGGCAGCGAAGGGCGCGGCAGGCACCGTGGACCGGACGCTGAACACCAACGTCAGCGGTGCCAACCCGGGCGCCGATGCCCCGGATGGGACGGCGGGCAACCCGAAAGGAACGATGGCGAGCCGCGCGGTGGACAAGACGCTCGGCACCAACATCAGCGGCACCAACCCAGACCGCAAGTAAGCCGGGGAAGGCTGCAACGACAGCCGGGAGGAGCCGGACGGCTCCTCCCACCCGATCCCAATCCATCATCCAAGACACGAGGAACACCGCCATGACACGCATCGCCATCGCCTTCGCCGCCACGCTTCTTGCCGGCACCGCCCTCGCGCAGGGGACGGCCAAGCCCGGCAACACGGCGCCGGGCGCCACGTCCAACGCGCCTATGACGGGCCTCAGTCCCAGCACCGGCGTGACGCCGGGCACGGGCGTGGTGAACCGCAATACCGGGACCCCCGCTGCCAGTGGCGACCGCAATCAGGCCGTCGCGACGACGGGCGCCAATGCGCCGCAACCCGCGCGCGGCGCCAACAGCTTTACTGAAAGCGAGGCCCGGCGCCGGCTGCAGGCAGCGGGTTTCCAGAGTGTGGCCGTGTTGCATAAGGACGACGGCGGCGTCTGGCGCGGCACCGCCAGCAAGGGTGGCACGGCCGGCCAAGTCTGGCTCGACTACAAGGGCAACACGGGCCAGGACGGCGCCATGGCGGGCACCGTCGCGGCGCCCGGCACCGGCATGACGGCCACCATCCCAGGGGCGCACAACTTGGACGGCACCACGGGCAACCCGCCCGGCACCGCCGCAGGTCGGGCGGTGGACCGCACCTTGGGCACCAATGCTACCGGCACCAACCTGAACGGCAGCAGTGCCGTCACGCCGCGCTGATCCACCTGGGCCAGGGCAGCTCTGTGCCCTGGCCCTTTCAGGTTTCAACCAGCTCATAGGAGGGCGGCATGGCCACCCAGACATTCACCCGCATGTATGACGACCATGACGACGCCGTCCACGTCGTCCAGGCATTGGAGCAGGCCGGCGTGCCGCACTCGGACGTCAGCCTCGTCGCGAACAACGCCGACACACGCTATGGCGCCGGCGGCACCAGTGGCACCGGCCTAACCTCCGGCGACCCTGAGCAGGGCGCAGCGACCGGCGGCGGCACTGGCGCATCGGTCGGCACCCTTGTGGGTGGTGGCGCCGGGCTGTTGGCCGGGCTGGGTATGCTGGCAGTCCCCGGCATTGGCCCTATCGTGGCCGCCGGCTGGCTGGTAGCGACACTGACCGGAGCTGGCATCGGTGCGGCGGCGGGTGGCCTACTCGGCTCGCTGACCGGCGCGGGCGTGAATGAGGCCGACGCGCACACCTACGCCGAGGGCGTGCGCCGCGGTGGCAACCTTGTCACCGTGCGGGCTGACGACACGATGGCAGGCACGGTCGACGCAGTGCTGGACGGCCGCACTCCGGTCGATCCCGCCGTGCGCCGGGCCGAGTACGAGCAGGCGGGCTGGAAGGGCTTCGACCCGGCTGCCCCTGCCTATACGGCGGAGCAGCTCGTGACTGAGCGCAGCCGCCGCGTGCGTGTGTCTTAAGCCCTGCAACCCACGCTGCCAGCCGCATATGCGGCTGCCAGCTTCGCCCCAAGGAGATCGAAGGTGTCCATCATCGGCTGACTGATTCTCGGCCTCATCGCAGGTTTCATCGCGAGCAAGATCTACGCAGGCACCGGGCAAGGCGCCCTGCTCGACATCGTACTTGGCGTCGTCGGCGCCTTTGCTGGCGGCTTCCTATTCAACCTGTTCGGCGCTGCCGGCGTCACCGGCTTCAATCTTTACAGCATGATTGTCGCAGTCATCGGCGCCGTCGTCGTGCTGTGGATTTACCATGCTGTGGCCGGGCGGCGGACCCTTTAGCCCAGCTTCCCTCCCCCGATGGAGCGGACGGTGGCGCGTGGGCTTCGCTTCCAGCACCGCCGTCGCCTCCCCTTTGCAATCAGATATTCCGGAGCTGCCGATGGCCGCCGATGTTCCCATCCTTGCCTACTCTGCAAGTTCAGAGATCGGAAAGCTGCGGGAAAGGTTGTCGGAACTGAGCTCCAGCCGGGCCAAGCCCAGTGTCGTTGGCGACACAACCACGCTTGCATTTCAGCAGGGCAGCCTTCGGGAAAGTCTCCTTTTGATCTGGCGCTCGCAATTGAGGCTGCCCTGTGGATTGCGCGGCGCCTCCGCCGGCCGGTTGCGGGCAAGCAGCCGGCCCAACCAGCGCCGCGTGCCAGGCCCAAGCGCGGCGGCTTCATCCGGTCCATTTTGGTGGCGACGTCCGTCCTGGCGATCGCCTACACCGTCGGACGGGTCGCTTGGCACGCGGGCAAATGTAGGCTGCAAGGCTTGAACGCGGAAACAGCACCGAAACTTCACACCACCGGCCGGCGCCGTGTCAGCGTGGCATAGCGGCCCCAACCGTGAACTGTGGACCGAGGCTGACGGCTTCCGGCTGACGGTCCAGGTCTGTGGGGACGGCACGCAAGCCGCCCACTTCAAGGTGCTGCGCCGGCAGTATGGGAAGGGCAGTCCACTTGCACTGGTTGGCGAAGGTGTGGAGGCGGACGTGAAATCCGCCATGTGCGCCGCGGAGTTGATGGCCGGCCGGATCGGAGCCGAATAGGAGACGACGCAGGACGTTGCTTCCAGCACATCGGCCATGCCCGCGAGCGTCGCCGAGGGCAGCGGCACGTAGATGGCTCCGTGACCACGAAGGTATGCAGATGGGCTACTTATTTCCGTGGCGTCCTGATCGGCGACCAGGGCCAGGGGCGTCCGCCAAACCAACCCTGCCGGACAGTTGGCGGCGGTCCTGGCGTGTTCCGACCTCCCATGGTACCTCCGAGACTGCCCGGGGACTTTGGCAGGACTACCTACCGTTTTCCGTAATGAACATTCGGCGTTGCTGCGGTGCAGTATATCCCGCCTGCGCCTAGACACATCTGAAGGCCAGATTACGCCACCGTACAAGGGTGATTGCATCTTTGCACTTGTTCGTGTCCGCTCTAATGCAGTTCCTTAGGCCTGCCAGGAACCCTGCTCACGGTTCTGCGGTCCGGACCGAACGGAGGAACACAGCCCAATGTCGCGGGAGGAATCGAACATTCTAGTTTGGGACGTGGAGCGCCTGCGTATCGCCACCGATGCGGCCGGGGTTGCCCTCTGGTCCTGGAACATCGACACCAATGAGATCGCCCTCGACGAGCGCGCCCATAGCCTGTGGGGAGTGCCAAGGGACGAACTTGTTTCTTTCGAGGACCTGTCGGCCTACATCCATCCTGCGGACCGCGACCGGGTCAGGACTGCGTTCACGGCAACCCGAAACCTCATGGGGCCGTACGAAATCGACTTCCGCATCCTGGATGGCGAGGCGGTCCGGTGGGTTTCGGCCCGGGGCCAGGGCGACGACGTTGGCATCGTTGGGCGGACCATGTTCGGCGTATTCCTCGACGTGACCGAGCGCAAGCAGGTTGAGGAAACCCGCGAACTGCTCGCGGGCGAGATGAGCCACCGGATCAAGAATCTATTCGCCATCGCCTCGGCCCTCACTGCCATCGCCGCGCGCTCGGCCGCGACGACGACGGAGATGGCCCGCGACCTGACGCAGCGGCTGACCGCCCTGGGCCGCGCCCATGATCTGGTTCGGCCTCTCCCGGGTGAGGCGGAGAACAAGGCGGAGCTTGGCGACCTGCTCACCGTACTGCTGGCGCCCTACGGCGACAGGGAGAGTACCGGTGAGCGTGTCCACATCACCGCGCCGGAGCTGCGGGTCGGAGAGGCCGCGGCTACAACGCTGGCCCTGGTCGTCCACGAGCTTGCGACCAACTCGATCAAGTATGGGGCACTGTCAGTGGCGGGTGGCACGCTGGACGTGTCTTGCACCGCCGACAACGGCGGCGTGGTGCTGGTCTGGACGGAGCAGGGCGGCCCGCCCGTGACAACCCCCTCTGGCCCAACCGGCTTCGGCAGAAAGCTGTTGACGCAGAGCGTGACCGGCCAGCTCGGTGGCTCCATCGCGTTCGACTGGCCGCCGGAGGGCTTGGTCGCCACGCTGCGGATGAGCAAGGTTCGGCTGGCGATGTAGGCGGGCCAGGGCGGCTACAAGCTAGTCAGGCGATGCGAGACACCCAGAACCTCTGCTTCCTGGCCCGGTCACATACCAGTTATCAAGGAAAGTGATTCCGAAAAGAGAACGGCCCGGCGTGCTAAGATGCCGTATCGCTGGCGCTGCCATGGCAGTCAGTGCCTGAGAGAGTTGGCCCATCAGCCGCGCGCTCCCGCCATCCAGGCCAGGGAGCTGTTGCGATGAGTGTGACTTCCGTTCTCATCTTCGTCGTCGAGGACGAACCCATGATCCAGGAGTGTCTTCAACTCGCGCTTGAGGACGCGGGCTTCGAGGTGGCGACGGCCAGTAGCGGCGAGGATGCCGTCGCCAAGCTGGATGCCGAAAGCATGGCCTTACGGGCGCTAATCACCGACGTAAACCTTGCTCGGGGTGGGTTGACAGGGTGGGACGTCGCCAGGCACGCCCGCGAACTGAGGTCGGGGCTGCCCGTCGTTTATATGACCGGTGCCGCCGCCCACGAGTGGAGGGTGCATGGCGTGCCCAACAGCCTGCTCCTGACCAAGCCCTTCGCCCCCGCCCAGGCAGTGACAGCCGTGTCCCAAATGCTGAACGCAGCCCGGCCGCGCCAGTCGTGACCGGCAACGTCCTTCCATTCCAGGGCCTGTCACCGCGCGACGGGCCAGGTCTCGTTCGTGCCTTGGCGCGGCTCATCGACAACCAGCATCTCCGCCTCGCTCCCGAAGCCTGCGACACCGCCACTGTGCAGCACGTGAAGGATGCGTTGCAGGCCGTCCTTGATGACCGGGTGCTGCTCGCGCTCCAAGGATTGCTGGACACCCTCCGGGTCCGCCAGGGTGGAGGCAACTTGGGGTAGGTTCGGGATATGTGTAAAACTTCGTCGCAAGAGACCCGTTGGTCGAAAGCCGTAATTACATCACTACACCGTACTGTTCAGACGTACGGGCCCTGTACGGCCCAGAGCCTCCCTTTGATAGAAGCATCGCTTAAAAGGGTCCGCAACAGCCCTGAGATTGCTTGTGCAGCCCCGTTTCACAGCGCGTGGCCTACATGCCTGTGGTCAAACGACGGCGCGCAGCCCCGCGCTGGCCTGCCGCTCGGGCACGGGCATGACCATGAAACATCAGGCAGCAGGATCCACTACGTCCTGGCCCCTCGCCGCCACGGCCGCGGCGAACGCCCGCACGCGCCCGTAGCAGCCGCACGCGGCCACCTCCAACTCGGCGCGGTCGCAAACCAGCACGCGGCCCCGCCCCTGGCCAATTGCGCCCGCATCCTGCAGCGCGCCTAGGGCGATCGTCACGCCCGAGCGCCGAACCGCGAGCATTGCCGCCATGGACTCCTGCGTCAGTGCAAGCTTGTCCCCGTCTACCCGGTCGTGCGCCGTCAGCAGCCAGCGCGCGAGCCGTTGCGCCAGGGCGTGCCGGCCGTTGCAGGCTGCCGTTTGAGACATCTGGGCCACGGCGACTTCCACGACCTGGGACAGCAGTTGGCGCAGCGCCGGCATGGTGCCAATAGCCTCGCGCAACGCCTGCGCCGCCATGCGGTGGGCGGAACCGGGCACCTGCACGACGGCGCGATTGAACGAAACGGTGCCAGGACCGAGCAGCGCCGCAAGGCCGACCATGCCTTCCCGGCCGATCACGCCGACCTCGGCCTGGGTGTCGGCGCCGTCCGACGTCGCCACCAGCGACACTAGGCCTTGCTCGACGAGGTACACATGCTCGATCCGCTCGCCGGCCTCGTGCAGTACCTGGCCGCTCACCCAATGCACGCGCGTCAGCAGCGAGCGGAGCCGGCTGACCTCGCTTGGCGGCAGGAGCGACAGCGGTGGCAGGAGCGCGGCGCCGCCGGAGGCTGGAAAACCGGGGTTGCTGGTGACCGCGATAGCTTGATCCATGATAGGTGCGCTTGTTCGGGCAGAAACCGGAGCGCGCCGTCCCCAGCCGCTTGCGCCCAAGGGGTTCAGCAAGCGTGCGGACCCTAGCACAGGACTGTGAAGCGGACCAACCTGTACCGATGAGGGGGTCTAGGGAGCAAGCGAACGGAAAACCGAGGTAAGGCCTTGTCGCACAACTTGTCGCGGTGTCTCGGCTTTGTGCGACATACATTTGCGACAAAAAAGTGCCCAGCTCGCCTGGGACACGGTGGCAGTCACGGAACTTAGGAATTGTGCTACTGCACTGCAATTACAGGTCCGGTAGGGCTTACATAGGTTTTCCGTTCGCTTGCCCCCCGGACCCCAGAATCGGCAAATTTGGCTGTGCGAATGTCTCAAGTTTCGTATGGTGGCTTATGACATCTGTGGACGCCCCCATGGATGCAAGAGAAATTGTCGTGATTGCATGGCTACGTAGGTCGGGTGCTGACAGTACAGTACCGCTCAGACGCACGGGCCACTTTCAGAAACTCCAACTGAGTTTCGGAATAGTGGCGATGAGCCGCCCCGAGGCTTGCCAAGCACGCCCCCGCCATGGGCCGGCCCAAGAAGTAGCCCTGCCCTTCACCGCACCCAAGCTCTTCAAGGTATGCCAGCTGTGCCGCCGTCTCGATCCCCTCCGCCGTCACCCGCATCCCCAGGGACCGCCCGAGCATCGCCACCGCCCGCACGATGGCAGCAGCGCCCGCGTCCTCCAGCACATGCGCGACGAAGCCATGGTCGATCTTCAGCTTGTCGAACGGGAAGCGCCGCAAGTAGCCCAGGCTGGAGTACCCCGTCCCAAAGTCGTCCAGCACGATGCCCACACCCAGGGCACGGATGCCGCCCAGGGTTTCCAGCGTGTGCGCGGTGTCGTGCAGCAGCGTGCCCTCGGTGATCTCCAGATCCAGCGAGCCTGCCACCATCCCGGTGTCGCGCAGCACCTCGGCCACCAGCGCCACCAGCCCCGGACGCCGGACCTGGACCGGGGACAGGTTCACCGCCAGCCGTATCTCCGGCCACCGCGCAGCCTGTGCGCACGCAGTCCGCAGCGCCCACTCGCCCACCGGCACGATCAGGCCGGTCTCCTCGCACAGCGGGATGAACTCGGAGGGCGGGATCATGCCCTGGTTCGGATGGCACCAGCGCAGCAGCGCCTCCGCCCCGGTCATCCGACCGCTGGCGAGGTCAAACTGCGGCTGGTAGTGCAGCAGGAACTGGCCCTCCACCAGCGCCTGCCGCAGGTCCTGCTCCATCGAGTGCTGGTGGTGCAGCCGCGTGTTCATGCTGGGCTGGAAGAAGCGGTAGCTGTTCCGCCCTTCCGCCTTCGCGCAATACAACGCCATGTCCGCGCAGCGCAGCACGCCATCCGGGTCCGGCCGCGCCTCGCCTGCAGCGACCGCGGCGCCGCTGCACAGGGCGATGCCGATGCTGACCCCGATCGTAACCACCTGCGCCGCAAACTGGAACGGCGCGGACATGACGCGGATCAGCCGGTCGGCGAAGCCTGCGGCCTCGCCAGGGTCTCGCAAACCGGTCAGGATGATCGCGAACTCGTCCCCGCCTAGCCGGGACAGGGTGTCGATCGGGCGTATTTCGGACCGCAGCCGCGCCGCCACTTGCCGCAGCAGCTCGTCCCCGGCCGGATGGCCCAGGGTGTCGTTGACCTGCTTGAACCTGTCCAGGTCCAGGCAGAGCACCGCTACCACCTCCGCCGTGCTGCCCAGTCCCTCCACCATGCCGGCTAGGCGGTCAGCGAACAGCACGCGGTTGGGCAGGCCGGTCAGGGCGTCGTAGTGCGCCATGTGCTGGATGCGCTGCTCGGCCCGGCGGCGCTCGGTGATGTCGTCGAAGGTGGCGACATAGCCGCCATCCGCTGTCGGCTCATGATGGATCTCGTGTATGTCACCGTTGCGCAGGGTCACCACGGTTTCCACGATGCGATCCGAAACTTGGATGAGGTTGCGCCAGGCCAGGTACTCCGTCTTCGGCATATCCGGTCCGGTGCCGGCGGCGTAGCGCAGGTCGGCGACCTGCTCCAGCGTCATGCCGATCCACAGGTCCTCGGGCCGGAGGTCGTACATCTCCGCATAGCGCCTGTTGAACAGCAGCAGCCGCCGCTGCCCGTCGAACACGCACAGGCCCTGGCGCAGCTTGTCCAGCGCACGGTCGCGCAGCCGCACCTGGGCCTGCGGGTCATCCGCCCGCCCCCAAACCCCGAGACCCTGATCGAAGAATGCCGTCATGCCCCACACTTATCACTGCATCGTGGTGCCTCTTCATCATGATGTGCCTGAAAAGGTTAAGAAGTTGCGCGCACCTGCACCCCAGTAAGGATTGCGGCTGGCGGTGGGAAAGAACACGGACCCGAGCGACCGCAACGTCATGTCAAACGAGCGTTCGACGCTATTGTGCAGGAAGCTGGCTTTCCATACCTACACGTCAGGCGTAGCCGCGGTGCGGCATGAACGGTCCGCCAACGCCATCGAACGCCTGCACGAGGCGTTCAAGCGCCAACAAGCCCCAGACCGTGCTGCCGTCCGCCGAAACCGCCGCCATGCTGTTCTGGGCACTAATGGCGTCCTGCCAGATTACCAAGCGAAAGGTGGACGGGTGGCAGACCCTCGGCGAGATGCTGGCCGATCTCGTGCCGGTTGACCTCGCCGCCTGACCCGCGTAGCGATCACATCGCTGGAGACGAGCCGATCAGGCCATTTCCACCAGACTCGCGACTCCACCCTGCTGACGGCCAAGGGGGGCTATTGCCAGCAGCGGAGGCGGTTGTCGCCGTTCCTCCTGGATCAAAGTGGGGGGGACGTACTTGCCGCCTCAAAACCTGTATCCCATACCTGAACAGGCCAGGACCAACGAACCGACGCTCTGGTACAAATAGGCTGACAAAGCGGGAACGGGCTGGCGCTGGTTCCAAGTGGGCCAGATGATTGTCTCTGCTGGCCGCCGGGCGCCTGTTTCTGCCGTAGAAGGCTGTCCGTAACCACTCACCTCCGCGGGGGTCGGGATATACCTATACGGGCCTATTAGCCCCCATGCACCGGGATTTACAGGGTAAGGCAGTCGAGTGAAAGGGCTGACGTGACAACAGTGCTGGTGGTGGAGGACAAGCACAACATCGCAGAACTGCTCGACGCCGTGCTCACGGGGGAGGGCTACCAGGTGCTGGTTGCAATGAACGGCAGGGAGGGCCTGGACCTGCTGGCCCGGGAGCAGCCGCACCTGGTGTTGTGTGACCACATGATGCCAGTGATGGATGGTGCCACGATGCTGGAAGCGATGGCGGCTGATCCGATCTTGAGGGGCATCCCGGTCGTGATGATGAGTGCGATGCGCGAAGGGGCCGTTGCCAAGTGGTGTTCAGGTTACGTCGCCTTCCTGCACAAGCCGTTCAAGGTGTTTGAGCTGCTGGACGTGGTTGAGCGGACGCTCGGAAAAGGGGACGTCGAAGCGTCTTGATGGTCCAGCGAGCTGTGCGAGATGGCCATTCAGTGTAGAATTGAATGTTGTCAGTGCCTGGACACAGCAGCGCTCCAGGTGCTTACCCCGAATTTTGACGATTTGCCGCTCGACGCGATGAGCAGACATTGCAGCGAAGCCCGACTTTGCTGGGTGCAGGGCGCGGCACTTTTGATAGATCGCGTGTTTTAGGGGCAGTTGCCATTCTGCACAGCTTCGCGGTTGTAACTCACTGGGCCATCATACAGCGGTCGAGGAAGGGTTGACCGGCATGGCAGCGCAGCTATCCACCACTGCTTTCGAGTTCACATGCTTGGTGCCAATGCTCATTGGCCCGGTTCTCCGAGCACCCGTCCTGCTGCCATAGGAAGTAAGCGCGCTCGCTGACGCGCTGCTCGGTCCTTTCGCACATCTCGTGCCTGACTTCCAGGACGTCACTGTAGGGCAGGAGTTGCCCGCCTCGACTGACATGTGGCCGTGCGTGCAGGACTTCAGTCTCAGGCGCAATCTGCATGAGATTGGCAAGCTCCAAGGCTTCCTGCTCGGGATTCACGGGTCTCGGAGTGCCATCCTGGTTTTCCACGGCGATGGAGAACACATGCACGACCGTGTTCCTCGCGTTCAACACGTCAACCAGACATTCTTTCATGTCACATCCTTCAAAGTGGCCCTTTGTGAGAGCACTACACGGTGCGGCACCCTCCGATGTAACGAGAACTGTTGCGAATGGTGAACATCTGTTGGGACGCTTTTTCTACTCCGAATACGACGCAGCGGGGTCAGGGCCGGCTTTTCCCAGGGTGCTCATAACGTGCCTGCCGAATACCTTGGCCGGCGTGCGGCAGCCTAGGCACGCGCAACGAGTGGCGTTAAGCCAAGCTAGCAGCGACACAGGGTATGGCGGGCCTGAAACGTAATGTGTCCTGCCTGGTGTCAGCAAAGCTGTGCCCTTAGCCACTTTAGCGGGATCCAGGGTTGCTGCATGGTTTCCGGTTCAGGACGTGGTTGGTCTCTGCGGTCTTGAAGCCTGCATGTGTCAGCCCGGCTCGCCCGTGCGCTGCCGGCCCATGGTCATTAGCATGACTTCACCGGGCTGCCGTGGAAGCGGCAAGCCAGCTTTCGTGCGCCGATGGGGAACAGGCCAGGACACTGCCACATGCTTGTAGCCCGTTCTCTGGGAAGCCCATGGGTCGAACCACCAGAGGACCAGGGTGAACCAGTTCCTGTACGTGGTCTCCTTGCGGCCACATTCGGCAGGCATCCTGAACGGCCTCGAACCGAGCGGCACTCCCCCCGACTATTCCTAACCGACAAGAAGCGTAGCGGCCTCTAACTTCGTGTAAGCTGACAGTTACGCGGTCCACTACTTTGATTTGTTTTCGTAAGGGCTTACCATGTTGGATGCTGCCGCCTTTGACCTGTCGTCCCCCGAGCTGAGCCTGCGCCTGCAGCAGCAGGAGCTCGTGGCCGAGTTCGGCCGCTTCGCCATGGAGACGGACAGCTTCCAAGCGATCCTGAACGAGGCCAGCGTCGTTGCAGCCCGCGGTCTTGGAACCGTCTTCGCCAAGGTGCTCGAGTATTTTCCCAGCGAGATGGCCTTCGTTGTACGCTCAGGCGTCGGCTGGCACGACGGGGTGGTTGGCCACGCGCGGGTGGGGGCCGACCTCCAGAGCCCGGCAGGCTACGCATTCCGATCGGGCAAGCCGGTCGTCTCCAACCACCTGACGAACGAGCAGCGTTTCCAGACGCCGGCACTGCTTGCCGAGCATGGCATCCGTAGCGCAGTCAACGTGCTGATCAGTGCGCGCAACGCCGAGCCGTTCGGGGTCCTGGAAGGCGACAGCAGGCGCCGGGGCTTGTTCGATGCTCACGACGTAGCCTTCCTGCAGGCGTTGGCGAACACCCTGGCCGTCGCTCTGGAGGATCAGAAGCGCCAGGATGCCCGCGCGGACCTCCTGCGCGAGAAGGAGGTCCTGCTTCTCGAGAACCACGCGCTGCTCCGGGAGAAGGACCTACTGATGGAGGAGGTCCACCATCGGGTGATGAATTCCCTTCACCTGGTCCAGAACATCATGACCATGCAGGCCCGCACCTTCACGAGCGCGGAAG
>CAXTOB010000170.1:0-11767 GCA_964245505.1 uncultured Acetobacteraceae bacterium | reverse complement strand
GTCTCCGATCACGTCGTGCGCCCAGGGCAGGTGGCGGTCGAGCACCGGGGCCGCCACCACGTCGAAGCCGGCCCGGCGGCAGTCGGCGCCGATCAGGGCGCCGGTCAGCCAGGCTGCCCGTACTCCGGCGGCGGGATCAGGACCGGGGCCAACGGCGCCGCCGACCCTGACGACCGCCTTGCGGCGCACTTGTCCGGCGCCTCCGTCCTGCCGACCACGAAGGCTACCCTCGTCCGCAATGCGGAGTTCACCATCCGGGCTGGCGAGACGATCCCGTGCCTGCCCATCGACGCGCAGAACAGCGGCCGTCCCGGCTTCACGAGCTGTCGCGTGCCGGAGTGGTATCGCAGCTCCGACCAGCGGCGCGGGCTGCTGCCGCCCGGCACGCGTATCTTCGGGCAAATCCGCACAGGCCTCGCCCAAGGGGAGATGCGCATGGGCGTGCTCTACACCCAGATCCAGACGCCCCGCTTCAACATCGCGCTCGCGGCGCCGGGCGCCGACGCCCTGGGCCGGGCCGGGCTGGACGGCGACCTGCAAACCTTCTTCTGGGACCGCGCGGAGGGCGTGGCGCTCTACGCGCTGCTGGACGTGGCGATCGGCGCCGGCCAGGCTGCCGGCTCGGCCGCCCTGTCGCGCAGCCTGACGGGCAGCAACGGCAGCGTTGTGAACTTCGGCAGCATCGGCGGCCAGGCGCAAGGGCTGGCCTCGCAGGAGATGGCCAACCAGGTCAACCGGCGCCCCGTGCTGACGCGCGACCAGGCCATGCCGATGACGGTCACGGTCGGGCAAGACCTGGACTTCACCAATGCCTGCAAGCGGGCCATGCAGGTTGACCCGATGGCGTGCCCGCTGCTGTGAGCCAGGGCCTGCTCACGGCCCTGCGGCCGATCCAGCACATCCTCCATGCCCCGGAAACGGAGGATTTAGCCATCCAGGAACCCGGCGTGGGCTGGTGGCTCAAGGGCGGCGCCTGGCACCGCACCGCCTTGCCCGCCATGACCTACCAGCGCCTGCACGGGCTGTCCGTCATGGCGGCGGCGCAAACCGGGCAGCGCATCACCGCCCGCGACCCGATCCTGTCCACCGACCTGCCGGGCGGCCTGCGCCTGCAATCGGTCATGCCGCCCGCGGTGGCACCGGGCACGATGGCGCTGACCTTCCGGCGCGGCGACGAACGGCTCGACACCGTGGATGACGTGGCGCGGCTGTTCGACACCAGCCGCTGGAACAAGTGGGCCAGCCGGCACGAACGCCGCCAGGCGCAGCACTCCGCGCTGCTGGACCGCTTTGACGCTGGCGACCTGCCCGGCTTCCTGGTGGGCCTGGCCGAAACCCGGCAAACCGGGCTGTTCTGCGGCCCGACCGGTGCCGGCAAGTCCAGGATGAACAAGATGCTGGCCGGCGCGATCCCGCTGCACGAGCGCATCATCACCATCGAGGACGCGGCGGAGCTGGTGCTTCGCCAGCCGAACCACATCCGCCACTTCTACGCCGCCGGCGGCGGGGGCATTTCGCCCGCCAAGCTGATGAAGGCAACTCTGCGCGAGCGTCCGCACCGCGTTCTGCTCGGCGAAATGCGCGACCCGGACGCGGCGTCGGTGTTCGTGGACGAAGTGATGGCCGGCCATCCCGGCAGCATGAGCACGATCCACGGGCGCAACCCTGCCGAGGCGGCCCGGCGCTTGTTCAACCTGTTCAAGTCCAGCTCGGCCGGCCAGAGCATGGGAGATGACACGGTGGTGGCGATGCTCGCCAGCGCCATAGACTTCATCATCCCCGTGGAAAACGATGCTGGCGCCCGCGCCATCGGTGAGATCTGGTTTGCCCCGGACGCCGCCCGCCGCGGCGAAACCTTCGCTGACCTGCTGCGGAGCCTCTGATGCCCAGGCCATGGTTCATCATCGCTGTGGGCGGGTTCGCCTGGGCCGTGCTGGCGGTGGCGCTGTGGCTCACGCTGGCCTCCGTCGCCTTCCTCTGGATGGCTGGACTGCTGCATTCGCCCGCCATCCCGTCCTGGGCACGGCCTTGGCAGTGGCTGACCTATGCCCGGTGGTTCGGGCGCTCCTATTCGGAAGCCGCCTTGCTCATCGTGTCGGCCGCGCTGGCGACGGCGCCCTTCGCGGTGTGGCTGCGCCTGCTGTCCCTCCGGCCGGGTGGCCTGCGCTGGCCCACCCTGGCCCGCTCGCCAGGGATCGTCCGCGGCACATCGGACAACCACGGGCACGCGGACTGGATGCCGATCGCCCGGATGCGGGAGCTGTTCCCGTCGGTGCCAAGCGATGACGTGGGCGGCGTCGTGGTGGGCGAAGCGGACCGCGTGGACCTCGGGCCGGCAGCCGGCATGGACTTCAACCCGGACCGCCGCGCGACCTGGGGCAACGGCGGACAAGCGCCGCTGCTGATCGACCCCTGCCAGCGCGGTTCCACGCACTCGATGGTCATCGGCGGTGGCGGCACCTACAAGTCCACCACCCTGGTCACGACGCTGCTGACCTGGCGCAAGGGCGCCTTCGTCCTCGATCCTGCGGAGGAGTTGGCGGACCTGGTGGGCGCCGAACTGGAGGACCGCGGGCGCAAGGTCGTGTGCTTGGGTATCGGCAGCGCCGGCCCGAACGTGCTGGACGGCATCGACATTACCGACGTGATGGCGGAGACGCGGCTGCGAGCTATCGCCGGGCGCGTCATCGGCCCGATCCCAGATGACGACAAGGGCGGCAAGTTCAAGCGGTGGGGCCGCACCATCATCCTGGCCCTGCTCGCGCACATGATGTGGGACCCGGCTATCCCGGCGGAGCTGAAGACGCTGCGGGCGCTGCGGGACGGCCTCGACGGCGGCGAGGAGGCGGTGCGCAACCGCCTGCGCGGCATCGCCGACACCTCTCCCAGCCCGCTCGCGCGGTCGCTGGCCTCGACCATGTGGGGCATGGTCAAGGAGACTTTCGACGGCGCCCTGGGCAACGCCACCGAGGATACGGAGTGGCTGGCCTCGGAAGCCTATGCAGACCTGGTGAGCGGCGACGCCTACCGGATGGACGAGCTGGTGGGCGGCAACCTGGTGGTGTTCTGCCAGGTGCCGCAGGAGGCGCTGGAACACACCCCGGCGGTGGCGCGGGTGCTGGTGGGGTGCCACCTCGATGCGGTGTTCGCCGCCAAGGGCGCGGTGGACGGGCGCGTGCTGTTCCCCCTGGACGAAGCTGTGCTGCTCGGACGCGACCCGTCGCTCAAGATCGCTCGCGACCAGGGGCGTAAGAGCAAGATCACCCTGCAGCTATTCTACCAATCCGAGGGGCAGATCGAGGAGGTTTGGGGTGCGGGCGGCAAGAAGGCGTGGTTCGATGGCCTGTCCTGGCGCACCTATGCCGGCGTCCAGAACCTGGACAGTGCCCGCGAGCTGACGGCCATGCTCGGCACCTTCGGGGCAAGGGCCATCTCGTCGGGCAGCAACAAGGGCAAGTCCGGCCGACCTATGGAGGTCATCCAGAGCGGGTCGCGCGGCACCAACACCAACGAGCACGAGATCAGCCGGGAATTGGCCAAGCCTGACGAGCTGCTGGCTGACATGCGCGATGATGAGCGGATCACCCTTGTGCGCAACCAGCGCCCGATGCGGCATGGGGCCGCCATTGGCTTCCGGCGGCCGGAGATCGCCGTCGTGTTGGGACAGACAAGCTACCGGCGGCAAATGCTGCCGGCAGCCGCTGAATAGGGAGCAAGGGCAGCATGTGGGAAAGTGACAACAGTATAGAGCCGGTGCGCGCCGTCGCGGCGGTTGCGGCCAACAGCAGCACGGCGGCACGGAAGCCCGTGGAAGGGCCGCCAATCCGCGAAGCGACGCCCGGTGATCTGGCCGCTGCTGCACGCCGGGCACGCGCCAACGCCGCCCCTGAACCAGCGCCGGTCCAGGCTGTCCGGGAAGCACGGGGCAGCCTATTCCGTCGCCGTCCGGCCGAACCGGACAAGCCGGACGCCGTGGCGCAGCAGCACGGCCTATACACGGCGGCGAAGGGCAGCACACGGCGCTACTACGCCGACTATCAGCAGAAGCAGGAAGTGATGCGGGCGGACCCCAAGCGCATCAGCACGAAGCTGGATGACAAGCAGACCGTCAGCGCCATGCTCGACTTGGCGCAGTCGCGCGGCTGGGACACGGTGCGCCTCAAGGGAACCGTGGATTTCCAGCGCGAAGCGTGGGTACAAGCCCAGGTCCGGGGCATGAAGGCGGAAGGCTACCGGCCAACCGCCACCGATCAGCAGGAGGCGACCCGGCGCAAGGCTGCGGTGGCGCCCATTCAGTCGCCTCCCGTCCAGGCTCCCGCGGGCAAGGCGGCAGAGTCCACGGCACCGGCTGGCGCTGGCGCGTCGAAGGACACCGCCAGGGCTGTAAACACCGTCACCGCCTCGACGCCGGCCGATAAGGCGGAAACCGCTGCCGCTCCTCAACCAAGGCGGGCCACTGCCGCCAGGCGGACGGCTGCCGCAGCTCCGGCGCCAGGTGCTGGCGATGCTGCTGCGTCCACCAAGCCGGATAAGGTCAAGATGGTCTCTATCCAGCGCAGCAAGGCGGTATGGGGCGCCGTCGAGGCGACGGGGCAGCAGGCGCGGGCGGCTGATCCCGCCACGGCCAAGGCGACGGCAGGTGAGCGGCCTACGGCTGCGTCTCTGACGTGACCGGCCCCGGCTGGGTCTACGTTCTGACGCATCCGGCGTGGCACAAGCTCGGCATGGTCAAGGTTGGCAGGACGGGGCGCGATCCGCGCACCCGTGCGGGGGAAATCACTTCCGTCTCCGGCCTGCTGGCCCCTGCCACCATCGCCTGGTGCTCGCCCGTGTCCGATATGGCCGCTGCGGAACAAGCGGTGCATCGGATGCTCGGCAGCCATCGCGTGCGGAAACGCCGTGAGTTGTTCCGGGTAGACGCAGCGACGGCGCGGGGGGTTGTCGAAGCCGTAGCCGGCTCTCTGCCCGTCTCTGCCTCGCCGCTGGCATCTCTGGCGCGCTCCATGCCAGCACGGCCTGCGGCAACTGGGCGATATCGCCCGCGCCCTTACCGGCCCGCCTCATGGCGCTATGGCCGGCACCGCGTTTTGGTGCCGGTCCGCGTCGCCGCTGGCCTTTTGGCGATTATCTCCTGGTTTACGCTGGTCCAGCCACACCTGAGAAGCAACTGGCTGTTTTAAGAATAGGTCGATGGGGAAGCGAGAAAGGCGCGGGCTGAGGTGCGTGAACGTGAGTGTGCCATCTGGAACCGCGTGGGAATGATCGGACGTGAGGCACGCACGGCTGATAGCGCCACAGTGATGGCATCAGAATGAGCAGCAGTGGCGGTTGGCACTGACGCCAGGCGGACAGAACAGGCGCAGACACTTAGCTCCGGCTCGTCACAAGCCTAGGCGATTGCCAAATGTAGCCTCCAGGATGATCGAAGTCTGTCGAAAGACCCTGAAGAGGTAGCCCTAAGCGCTACCGCTGCGCCTATAGCTAAAATTCGAGGTATTGTCCAAACTTTTAGTCGTATGGCCGGAAAGTCCGATCCCACCAACGTCTCCAAACTCTTGCAGATAGCCAGGATGGAAGCCGGAGATTTGCTTCAAGCCACGCCAATTCAGCACCGTGAGGGTGTTTCGGCTAAAGTCCGCTAGTCCGTCGGCGCGCAATTGCTGGAGCATCCGGCCAACATGTATCGCCGTCAGGCTAAGCGCGTCGGCCAGCTCGAGCTGCGTGAGCGGCACATCGTAGGATGGGCCTGACAGGCCCAGGGCGCCTCGTAGCCGCGAGACAATCTCACATAGCAAGTGCCCGGTGCGCTGATAGGCTGTGCGCCGTCCAACGTTCACGATCCACTCGCGCGAGATAGCTGCGTCCGCCATAACGGTCCGCCACAAAAACTCTCTCAACCGCGGCTGGAACTTGCTCCAGCTAACCACGGTTGCATGCGGGATAAACACGACCTGAGCGGACGTGAGGGTTCGTGTGGTGCTATCCAGCTGTGTCAGATGTAGCCCTCCCACGTCGCAAATATCTCCCGCCATATGAAACGCGAGAATCTGGCGCCGCCCATCCTCCATCATCTTATACCGGCATGCCATGCCGTCGAGAAACATCACGAACCTCGATGGACGATCCCCTTCCCGCATCAGGTCGCAATCAGCCTCGACTTGCTTGACGGTCGGTTCGATCTCTTCGATCAAACGCCGTTCCTCCTCGGACAGTCTACCGAACCGCTCTAGTGTTTGCAGGAGATCAACCATGCCAAGCCATAAGTGACGGAAAATAGGATAGGCAAGGGTACACTCTAATACATTTGCATGTATGTTATTGAGCTATGCCTGATGACACACACCGAAATTATGAGACTGATTTGTATTATTGAACGTTCATCATCCTATCTTTGGTGCGCATGACGTTCGATAATTCTGCAGTTTTCCATAATACACGGCCTGGATTTACAAATCATTACGCAAACGCGCAATGTGGCGGCTCATAGCATTAAATTAAATTCGGAGTTGCCATAGGTAGCTGCGTTGTTCAACGCTGTTTGGTTAGCTGCTTACCAACACAGGTATCGGAGCCAAGAGGAACACGATGCTTAGTGCTTTGCGGTGCTGATTAGCGCCGAAACCCACCGCTGGCACGCAACTACTCGCGCAAAGCTTTAATAGCGCCTGCTTTGAAGGGCAGGGTAAGGCTGCAACGAGTGCTGCCCTGCCCAACGTTGAATGATGCCATACCCCCCAACTCATCTACTACCATACGTTTGATTATCTTCTGATCGAGACCACCATGCGGCGGCGATTCAAAAAACACGCCAGGATCTATCTCCAGCCATTCGAACCGGAGCAGATCGCCAGAGTCCACACGCCACGTCATCGACACGCGTCCTTCCGACCTAGAAAGCGCGCCATACATGACAGAATTTTCCAAAAGCTCATGCACAACAAGGCCAAATATGCTCGCAGCCTTGCCGAAAAAAGGAACTGACGGGCCGGCAGCCTGAATCTGCCCGCTTCCATGGACCATGTGGAGCATCGTCCCCTCAGCGACGATTTGCTCCAAGTCCAGCATTGTGCCTGGGCGGGATGCAACCGCAGTTTGCGTCCGAGCAAGGGAGTCAAGCCTGCTTTCGAAACGCGAGGCAAACTCTTCTACCAACCCCTCCGCTTTCGGTAGCTGGCGCGATACCATGCGCACCAGGGCAAAAACATCAAGGATGCGGCGCCGCACCTCCGTATCTGGCAAATCCACTTGCTGTTCGACCTGCTTCGTCCCGTGCACCTCGATGCAGGTGCCAAGCCACTTCCTAACGTGCCCTGGCCTAGATGGCAGTGGCGTGCCATGGGTATGAACTCGGCGCACCTTACCGTCGACTTGGTGGATCAGCCCGTGCTCCAGGTCTAGCACTTCGGTTGACAAGGTCTTGCGCCATGCAGCCATGACCTCCTCGCGTTCGCCTATTGGGATGGCCGTGACCCATCCCTGGCCCTGCCGCTGGTCATCGCTCAAGCCTGTGTAAGCTTCCCAGTTGGGACTTGACCAAATCCATTGGCCACCATCCTCTGAAAGCCATACCATGTCGGAAATACTTCCTACTAAAGCAGAAAAAGCTTCCCTCGGCAGGCTCGTATCTTCCCCCTCTTGCGCCATGTGCGATATTTCTTGCCTGATAATGTCAAAAATTGTCGCTGCTGTTGAAGTAAAATAACAATAGCCCTCATGAACGCGTTGCAAACTCAAGGTATCTAAACCAGCGGAGGGTTTCAACACTGATCTGTGCCATAACACGCTGGATGTTCACATTTTTCTTGGATCCACTATCTGCGCTAGCCGATGCCTTACAGCATATAAGCAGTGACATAGCCTGCCGCAAATTGGCTCCCCGCGAAGCTTAATCCGGAGCGTGCCGCAATTACAGCCACCCTGCAGCAGTGTCTCCCCGTATTCACTTGTTCCAGTGATGCGTCATGCGCCCAGCCCCGCTCCCTGGCGCTCGGCAGCCCGCGGCCTCGCTGCCATCCGTGCGTCCTGTACTGCTAGCTCGTGCAGCCCTGCGACCCGCAATGCCGCTCGCGTCGCGGCTCTACCGTGGCTAGCCTCGTAGTCGTTCCAGTCTGTGCCCTTGCCCTTCGCCGCTTGGGCGACAACCAGCTCGGGCAGCAGCACCACGCCACCGACTGCCCTAGCAGCGCCCTCTGCCTTCTCGCGTCCAGCATTCGGTAGCGGCGTCGACCGCAGCGGTAGGTGATGGTCGTTGTCGGCCGCCATGTAAATTGGCCGCGCTGGGTCTTGGTCGCGCAGCGCCATCGCTGTCTCCATCAGGTTGCTTGTGTCCAGAGCAACCGCCACCGGCAAGCCCGTGGCCCGGTGGACGGTCGCACCCGTGGCGTAGCCTTCCGCTACTATCACCGGAGTCCCCGCCCGCAGCTCGCCCAACAGGTGGAACGTGCCCATCTTCTGCGCGCCGGCCAGGTAGAGCTTAGTCCCGTCCGCGGCAATGGTCTGCACGTTGCGGACCTCCCCGTCCACGTCGTGCAGCGGCACTAGCAGCCGTCCGGCGATGCTGACGTTCCTCGTCGTGCCCTGGGCAGTCTGCACCGGCACAGTCTGCCCCGGCACCGCCACCTGCAATCCATGCGCCTCGATCCCCTTGGCAACAAGGTATGGGTGCGACGCATTGGCTGGCTTGGCACCGGCCAGGATCTGCACCGCCAGCCGGGCGCCGGCCTCCTCGCGTGCCACCTTCTCCCGCTCGCGCTCAACCGCCTGCGCTTCGGCCCGTGCCGCCAATGCCGTTTGGTCCGCGGCAGACACCGGCACCATCTCGCCCTCCGCTTTCCAGGTGCCGACGAATCCGCCTTGCTTCCAGTTATAGATCGCGCCCGCCGGCCGCCCGTCGTCATAGAAACCCCGATAGGCGCCGGACCTTTCCTGCCCCTTGTTGCCCTCAACGGCGACGTAGCGGAGTTTTCCATCGAGGATCGGCAGGCCCTGGGGTTTCAGCCCGTGCATCCGCATGGCGTCGGCAAACTGCTGTTGCGCTTCTAGCTCCCCGATCTTGACCCGCCGCGGCTGGGCTGGCCGGGGCACGTGCGGCTTGGCCCGTGGGGTTGGCGTCTCGTGCCCTGCCGGTGGTGTCGGCGCTACCAGCGTTGTTTGCCGCTCGACCTGCACCAACTTCCGGTGCGGCATCTCCGGCTGCTGCTGGGACGCAAGCGCAGACTTTGCGCCCACGTTTTGGCGGGGCACCTTTGGTGTAACCTCCTTGGGACTGAGGGCAGCGATCCGCGCCATGACGGGCGCCCGCTGCCGGGCAGCCTCATCCAGTTGCTCGACCACGCGCGGCAGCGCCTGCCGGGCTTTCCGCTCCCCGAACGTGCGCCGCAGCGTGGTTGCCTGCTCGCCAGTTGCAGCACGGGCCTCTGACTTGCGTAGCCCTGCCTGCAATGCCCTGGCGCCCTGCCTGTGCTCGGCCGCGCCGCTCTCCAGGAAGGCCAGCGCGCTTTCCTTGGGCGTTTGGCGTTCCAAGTTGCGGACCACGTTGGCCCATGCCTCCCGCCGCGCCTCGTCGGCTGTGGCCGGCGCTGGCAGCCCCATCGGGCGGCGGGTCAGCACCTCGCGCATCTCCGCGCCCATGCTGCCGACCATCCAGGACTGCACCCGGTGCCGGCTTTCCGCGACGTAAGCCTTGAAGCCCTGCGCCGCCTTCGATCCCGCCGGCAGCGCGTTGATGTGCTCGTCCGACGTGATGCCCTGCGAGCTGTCTATGGTGCCGGCATCACCGTAGGTCAGCCGAATGCGGCCTGTGCCTTCACGGTCGCGCAAGGCGTCCCACGACACGAAGCCGACCTTGCCGCTTTCGCCCCGCAACTCCAGGCCTTCCGTGGGTAGGACCCTGGCCACCTGCAGCACGGTTCCGTTGTCTCCGATGTTGGCGCTCTTGCGCCGGCCCTGTTCATCGGTGAACACGGCGCGGGTCCGCGCGAACAGCCGCACCTTGTCGCCCTCGGCCAAAGGCAGGGCATAGGCCGCTCCTCTCCCATCCGTCGCCCGCGCCGTCACGCGGTCCTCGCCCAGCTCACCCATCGCCCGGCGTTCGTCGCGCACCGCCCGGCTGATCTCGCGGGCATCGGCGTTGGTCGGGGCGCTGATGGTCACCGTGTAGGCGGGATCGCTGCGGTTCGCCTCCCGCCGTTCCCGGTACAGCGCCGCCACCCGCCGCACCGCCTCGCGGTAGCCGCCCTCCACCAGCTCGGCCGATCCGTTGGCCACCTTGAGCTGAATGGCCTTGCCTGCCTCGCCGGCACGGAACAGGCTGGCTATGTGCCGCTCCTCCTCCGTTTTCTGCCGCACGGTGCTTAGGATCTCCGGGATGCGCTCCGATCCAAGTGCGCGGCGCAGCAGGTCCACCACCGGCCCGGCCTCGACCGATTGACACTGCTTGTCATCGCCGGTCGCCACCACTTTGAACCCGTGCTGCTCGCGCAGCCGTAGCAGGTGCAGCATCTGCCGCGTGCCCACCTGGCCCAGTTCGTCCAGCACCACCACGCTGCGCTTGCCAAGCTTGGTCGTGCCCGCTTCCACTTCGGCCAGGAAAGGCTGCAAGGCGCGGGTATGAGTCGCGGCAATGCCGGCGTCCTGCAAGGCATTTGCCTGGCGCCAGGCCAGCGCCGTGCCCCAAACCTCGTAGCCCCGCGCCTGCCAAGCGGCTACCAAGGGCGGCAGCACGCGCGTGGTTTTGCCCGTGCCGGCCACGCCGATCACCACGGAAAGCGACCCGTCTTTTCCTAATGCTTCAATCGCCCGGCGCTGCGTCTCGCCGTGTGGGCCGTCGTAGGGCAGGCCGCTCTGCTTCACGGCTGCCGCGATCTCCTCCGACGCCAGGGACAGGGTGCGGTCGGCCTCAGCAGATCGCGCCAAGCTGACCAGCTCGGCTTCTTGGTCGCGGTGCAGCTCCGTCGTGATCCTGACCCGGTGCTTGTCCACCTGGCGCTGCAACAGCCTCGTGTGCTGCCCGTCCTGCTGCACGCCGTCACGCGCCCACGCCTTCGTCAGCGCGCCAATGTCGTCCGTGCTCTCGAGGCCGGCGGCGATGAAGCCGCGGGCCGCAGCAAGGCGCACGTCCCCGCCCCCGATCACCGCACGCTTGGCCAGCACGTCGGCCAGTAGCGGCGCTGCTACCTGGTCGGCGTGCGCCATGCGCTCCGCCCGGCTCCGCTCCGGTGCCGGTTGCTCTTGGGTGACGATGCTCTTGTGTTCCCAGCCTAGCCGGACCGCCTGCGCCCGCCATGCCGCCATGTCGGACAGGTCATCGCCCTTGCCCGTCCGGGTCGCATGGGCACCGCCTTTCAGGAAGTCCACCCGGCCCTGGGGAGAGAGGCCATCCCAGTCCAGCCCCCGCCGCTCTGCCTCGACGCGGGCTGCGCCCTCAGCATCACGAGTGCGCTTGCTGAACTCCTCGCATGCTGCCTCCGGGATCGCCGGCAGCTTGGCCATCAGCGTGCGCTCGCACAGCTCGACCTCGGCGCCGATCGCGCGCAACTCCTTGGCCAGCAACGCCTGGTAAACCGCACCGAACTCATGGATGCGCCCCTCGAACAGGTCGCGGTTGATGGACACCACGCGCCCGCTGTCCGTCACCATCAGGTTGGGCATGATGCAGTGGGTATGGAGCTGCGGGTCGCCGGCCACCTTCAAACTGTGCAGCTCGGTGTCCGTCACCCCCGTCACCGGGTCCGGCCGGGTCACTGCCACCGTGGGCCGGGACGTGAAG
>CAXTOB010000169.1:0-11781 GCA_964245505.1 uncultured Acetobacteraceae bacterium | reverse complement strand
GACCACAGCACCGTAGGAATATGGTCCTGGTCCCGCTCAGCCGGCGTCAGCAGCGTCAGGCGGAGCATGAACTGTGCGCTCGCCAGCGGCCCCATCCCGCCCAGCACGCCGAGCATCCGGTCCACGATGTGGCTCAGCCGGTCGCTTCCACGGCCCCCTGCCGCCGGCGCAGCCGGGGCGACGGCATCGCAGTGCCGTTAAGGGTGGCGAGGACGGGGGGCGCCGGCGCCTCCACAACCGGCTCGGCAGGTGAGCCGAGGATGTGGCGCTCGAACATGACGGCTACGGACTCCTCATGTTCCATCGTAGCGGCGTAGCGCAGTCCGGCGGCCACATGCCCGGCCCGGCCCGCATCGTCGGTCAACGCGGCGATGATCGCATCCGCGAGGGTCTGCTCCGTCGGGACTGCAAGGTAGGGCACGTCCATGCCGTCGAAGTTCACTTCCGCGCCGGGCAGGCGGAGGTCCACCAATGCGGCGCCGCAGGCGATCATCTCATAGGCCACCATGCTCGGGTTAGTCGGCGACAGGCAGATGCCGACCGTCGTACTGCGATACAGGTCGCCGAGTCCCATCTCCGACGTGATCAGGCCGTGGTTGGTATATTCGAACGGCACCGGGCCATAGCTGTCCTCGCCATAGAAGCCGATCTGCACGTCCCGCAGGCGCCGCGCGACGATGGCCAGCGCGCCGATGGCCAGGTCGTATGCCCGGCGTTCCTGGGATGGGCGGGCAAACAGCAGCACGCTCTTGCCCTTGCGGGCAGGCTCGGCCGCGGGGAAGTAGGCCTGGTGGTTCAACGGGAACCGGATGACCGATGACGCCAGCCCGAGGTCGTGCCGCAGCCGGGCGGCGATCCAGGCGCCGAAGGCGATTACATGGAAGCCGAAGCTGTAGGTCGCCAGGGCCTTCAGGTATCCCGTGCCGACCGGCATGAACATCGGCTCGAAGTCCTGCACGAAGTAGGCGGCACGGGATGGGTCGGGGCAGTGGCGGCGGACGACATAGGCCGTCTCCCAAGCCGTGGCGACCAGGGTGTCGTGCGTCCCGACGGTTCCGTTGTAGCGGAACACCTGCCCGGCGAAGGGGTAGTAATGCCGCCGGATCGCTGCCCGGCTGTCGCTCGCGTTGGCGTTGCCCATGACATACAGGCAGACGCGGTGGCCGAACCGCTCCAGGTCGTAGCAGATGCGGAGCACCTTCCGCAGCCCGCCCGAGCCCACGGTGATGGCCGGCAGCACGAAGCCGATGTTGAGCGGCGTGCCAGGCCGGTGCGGCACGGGCAGCGGGCCGCGTAGGCGGATCTCGTTGGCTGGCGGCTCGATCAGCCCGGCCGCGGCCATGAACGACGCCGCGGCGTTGCGTGCGGCGTAGCGGTCCAGCACGCGTTCGCGTGCGGCCTGGTTCATGTCGCGCCGATGCTCCGGGTCGCGGATCAGCGCAGTGAGCGCGTGCCGCCAATCCCGCGGGGTCGCGGGGAGGTAGCCGGTCTCGCCATCGGTGATGGCGCCGCGGAACGGCCCGGTCGGGCTGGCCACGACGGCGCAGCCGGTCAGCACGCCCTCAAAGAACTTCAGCTCGCTCTTCGCCTCGCAGAATGGGTTGTCCACCTCCAGCGGCGCGATCACGACGTCGCACTCCGCCATGTTGCGCAGCATGTCGCGATACGGCATTTCGGCCACCCGCTCGACCTGCGCGTCCACGGCGGCGAACCCGGCGAACTCGGACAGGTCGAGGTGGCCGGCCACACGCAGCCTGGCGCAGGGATGGGTGTGCAGCGTCTCGATCAATGCACTGGCAGCCACGCCGAAATCGGCCTGGTGGGTCTTGGTGCCGGAATAGTAGCCGATCCGCACCACCCGCGGGTCCCTGGGCGTTTGGCCGTAAGCGATTGCGCCTACCTCACGGGAGATGGAGTTCACCACGACGTGGACGTTCGCGCTCACCGCCGCGGCCGCGTCCCGCAGCGTCGCGGTCGGCACCGTCACGAAGTCGGCCTCCCGCAGGAAGGCACGGTAGTGCAGCATCCCCGCCTGGTATTCCTCGATCTTGGTCTGGCTGAGCGCCCGCAGGCCGTCAATGTAGGGCATCAGCCCAGGATCGAATGCCAGGTCGTCTATGTCGAAGCCGATCCGTGCTCCCGTGCGACGCGCTGCGGCCGCCGCGCTGGCATAAACGTCCGACAGCGGGCAGCGCACGAACTGCACGACCCGCGCCGTGTAGTCTCCGGCCTCGATGCGCCACAGTTCGTCCGACGTCAGCACGCAGCAGTCGTAGCCGAGCGTCAGCATCTCCTCGACGAGGTTGTTGATACGGTAGCGGATGGTGTGCGGCCCGGGCAGGCCGTCCACGAAAATCACGTCGCCGGCCCAGGTTTCCGGGCGGAACCGGATGCCGGGGTCGGCCACCAGGCAACGCCTGATCTCCGGCCGCATGGCATGGTTCTTAATCAGGAACTCCACCACGGAGGGCGAAGGAAATGCAGCCGGTGCGATGTCCAGGTCGAAGACGGCGTGCGCAACCCCGACGCCGCGCAGTGCCTGGAAGCGGGCACCGTCCACGATCGGGACCACCTCCACCACGTGCGCGCCCGGCGCCAGTTTGCAGGCGGCGATATAGAAGCGGAAGCCCTTGGCGTCGAGAAACCCCTCGTTGACGGCGTCCACGCGAACCAGGTCGGCGGGCTGCACAACCATTGGGGTGCCATCCACCACCAGCATCAGGTCAACCCGGCTGGCGCAGTCCACCCAACCCTGGACGGAGCGCGCGTTGACCTCCTCGACGAAGCCGGTCACGCTTCCCAGCGGCGGCGCATCGGCGAAGGGCGGCGCCACGTCCGCGCGGGCTGTGCCGTCAGACATTGGTTGACGCCCCGTTACGGAACCCGTGGTAGGTGTCGAGACAATCCTTCATGAGTTCAATGTCCACGCTGCTGGAGAAAAAATGGGTCTCACGCCGGCGCCGGCGTGCCGGCGCGATCTGCACCGGCACGCTGAACAGCGGCGTCATCTTGCGGCTGAGCGCGCCGCCATCGTCGAACAGGTCGTCATAATCCACGACCGAGCACTCCGCCGTGCCCAGGATGCCCCGGCCCCGCAAGGCCGCATGGAGCAGCAGCCAGCTCAGCGCCGCCACCGAGGGGAGGTCTTGCCGCGCATCGAACCGGCCGGCGTACTTGTCCAGCACGCGGTCCACCTCGGCCCAGGACTCCAGGGTCACGCCTGCGTCGCGCAAGCGGGTCCAGCGGTAGTTGTGCATGGTTTCGTAGGCGACGGAGGGCAGGGCGGCACGGAACTCGGTCAGGAAAGACGGCACGACATCCAGGGGGTTGCGTATGATGAACACACCCCGCGACCCCGGATGCGCCTGCATGATCTCGCGGAAGCTGAGGGACTCCGTGATCGGCTTCATCAGGCAGCCCCGCGCCGACGCCTCGACCAGGCGGGCCACCTCCGGCACGGGCCGCAGGCGGAAATTGTTGAAGCCGGCGGGGTCGCCCTCGTTGACCACGTCGCAGGCGATGCTGGCGGCAAGTGTGTCCATCAGCACGTTGGTGCCGGACCGCTGATGGCCGAATACGAACAGCACCGGTGAGCCCAGGGACCGGAGGCTGGGCGCCAGGCCTGGCTGAGCCAGGGATAGCTGAGCCGGGGGCTGCTGAGCCGGCGCTTCCTGCTTGCGGAAGCAGAAGCTGAGGAAGTCGTTGGTCTCGTCGCGCTGCAGCAGGATGGGCGCGCAGGACAGGGCGGCCGCCAGGTGGAACAGGGAGCTTTCGTTGTAAAACAGGAAATGCTCGTCGAAGATGTAATCCTCGCGCAGCAACGGGACCTGCCCGATGATCAGCCCGCCGTCCTGCATGCGCTCCAGGAAGGGACGCAGCACGGCCAGGGGGTCGCGCAGGTGTTCGAGCACATGCCACAGGGCGGTCACCGAGATGGGCCCGGCTTCCGCCGGGGCAAACTCGCCGTGCGGCAGGAAGCGGAGGTTCTCCGGGCAGCCGAACTGCCGGGAGACGCTTTCGGCCGCCGTCAGGTCTATGTCGAGACCGTATGCCGTGGAGAACCGGCCTGCCGCCGCCCGCGCCAGGAAACCCTCGCCGACGCCAAGCTCCACAAAGCAGCCGTTGCCGCGAATGAACTTGCCGAACTCGCCCAGCGTGGCGTCAGCAAGCTCCATACGGCGCGCGAACTCGTCGGCGGTGTAGGTCCTGGTGTAGCAGTTCTCGGTGGCGGCGGCCTGGGCGGTCAGGTCCTGCTGCGAATCCACCGCCCAAATGCGGCTGTCCGCCACGACCTTGCACGTCCGGCAGCGATACATTGTGTGCGGGTGCTTTGGGCGCGCGAACACCCCAGCGAGGTCGAAGCCGCGCGTTCCGCATACCGGGCACTGTGCATCGTTGGGCTGCATCAAAGGTCCTTTTAATTCCAGATAAAGCTATTCCCATGGGTAGCTGTTTGATAGTTATGAACAGTTACTAACGGCTTATACGCTTGCGGACACTGCGGCAGGGCTTCCACGTTGCGGCGTGTGCGGTTAAGGGTCCTGCCGGGTCCGCCCGGGTGGTGGCGCCTGCCAGGATGCAACCCACCATGACCCCCTACATGAAACGCCTGGAAGACGAGGCCGTCCATATCTTCCGCGAGGTCGTGGCGGAGTGCCGGGCGCCGGTGATGCTGTATTCGGTCGGTAAGGACTCCGCCGTCATGCTGCATTTGGCGCAAATCGCCTTTGCCCCGGCGCCGCTGCCGTTTCCGTTGCTGCATGTGGACACCGGCTGGAAATTCCGCGAGATGATCGCCCTGCGCGACCAGACCGTGCAGGAGCATGGCCTGCGCTTGATCGTCCATACCAACCGGGAGGGCCAGGCTGCCGGCGTCACGCCATTCAGCCATGGCAGCAGCCACTACACCAACGTGATGAAAACGGAGGCGCTGCTGCAGGCGCTGCGCCTGCACGGCTTCGACGCCGCGTTCGGAGGCGCCCGGCGTGATGAGGAGGCGTCGCGCGCGAAGGAGCGCATCTTCTCCTTCCGCAATGCCGCCCAGGCCTGGGACCCTAAAGCCCAGCGTCCGGAGTTCTGGAACCTGTATAACGCCCGCGTCCACCCAGGCGAATCCATCCGGGTGTTCCCGCTGTCCAACTGGACCGAGCTGGACGTTTGGACACTGATCGAGCAGCGCGGCATCCCCGTCGTGCCGCTGTATTTTGCGCATGAGCAGCCGGTCGTGGAGCGCGACGGCAGCCTGATCGTCGTGCACGACGACCGGATGGTGCTGCGGCCGGGGGAGGTGCCGGTGCGCCGGCGGGTCCGGTTCCGCTCGCTGGGCTGCTATCCGCTGACGGGCGCCGTCCCGTCCGAGGCCGCGACGGTCGCGGAGATCGTGCGCGAAACCGCCGCCGCCCGGACGACCGAGCGCGGCGGGCGGCTGATCGACCGGGACGAGGCCGCGTCCATGGAGAAGAAGAAGCGGGAGGGTTACTTCTAGTGGAGGCCACCCTTCTCCGCGTGCTGACCTGCGGCAGCGTGGACGACGGCAAGAGCACACTGATCGGGCGCCTGCTGCACGACACCGGCGGGGTAATGGACGACCAGGCCGCGACGCTGGCCCGCGACAGCCGGCGGCACGGCACCACGGGCGACGCGCCGGACCTGGCGCTGCTGGTGGACGGGCTGCAGGCCGAGCGCGAGCAGGGCATCACCATAGACGTGGCCTACCGCTACGTGACCACGCCGCGGCGGCGGCTGATCATCGCCGATGCGCCGGGGCATGAGCAATATACCCGCAACATGGCTACCGGTGCCTCCACTGCCGATGTGGCGGTGGTGCTGGTGGATGCGCGGCACGGGATACAGGTGCAAACCCGGCGGCATACCCTGATCGCCGGGTTGCTGGGCCTGCGGCACGCCGTGCTGGCGGTGAACAAGATGGATTTGGTGGGGTTCAGCCAGGAGCGGTTCGACGCCATTGCGGCGGAGTACCGGGCTTTTGCGGAGGGGTTGGGCTTCCAGGGCGTTACTGCCCTGCCAATCTGCGCCAGGGACGGTGACGGGGTGGTGGCACTCGGTGGGCGCATGCCGTGGTATCGCGGCCCGGCGCTGCTGGAGCACCTGGAAACGCTGGATGTCGCCCCGCCGGACGCCGGGGCGTTCCGGATGCCGGTTCAGTGGGTGAACCGGCCCGATGCCGACTTCCGCGGTATCTGCGGCACTGTGGCGGCCGGGCGGGTGCGGGTCGGGGACCCTGTTGCTCCGGCAGGGCGCAATACGGTGTCCCGGGTTCGGCGGATCATCGGGTCCGGCCGGGACCAGGGAGATGCCGGGCCGGGTGATGCGGTGACCTTGGTGCTGGACGATGTGGACGTGTCGCGCGGCGACGTGCTGGCCGATCCGGACGCGCCGCCGGCCATGGCGGACCAGTTCCAGGCGCACCTGATCTGGACAGATACGCAGCCGTTGCTGACCGGGCGCAGCTACCTGTTCCGCATCGGCGCCGCGACGGTGGCCGGCAGCGTGACGCGCATACGCCACCGGATTGACGTGAACACGCAGGCGAAGCTGGACGCGGCGCAGCTTGAGTTGAACGACTTGGGGGTGGTGAACGTCGCGCTGCGATCCCCTGTGGCCTATGCGCCGTACCGGGACAGCCGTGCCTTGGGCGGCTTCGTGATGGTGGACCGCGCCACCAATGCGACGGCGGGGGCGGGGATGATCGACTATGCCCTGGCCCGCGCCGCCAACCTGCATTGGCAGGCGACGGTGGTGGATAAGGCCGCCCGTGCCGCGCAGAAGCGGCAGCGACCGGCGGTGGTATGGTTCACCGGCCTGTCCGGTGCCGGCAAGACCACGATCGCCAACCTGGTCGAGGCCCGGCTGCTTGCCGCGGGCCTGCATAGCTACCTGCTGGACGGCGACAACCTGCGGCATGGGCTGAACCAGGACCTGGGCTTTACCGAGGCCGACCGGGTGGAGAACGTGCGGCGGGTGGCGCAGGTGGCGGCGCTGATGGTGGATGCCGGGCTGGTAGTGCTGGTGTCGCTGATCTCGCCCTATCGCGCCGACCGGGCGATGGCGCGCGCTCTGGTGGTGCAGGGGGAGTTCCTGGAGGTGTTCGTGGACACCAGCCTCGACGAGTGCCGGCGGCGGGACGTGAAGGGGCTGTATGCCAAGGCAGATGCCGGGTTGATCCGGAATTTTACCGGTATCAGCGCGCCTTATGAGGCGCCGGAAGGGCCGGAGCTGCGTTTGGCCACTGCGGGACGGACGGCGGAGGAATTGGCGGACGCCGTTGTGGCCCGGCTGCTGGAGACCCGGCTGTTGGAAGGATAAGGCGATGGGCCATATTGCTGTCATGTCCCTGATCGGCACCCTGTTCGTGTCCGCTTGCTCCGTCGTCGGCATACGGTCGGGGACGGAGGAGCCGCATTACGACGTGGTCGAACGGGTGGGGGATGCCGAGGTGCGCGCCTATGCGCCGCGGCTGGCGGCGGAGACGGTGGTGTCCGGCTCGGCGGAGTCTGCGCGGGGCGAGGGGTTCCGGCGCCTTGCGGGTTATATCTTTGGCGGCAATGCCGGCGGGTCGCGCATTGCGATGACGGCGCCGGTGGCCCAGGCGGACGCCGGCGCCAGGCAGCGGATCGAGATGACGGCTCCGGTCGCGCAGGCGCCGGCTGGGGCAGGATGGTCCATACGGTTCTATTTGCCTGCCGACATTGCCGATCCGCCAGCGCCACGGGACGCGCGGGTGCATATCGTGACTGTCCCCGGGGAGACGATGGCGGTGCTGCGCTTTTCCGGCGTTGCGACCGACGGCGCCATCGCTGCGCAGCGCGCACGGCTGCTGGGGCTGCTGGCCCCGAGTGCCTGGGCGCCGTCCGGGCCGCCGGTGACTTGGTTCTATGACCCGCCCTGGACCCTGCCGCCATTCCGGCGGAACGAGGTGGCGGTTCCGGTGGCACGGCAGCCGAAGTGATCGCGCCCGCGCTGGTCAGGCGCCGCAAGCGGCTTACAACGACGACCCGGCAAATCGAACGTCAGTGCGAGGGGCCGTCGGTAGGTGACACCTGTTCACCCCGCGTCCTCTCGCAGTCCCAGCAGCCGGTCGGCGTTGCCGTGGGCGATCTTCTCGCGGTCGGCGGGAGACACCGGGAGGCCATCTAGGAAGGCGCGCCCGACCCGGTTCGGGCTGAACGGGTAATCGACCGAGAACAGGATCCGGTCTGCCCCGAAGGTCTGCAGCAGGAGCAGGAAGGGCGGTTCCGTGAAGAAACCGCTGGTGGTCACGTGCACCTGGTCCAGGATTGTCCGGCTGATGGGACGGCGCAGGTGCTTCGCTGCTTCCCCGCCCATCACCTGATCGCAGCGGGCGAGCATGGCGGGTAGGCCCTCGCCCATATGGCCCACGATCAGCTGCAGGCGTGGGAAGCGGTCCAGCGCGCCGGACAGCACCAGGCGGAGCACGTGTATCGCGGTTTCGGTGTGCCAGCCCCAGCCGGCGATCGACAGCATGAACGACAGGGGCTCGGGCAGCCCGTCGTAGTAGGCCTCCCGGACCGGGGCCGGCGGGATGCCGGGATGGAGATAGATCGGCACGCCCAGCGCTTCTGCCCGTGCCAGCAGCGGAGCGAAGCGGGGGTCGTCGAGGAAGCGACCCTCCGTGGTGCCGTTCACCAGCGCGCCGCGAAAGCCCAGCTCGCGCACTGTCCGCTCCAGTTCGTCGGCCGCGGCCTCTGGCGCGGTAAGCGGCAGGTGGGCGAAACCGGCGTAGCGGCCGGGGTGGGCGCGAGTGTGGCGGGCTAGGGCATCGTTGAGGTCCCGCGCGAGTTGCGGCCCTTCTGCCGGCGGCAGCAGGTCGGCGCCGGGACCGGCTACGGACAGCACCTGGAGGGTGATCCCGGCCTCGTCCATGTCCCGCAGCCGCGGGTCGCCGAGTTCCGCGAGGGTTTCGACCTGGCCCTGCGGTCCCCAGGGCGAACCAGGCGGCGGGAAGCCGCGGTTCCGGATTGCCTCCGGCGGGATGCGGCGCACCAGGTCGGGGACGGTGAAATGCTCCTCAAGGGCGACGATACGCATGGATGATCTCCGACGGGTCCTTGCGTAGCGCGCGGGTCCACCGGGCGGTTCCGGGCCGCAAGACGCTCCCCTGCACCCAATGTTCGGTCATCTCCCTCCGGCAGACCGGCCAAATGCCACCAATATCCGCCCGCAGCGGACCCGTCACCGATCCTCGCCCACATGACGCCGGCCGAACCCATAAAGCCGCCCCGGATTGTCCACCAGCACCGCCTGCCGCGCCGCCGCATCCGGCAGGGAGGCGCCCAGCAGATCCAGCAACGCCGCCACGTTCATCATCGGCCCCCAGTGCGACACGTGCGGCCAGTCCGACCCCCATACGCAGCGGTCCGGCGCCGCACCATACAGGGCCTGCGCCAGGGCAACCGTCGCCGTCCAAGGCGCGTCGTCCAGCCGGTAGGCGCCGCTCAGCTTGACCCAAGCGCCGTCCCGCACCAGGGACAGCAGCGCCTGGAACCCCGACGACTCCACGCCCAGCGCCGCCGGGAAGTGCCCCATGTGGTCCACCACGACCGGCACCGGCAGCCGGCGCAGCCGCGGCGCCAGTTCCGGCAGGTCCCGCGCGTCCAGCAGCAGTTGCAGGTGCCAGCCCAGGTCCCGGCACAGCGCACCGTAGCGCTCCAGCTCCGCCATGCCCACGCCGCCGCCATACAGGGTGTTCAGCCGCAGCCCCACCACCCCGGCGTCCCGCAGCGCCTGGTAGTCGCGGTCCCGCCAGTCCGGCGGGGCCACGGCGATGCCACGCAGCCGGGCCGGATGGGCGCGTACTGTGTCGGCCATCAGCCGGTTGTCGGTGCCGTGGACGCTGACCTGGACCAGAACGCCGTAAGTCATGCCGGTCGCGTCCAGCATCGCCAAGTAGGCGTCCGGCGATGCCTCTGGCGGGGTGTAGCTGCGGGTCGCCACATAGGGGGGCGGGCCGATGACGTGGGCATGGGTGTCCACTGCGCCCGGCGGCACCGTGAACCCCTGGGGACCCCGCGGCGCCGGGTCCGGGCCGGGGCAGTCCGGCGGCGCGCCACCCGCTGCGGGATCGGGCTTCGCAGGACCGGGCACGGCGGGATTAGGCACCGCGGGATTAGGCACCGCCGGACCGGGCACCGCGGGATCTGGCGTCACGGGATCAGGCATCGGCGCGCAGCACCCGGCCCCGCGTTTCCGGCAGGGCATAGGCGCTCAGGAAAAACAGCGCATAGGCCGCGACGGCAAAGATCGCGATGGCATCGGCCAGCGGCATCGCCTGCGATAGGTAGCCCACCAGCGCCGGAAACAGCGCCCCAATGCCGCGGCCGAAGTTGTAGCAGAATCCCTGGCCGTTGCCGCGCAGCCGCGTGGGATACAGCTCCGTGAGGAACGCCCCCATCCCGGAGAAGTAGCCGGACGCGAAGAAGCCAAGCGGGAAGCCCAGCACCCACAGCACCTCGTTGGACAGCGGTATCTGGGTGTAGGCCACCACCACGGCGATGGCGCCCAGCGAGAACAGAAGGAACAAGCGCCGCCGCCCGATCCGGTCCGCGAGCCAGGCCCCCACGAGGTAGCCGGTGAACGACCCGGCGATCAGCGCCGCGAGGTAGCCGGTGCTGCTGACGATGGACAGATGGCGCTCGGTGGTCAGGAAGCGCGGCAGCCAGCCTGTGATCGCGTAGTAGCCGCCCTGGCAGCCCGTGGACAGCAAGGACGCCAGCACCGTGGTCCGCAGCACGCCCGGGGAGAAAATTTCCAGCAGCTTGGGGCGGTTGCCGCTGCGCGCTTCCTCGGCCCGGGTGCGGGCGGCGATCTCCGGCTCCTGGACGTGGCGGCGCATGTAGAACACCATCAGCGCCGGCAGGCCGCCGACGACGAACATCCAGCGCCAGGCCTGCTCCGGCGGCAGGGTGCTGAACAGCACCGCCTGCGCCAGTACCGCCAGGCCCCAGCCCACTGCCCATCCCGACTGCACGCTGCCGACGGCGCGGCCGCGGTATTGGGCGCGGATGGTCTCGCCCATCAGCACGGCGCCCGCCGCCCACTCGCCGCCGAAGCCCAGGCCCAGCAGGGTGCGGGCAACCAGGAGCTGGTTGAAGTCCTGGGTGAGGGCGCAAACGATGCTGAACACGCTGAACCACAGGATCGTCACCTGCAGCGTCAGCACCCGGCCTATCCGGTCGGCCAGGTATCCGGCCAGCCAGCCGCCAACCGCCGAGGCCAGCAAGGTCACGGTGATCGCGAGCCCTGCGGAGCCGGGGTCCACGTTCCACAGCCTGATGATGGTGCCGATCACCAGCGGGTAGATCATGAAGTCCATGCCATCCAGCGCCCAGCCGCCGGCGCAGGCCCAGAAGGTCCGCCGCTCCGGCGCCGTCATGTCGGTGTAGAAGGCGCGTAGGCTGGTGTCTTCGGGGACCACGGCCTCGATGGGGGTGGCTGACATGGGCGTCCTCCTGCCCGGGGGCGCGTTTGGGGCCGCCCGGGTCGTTCAATGTGCAACATGGCAGGTTGGGCCTGGAGGGGCTAGCCGATGACCACGGAGCAGCCGCACCGCTGCCCGGGCCGGCCGTTTGCTTTGCTGGGGGCTTGGCGCTGGGTGTTGCCAGCCGGGTTGCCAGGGCTGGGGTTCTTCCGGCGGCCCACCCTGTGCCGCCCTCAGCCGGCCGATGCGCCAGGTCTAGGGACCCAAAGCACTAGTAGTCCGTCAGCCTTAAGCTGACGGGTATAGTTTTCGCAGCTTGATGC
>CAXTOB010000168.1:0-11806 GCA_964245505.1 uncultured Acetobacteraceae bacterium | reverse complement strand
CCTCACCCGGCCCCGGCTCAGGCAGGGTCAGCTCCACGATCCGCAGCTCCTCCGGACCGCCCCAATGCTCACACACGACCGCCCGCATCCCTGATCCCCTCCAAGTGCACCCAGGGCTTGCCGAGGCCGCACGACCGCCGTCAAGTGCCAGCATGAGCAGGGGAGGGTGCTGATGTCACGGCTACAGGGCAAGGGCGCGGTCATCACCGGCGCCGGCAGCGGCATCGGCCGCGCCGCCACACTGCTGTTCGCGCGGGAGGGAGCCTCGGTCCTGGCCGTGGACCGCGACGGAGCGGCAGTCGCCGAAACCGCCAGCCAAGTCGCCGCCGCAGGCGGCCAGGCGACGGCAGTCACCGCCGACGCGGGAAACGAGGCCGACGTGGCAGCCTTCGTCGCCAGAGCCATCGAGGCATTCGGAACCCTAGACATCCTCTACGCCAACGCCGGCATCAGCGGCGGCACCGTGCCGTTCCTGGAATCAACCGCCGAGCAGTGGCAAGAAATCCTACGCATAAACCTGATTGGCCCATTCCTGGCGATCCGCCACGCCGCGCCGCACATGGCAGCCCGGGGCCGAGGCTCCATCATCTGCACCGCCTCCGTCGCGGGCCTACGAGCCAACGCCGCCGGAGCACCGTACAGCGCCAGCAAGGCCGGCGTCATCAGCCTGGTGCAAACGGCGGCCAATGCGCTGATCGGCACGGGCGTTCGGGTCAACGCGGTCTGCCCGGGACTGATCGAGACCGGGATGACGCGCCCCATGTTCGAACGCGCGCGGGAACGGGGCACTGAGGGGCGGATCGGCCAACTCAACCCCCTGCAACGGGCCGGCCACCCCGAGGAAATCGCAGGCACCGCCCTATTCCTAGCCAGCGACGAGTCCTCCTACGTCAACGGGCAGGCCATCGCCGTGGATGGCGGGCTATCGAGCACCCTCCCTTTCGCCGGGCCGCGAAGATAGCTGGAGGCGCCGTCAACTTAGCGGCCGGCCGGCTTGTGATGCCAAACGCCCGTCGCTCCAACCGTTTCGCGTCATTGCGAGGAGCGCAGCGACGCGGCAATCCAGAGCCGCCAGCACATTGCTTGCCGCCCTGGATCGCCGCGTCGCTTCACCCCTCGCGATGACGAAGGCGATCACTGAACATAACGGTCGTTACTACAACGGCAGCGGCGCACTGCCGCGTCCTTTACGGTCCCACCTCAATCCTCAGTGACTGATCATCCAGGGCCGCGCACCCGGAAAGCTCTTGGCCGGGGCAGCCACGGCCTCGGCCGACAACCCGGCGCCGCGAGGCTTGCAGCACCCGCAACCCGAGGGATGCCGACCCCGCGACTGCACCGGCGCGTTGGCGCTGCGCTCGTTGGTGGCATGCGCCCGGCGCTGCCCGCCATCCATCGCCGCGAACGCCGGCGCAGTCAGGATCGCCCGCCGCGCCAGGCCCCCGCACACCCCGCAGGGCAGCGGCGCCTGGAACTCCGACATCGGCCGCAGCGCCGTGAACGGCCCACACTCCGCGCACAGGTAATCATAAACCGGCACGGCTACAGATCCGGCGCCAGCGGCATATCCACCCCGCCCTTGATCCCGCCGGACGGCCCATCCGCGCCAGGGTTGATATCGAAGTCGAAAATCTCCGTCGGCAGCCACAGCGTCGCGCAGGAGTTCGGGATATCCACCACCCCGCTGATATGCCCCTGCACCGGCGCCGTGCCCAGGATCGAATACGCCTGCGCCCCGGAGTAGCCGAACTTCTTCATATACTCGATGGCATTCAGGCAGGCCTGGCGATACGCCACGTTCACGTCGAGGTAATGCTGCTCCCCCGCCTCGTCCACGGAAATGCCCTCGAAGATCAAGTAATCCGTGTAATTCGGCTTGATGACACTTGGCTTGAAGATCGGGTTCTTGATCCCGTACTTTGCCATGCCGCCCTTGATGAGGCTGACCTTGAGGTGAATCCAGCCCGGCATCTCAATGGCGCCGCAGAAGGTAATCTCACCATCACCCTGGCTGAAATGCAGGTCCCCCATCGAAAGTCCGGCCCCAGGCACATAAACCGGGAAGTAAACCTTGGCCCCACGCGAAAGGTCCTTGATGTCGCAATTCCCGCCGTGCTCCCGCGGCGGCACCGTCCGTGCGCCCGTCGCCGCGGCAGCATCCCGAGCCTCACCCTTCAACCGCCCCATATGCGCAGTCGGCGCAAACGGCGCATTCGCCAGCGGCGGCACCCGCGTCGGATTGGTGGCAATCAGCCCGGTTTCCCGCCGGTTCCAGGTCTCCAGCAGCTTCGGGTCCGGCAGGCAGCCGATCAACCCCGGGTGGATCAGCCCGGCGAAGTTCACGCCGGGCACATGCCGCGACGAGGTGAACATGCCGTGGAAGTCCCAGATGGATTTCTGCGCCTGCGGGAAGTGCTCGGTCAGGAACCCGCCGCCATTCTTCTTGGAAAAGAAGCCGTTGAACCCCCACGCATTATGTGGAAACGCGCCGATGTCCAGGAAGTCCACCACCAGCAAATCGCCAGGCTCCGCCCCCTCGACCCCCACGGGTCCACTGAGGAAATGCACGATGCTAAGATCGATATCGCGCACATCGGCGGCGCTGTCGTCGTTCTTGATGAACCCGCCGGTCCAGTCGTAGCACTCGATGATGAAATCATCGCCGGGCTTGACGGTCGCCACCATCGGAATGTCCGGATGCCAGCGGTTATGGATCATGTCGTTGTCGTAGGCCGGCTGGGACAGGTCCACCTTGATGAGGGTGTCCGTCATGGCGTCATGCTCCTGTTGCGGTTGGGGTCAAACGGCGAGGTAGCTGGCGACCTTCTCGTGGTCCACGTCGGCACGGGCGTCCTCGTGCACGACCGCCCCGCCCTCCAGCACCAGCACCCGGTCGGCGATGTCGAGCGCAAAGCTCAGCACCTGCTCGGAGGCGATGATGCTCAGTCCGCGCTCATCACGGATGCGCCGCAGCGTCCGCGCCAGCTCCTGGATGATGCTGGGCTGAATACCCTCGGTCGGCTCGTCGAGCAGCAGCACCTGCGGGTTGGTCGCCAGCGCCCTGGCAATGGCAAGCTGCTGCTGCTGCCCGCCGGACAGGTTGCCGCCACGCCGCGCCCGCATCTCCTGCAGCACGGGAAACAGCGTGTAGATGTCCGGCGGCACCCGCCGCCCGCCATGCACGAACAGCCCGGTCTCGATATTCTCCTGCACCGTCATCGCCGGGAACACCATCCGCCCCTGCGGCACGAAGGCGAGGCCGCGGGCGACGCGCTGGTGGCTTTTCAGCGCGGTGATGTCGTGGCCGTCCAGGGTGATCGTGCCGGACTTGGCGGGGATCATGCCAATCAGGGTCCGCATCAGCGTGCTCTTGCCCATGCCGTTGCGCCCGACGACGACGACGATCTCCGCAGCACCCACCTTGAAGTCCAATCCGTGCAGCACCTCGCTCTGCCCATAGCCCGCCCGCAGCCCCTGCACGACCAGGCGATCAATGGCCAAGGTAAACCTCCACGACGCGGGGATCGGCCTTCACGTGGGCGATGCTGCCCTCCGACAGCACGCGGCCCTGGTGCAGTACCGTAACCTTGTGGGCGATGTCCTCGACGAAGCCCATGTCATGCTCGATCACCAGCACCGACCGGTCCTGGATCACCCGGTGCAGCAGCTCGGCGGTCTTCTTCCGCTCGCTGACGCTCATGCCGGCGACGGGCTCGTCGAGCATCAGCAGCGCCGGGTCCTGGATCAGCAGCATGCCGATCTCCAGCCACTGCTTCTGCCCATGGCTCAGCTCCTCCGCCATATCGTCCAAGTGGTCGGCCAGGAAGATGTCCCGCGCCACCTCCTCCACCCGGTCCCGCACCGCGGCGTCCCGCCGGAAGGCGAGGGCGCCGAACACCGACCGCCCGCGGGGATAGGAAATCTCCAGGTTCTCGAACACCGTCAGGTCCTCGTAGATGGACGGCGTCTGGAACTTGCGCCCCACCCCGGCGCGGACGATCTCGTGCTCCTTCATCCGCAGCAGCTCTCGCCCGTTGAACGCGACGGAGCCGCCAGTCGCCTTGGTCCGTCCGCAGATCAGGTCCAGCACCGTGGTTTTGCCGGCGCCGTTTGGGCCGATGATGACCCTGATCTCGTTGCGGTCCAGGTAGAACGACAGGTCGTCCACCGCGCGGAACCCATCGAAGGAGACGGTCAACCCCTCCACCGCAAGCAGGTAGTCCGTATTGCCCGGCGTCATCGGCATCTCCTACTCGGCCACGGAAGCGGCATGCGGCGCCTCGACCGAGGCAATGGTCGGCATCCGATGGCGAGGCTTCGGCAGCACCCGGTCCAGCAGCGGGTCGAGGTGGCTGCGGTAAACGCCGGCCAGCCCATTCGGGAAGGCGACGACCACGACGATGAACAGCGCACCCATGGCGAACAGCCACATTTCCGGCGCCGCCTCCGAGAACGTCGTCCGCGCCCAGCCCACCAGCACCGCGCCATAGATCGCGCCAAGCAGGGAGGTCCGCCCGCCAACCGCGCAGTAGATCACCATCTCGATGGACGGCACGATCCCCACGAACGACGGCGACATGAACCCAACCTGCAAGGTGAACATCGCCCCGCCAATGCCCGCCAGCGCCGCGGCAAAGCAGAACACGAACACCTTGAACCGCGCCACGTCGTAACCGGAGAAGCGGACCCGGTCCTCCTTATCCCGCATCGCCACCAGGATGCGCCCCAGCTTGCTGCGCCGGACCAATTGCGACAGCAGCAGGCACGCCAGCAGCAGCCCGGCGCTGACGAAGTACAGCACCTCCTTCGCCGCGTCCGTCCGGATGTCCCACCCGTGCAGCGTCCGCAGGTCGGTGATCCCGTTGACGCCCCCGGTGTAGCCCTGCTGGCCGATGATGAGGATGGTCAGGATCGCCGCAAACGCCTGCGTGATGATGGCAAAGTAGGTGCCGCCGACCCGCCGGGTGAACATCGCCACGCCGATCAGCAGCGCCAGCAGCGTCGGCACCAGCACCACCGCCGCGATCGTGAACGTCAAACTGTGGAAGGGCCGCCAGAGCATCGGCAGCTCGGTGATCTGGTTCCAATCCATGAAGTCCGGGATGCCCGGCGTGGACTGTATCTTGGTGGCCTCCGGCGTTGACGCCTCCAGCTTCAGGAACATCGCCATGCAGTAGCCGCCCAGGCCGAAGAACACCCCCTGGCCCAGGCTGAGGATGCCCGCGTCGCCCCAGCACAGCACCAGCCCCAGCACGACGAAGCCGAAGGTGAGATACTTGCCGAACAGGTTCAGCCGGAACGGGTTGAAGCCGAGCGGCAGCACGACCAGCAGCAGGATGGCGAACAGGCCGATCCACAGGATGTCCTTGCGGTTGAGGAAGCTCATCGCCGCACCTTCATCACGAATAGCCCCTGGGGACGCAGCATCAGGATGCCGATGACGCTGAGCAGCACGATGACCTGCGCCATGGAGCCGCTGAGGAAGAACTCCAGCGTCGACCGCGCCTGCGAGATGGTGAAGGCCGACGCGATGGTCCCCGCCAGGCTGGCCGCGCCGCCGAACACCACGATCAGGAAGGTGTCCACGATGTAAAGCTGCCCGGCCGTCGGGCTGGTGGAGCCGATCATCGTAAAGGCGCTGCCGGCCACCCCGGCAATGCCGCAGCCGACGCCGAAAGTCACGCGGTCCACGAATTCGGTGTTGATGCCGACGGCACCGGCCATCGCCCGGTTGGCCATCACCGCCCGCACCTGCTTGCCCCAGCCCATGCGGTAGATCAGCAGATAAACGCCCAGCGCGATGAACGCCGTCAGCACCATCACGATCATGCCGTTGATCGGGATCTGGATGCTGTCGGTCAGGTTGGCCGCGCCCATCATCCAGTCCGGCTGATCCACGCCGACCTCCCGCGCCCCGAACACCGAGCGGTAAACCTGCTGCAAAATCAGGCTCAGCCCCCAGGTCGCCAGCAGGGTGTCCAAGGGCCGCCGATACAGCCGCCGTATCAGCACCCACTCCACCAGCATCCCCAGCGCCCCCGCGGCGCAGAACGCCAGCACGATGGCGACGAAGAAGTACACGCTGAACAGCGACGGCATATACGTCGTGAACAGCCGCGACGTCAGGTATGTGACGTAGGCGCCCAGGATCATGAACTCGCCATGCGCCATGTTGATGACGCCCATCTGGCCGAAGATCACCGCCAGACCCAGCGCCATCAGAACGAACACGGAGAACAGGATCAGCCCGGCAAAGCCCTGCATGGCCATGATCGAGCCGAGTTCACCAAAGGAATAGCCCGCGAACATCCTTTATCCTCCGTTCCGGTAGCAGGGCATCATGTCACTCACCCCTAAACTGGCACCCTGACCTGGCTGTCCCGCCCGCCATGCCCGTCCCCCCGTCATTGCGAGGGGCCTAGCGACGCGGCAATCCAGGGCCGTAAGGACTGCGTTTGCGGCCCATGGATTGCCACGCCGCAAGCGGCTCGCAATCGCGGGTTAGGAGGAACAGCCAGGCCTAATAGCCATGGATGCCTACTGGTAGCCCTTGGGGAACGGGTCCGGCTGCACCAGGTCGGCCGTCTCGAACACCACCTCGTACTGCCCGTCCGTCTTGGCCCGGCCAACGCGGGTCTTGCTCCACAAGTGATGGTTCTCGTGAATGCGGACGTAGCCCTCCGGCGCGCCCTTGAACTCGACCCCGCCCGACGCCGCGGCAATCTTGTCCACGTCGAAGCTCCCGGCCTTCTCCACCGTCAGCTTCCACAGCCACGGGCCGAGGTAGGCCGCCTGCGTCACATCGCCGATGACGCTCTTCGGACCGTAATCCGTCTTGAACGCCGCGACGAACGCCTTGTTGTTGGCGTTGTCCAGGCTCTCGAAGTACTTCATGCACGCAAAGGCGCCAGCGATGTTCTCGCCGCCGATGCCCTCGATCTCGTCCTCGGTGACCGAGATCGTCAGCAGCGTCTGCTTGCTGAGGTCAACGCCCGCCGCCTTCATCTGCTTGTAGAACGCAACGTTGGACCCGCCGACCACGGAGGCGAAGATCACGTCCGGCTTCACCAGCTTGATCTTGTTGATGACCGAGTTGAACTGCGTATGGCCGAGCGGGAAGTAGTCCTCCCCCGCGACCTTGCAGCCGGTCAGATGCGCCTCGATGTGCTTGCGCGCGATCTTGTTCGACGTCCGCGGCCAGATGTAGTCCGACCCGATCAGGTAGAAGCTCTTGGCGCCCTTGGTCCTATTGACCCAGTCCAGCCCGGCGAGGATCTGCTGCGTCGCCTCCTGCCCGGTGTAGATGACGTTCTTCGACTGCTCCAGCCCCTCGTAGAACGTCGGATAATACAGCATCCCGTTATACTGCTCGAACACCGGCAGCACCGCCTTGCGCGACGCCGACGTCCAGCAGCCGAACACCGCCGCGCAATGGTCGCTGGCCAGCAGCTTCTTCGCCTTCTCGGCGAAGTTCGGCCAGTCGCTGGCGCCGTCCTCCTGGATGATCTTGATCTGCCGCCCCAGCACCCCGCCTGATGCGTTGATCTGCTGGATCGCCAGCTTCTCCGCCTCGACCGACCCGGTTTCGCTGATCGCCATGGTCCCGGTAATGGAGTGCAGGATGCCGACGGTGACGGTATCGTCCGTAATGGCGAGGCCAGTGGTGTTGACCTCCGCAGTCGCCGGGCCAGCGGCCTGGGCGGCATAGGGCAGCAGCGCCGCCGCCGGCAGGGCGGCCATGCCCTGCAGCAGCCGGCGGCGGAATGGCGAGTGCGGTGCTTCGTCGGTCATGTCAGGCCCCCAAGGGTGATGTCGCGTAACGACAGCGTTGCCCGGCAAGGGAGAGGCCCGGAATACGTCAAATGACGTATATCATTCCGGCACTGCTGCGGTGCACAATACGCATGGCGTGTGCAGAATTTGAGCGCAGGAGGCCGGGCACCAGGCATGGCAACGCGGCAGCGTATCGTTCGGATACGGCGCGAGTATAACCAGTGGGTCGCCGACCAGACCCTGGAGGACTACGCCCTGCGCTTCACCGCCAAGGCGGCCCGGCGCTGGTCGCCCTGGCGCGTCGCCAACACGGCACTCGGCGGCATCTCGTTCCTGGCGCTGGAGGCCATCGGCGGCACCGTCACCTTGGGCTACGGCTTCACCAACGCCGTCGCCGCCATCATGCTGGCCGCCGCCGTCATCTTCGCAGCCGGCGTGCCGATCAGCTACTACGCCGCACGGGACGGGGTAGACATCGACTTGCTGACCCGTGGCGCCGGGTTCGGCTACATCGGCTCCACCATCACGTCGCTGATCTACGCATCGTTCACCTTCATCTTCTTCGCCATCGAGGCGGTGATCCTCGCATCCATGCTGGAGGCCTGCTTCGGCATCCCGCCGCCGCTGGGCTACCTGCTGTGCTCCTTGGCGGTGGTGCCGCTGGTGACGCACGGGATCACCTTCATCAGCCGGATACAGCTTTGGTCCCAGCCGGTCTGGCTAGTGCTCCAGGTGCTGCCCTTCATCGTGATCGGCTTCACGGTGCACGGTGCCCTCGCCAACTGGACCGGCTACCCCGGCGCGGCGTCCGGCGCCGACGGCTCCTTCACCCTGCTCGGCTTCGGCGCCGCCGCATCGGTCGTCTTCTCCCTGATCGCCCAGATCGGCGAGCAGGTGGACTACCTACGCTTCCTGCCGCCCCGCCGACCGGGAGGACCCAACCGCGCCTGGTGGGCGGCAATGCTGGCCGGCGGCCCCGGCTGGATCGTGATCGGCGTGCCAAAGCTGCTGGCCGGGTCGTTCCTGGCCTGCCTGGCGCTCGCAGCCGGGCTTACCCCCTCACGCGCCATCCAGCCGAACGAGATGTATCGGGTGGCCTTCGGCGCCGTCGTATCCTCCCCGGCTGCGGCGCTGGCGCTCGCGGGCTGCTTCGTCATGATCTCGCAGGTGAAGATCAACATCACCAACGCCTATGCCGGCTCCATCGCGTGGTCGAACTTCTTCTCCCGCCTGACCCACCGCCACCCCGGCCGCGTGGTATGGCTGGTGTTCAACATCGCCATCGCCCTGCTGCTGATGGAGCTGGGCATCTACGGCGCCATCGAGGGTACGCTGGTCATCTACTCCGTCGTTGCTGCGGCCTGGGTCGGCGCGCTGGTGGCGGACCTGGTGGTGAACAAGCCGATCGGCCTCAGCCCACCGCACATCGAGTTCAAGCGGGCGCACCTGTATGACATCAACCCGGTCGGCACCGGCGCAATGCTGCTGGCGGTCGCGGCGGGCCTGCTGTCCTACCTCGGCACCGCCGGCCCGGCCACGGAGGCCTTCGCCCCCTTCGTCGCCTTCGCCGCGGCCTTCGCAACGGCGCCGCTGATCGCCTGGGCCACGGACGGGCGCTACTACCTCGCCCGCAAGCCGCGGCGGCACTGGGCCAACCTCACGTCCCTGCGCTGCGTGATCTGCGAGAACCCGTTCGAGCCGGAAGACATGGCGTTCTGCCCGGTTTACTCCGGCGCCATCTGCTCGCTGTGCTGCTCGCTGGACGCCCGCTGCCACGACGCCTGCAAACCGCAGGCGCGGCTGGGACGGCAGGCATCGGCAGTACTGGAATCCTGCTTGCCGCGCCCCTTGCGCGGCGAGCCGGCGCTGTCCTTCGCCCGCTACCTCGGGATGCTGGGCCTGCTCGCCGCGGGGATTGGCCTGGTCCTGGCGGCGTTGCGCGTCCACCTGGCCGGCACTCCCGGCCTCGCGCCCGCCCTATGGACCGCCTTCCTGGTGCTGCTGCCGTTCGCCGGCGTGCTGGCCTGGCTGCTGGTGCTGGGCCAGGACAACAGCCGCGCCGCCCAGGAGGAAACCCGTCGCCAGACCGCGCTGCTCCTATCCGAGATCGGCGCCCACCAGCGCACGGACGCCAAGCTGCAACGCGCCAAGGAGGCGGCCGAGGCGGCGAACCTGGCAAAAAGCCGCTACGTCGTCGGCATCAGCCACGAGCTGCGCAGCCCGCTGAACGCCATCCTCGGCTATGCCCAGCTGCTGGAGCGCGACACCGCCATCAGCCCCGCCCGCCGCCACCACATCGGCATCATGCGCCGTAGCGGCGAGCACATGGCCGGCCTGATCGAGGGCCTGCTCGACATCTCCAAGATCGAGGCCGGCCGGATCGAAATCTACCGCGACGAAGTACGCCTCGGCGAGTTCATCCAGCAGCTCGTCAGCATGTTCCGCCTGCAGGCCGAGGAGCGCGGCATCGGCTTCGTCTTCACCGGCCCGGCCCGCATGCCCGACGTCGTTTACACCGACGAGCGCCGCCTACGGCAGATCCTCATCAACCTGCTCTCCAACGCCGTGAAGTTCACCCAAGCCGGCGAGGTCCGCTTCAGCCTGCACTGGCGCAGCGAAGTCGCCGAGTTCGAAATCGAGGACACCGGCATCGGCATCGCCGAGGCCGACCTGCAACGCATCTTCGAGCCGTTCGAGCGGGTGCAGCCCGCCCGCGCCGCCGTCATCCCCGGCATCGGCCTCGGCCTGACCATCACCCGCCTGCTGACCGCCATCATGGGCGGCGAGCTGACGGTCACCAGCAAGCCCGGCGCCGGCAGCCGCTTCTGCGTCCGGCTGCGTCTGTCGGAGGCGCTGCACCCCCGCAAGCCCGCACCGATCGAGAGCCGGATGCTTGGCTACGCCGGCCGCCGTATCACCGTGCTGGTGGCAGACGACGACCCGGTGCACCGCGGATTGCTGCAGGACCTGCTGACCCCCCTGGGCTTCGTCGTGTTCACCGCCACCAACGGCGACGACTGCCTGCGGGTCGCCGCGGAGTGCCATCCGGACCTGCTGCTGGTGGACATCTCCATGCCCGGCCTGAACGGCTGGCAGGTGGCGGAGCGGCTGCGATCCGACGGATTTCGCGACCTCGCCATCATCGTCATCTCCGCCAACGCCGGAGAGCTGGAGCGTCCGCCAGGCGAGGCCCGGTTCCATGACGACGTGCTGTCCAAGCCGATCGGCGTCGCCGACCTGTTGCGCCGGGTCGGCCACCTGCTGCGGATCGAGTGGATGGACGACACCGCCGCCCCGTCCGCCAGCGGCGTGCCCGGCAACACCCTCGGTCCCGCGCAAACCCAGGCGCTGCGGGAGCTGGGCGCCATCGGCTACGTGCGCGGCATCCACGCCCGGCTGGACGCCATCGAAGGGGAGCAGGCCAGCAGCGCCCCGATGGTCGCCCACCTGCGCCACCTGGTGTCGCAGTTCGAGATGCGGGCGTTCATGGATGCGCTCGGCCCCGATGGACCCCAGGGATGAACGCCCTGGTAGCCGGCGCCCGAGAGGTCGTTCTGGTGGTGGACGACAGCCCAGCCACCCTCGGCATGCTGAACGAGGCGCTGGAGACAGCGGGCTACACCGTCCTAGTCGCGCAGGCCGGGGACGCGGCGCTGGCGCTGATGGAGCGGATCACCCCGGACATCGTTCTGATGGACGCGGTGATGCCGGGCCTGGACGGCTTCGAAACCTGCCGCCGCATGAAGGGCGCCTCCGGCCTGGCCGCCGTGCCGGTGGTCTTCATGACCGGCTTGACCGAAACCGAGCACGTCCTGCGCGGACTGGAAGCAGGCGGCGTGGACTACGTGCCCAAGCCGGTCTCGCCCGACGAGGTGGTGGCCCGCGTCGGCGTCCACCTGGCCACCGCGCGCCTGACGCGCAGCGCCCACATCGCGCTGGACACCGCCGGGCGCTTCCTGCTCGCGGCCTCGCGCGACGGCCGGGTGCTGTGGTGCACGCCGCAAGCGGCCCGGCTGATGGAGGCCGGCCAGGG
>CAXTOB010000167.1:0-11896 GCA_964245505.1 uncultured Acetobacteraceae bacterium | reverse complement strand
TGGCTCCTTCGATGGGAGAGGTCGTGGAAGGGTCGGCAAGGCAATCACCGGCCGCAGCGGGACCGTGGCGAGCGAAGAGGCGGTAGGCATCCGCCAGGCGGTCCGGGCCGTCCGGGGTGCGGACGAAGACGGAGCCGATGCTCCAGTTCGGGTTGGTCGGAACTTGTCGCCTGCGCGGCATGGGACGGCACCTCGCGGTTGGATGCCCCGTCCAACGAGGAAGCCGCCGTCACGAGGGCCGCAAGCGCCGCCTCCTCGGCTTGACGATGGCAGGCCAGACGAATGCGATCGATATCGTGAAGACGATTGCGTCGATTGCGCTCGGATCGTGCATCTCACCGAAACCTGTGATGAGGATTGCCCGCACCTGGTGGTCCACGTCGAGACGACACCGGCACCGGTGCCGGACGTGGCCATGACCGCGCCGGTGCACGAGGCGCTGCGGGCCAAGGACCTGCTGCCGGAGGTTCACCTGGTCGATGCTGGCTATGTCGATGCCGACCTGCTGGTCGACGCCAAAGCCGAGCACGGGATCGAGCTGGTCGGCCCCGTCCGTCCGGACACGAGCTGGCAAGCCAAGGCCGGCGAAGGCTACGACATCTCGGCATTCAACATCGACTGGGATGCCCGCGCCGTCACCTGCCCGCGGGGGCACAAGAGCGTGGATTGGGTGGACAGCCATGACGCTTGGGGCACCGGCACCGTGCATGTGGGTTTCGCGGATCGGACCTGCCGCGTTTGCCCCAGTCGGCCTCTTTGTACCCGCGCCAAGAAAGCGCCGCGCGAGCTGACGCTTCGGCGCGCAGGCCGACACGAGGCCATCCAGGCCGCGCGAGGGCGGCAGGACACGCCGGAATGGCGAGCGCTATACGGCGCGCGCGCTGGGATCGAGGGCTGCCTGTCGCACGGCGTGCGCGTCTGCGGGCTGCGCCGCTCGCGCTATGTCGGGCTTGCCAAAACCCACCTGCAGCACGTCGCAACCGCAGCCGCCCTGAACGTCGTGCGGTTCAACGCCTGGGTGCAGGGCGCAGCACGCACAGCCACACGGACTTCACGCCCAGTCCGCCTTACGGCTGCCTGAAACGGGCCGCCCGCGAATTTGCCAACGGTATCGCTTGCTCTTCAGACCGCGAAGCAGGGACAGGCCGTCGGCCGCCCCTGCTTCCGTAACGCTACTTGTTCGGTTTGGGCTGTGCGAAGGCAGCCTTCAGATCATGGGCGGCCAGATCTTCTGCAGCTTCGGCCTCAGGCACCACGGCACCCATGCCGAAAAACTCGTGCGTAACGCCTTCGTAGTTCTTGTAGGTCGTCATCACGCCCGCAACCTTGAGCTTGTCAGCCAGCATCTTGCCGTCCGACATCAACGGATCGATCGAGTCCGTGATCACTGTCGCTGGCGGCAGGCCTTTCAGGTCCGCCATCGTGGTCAGGTTGAGCATCGGGCTCTTGGCATCGTCCGCCGTCGCCAAGATCTTGTCGACAAACCAACCCATCGCGTCCTTCGACAACGGCATGGCGTTCTGGTTCGCGATGTAGGACGGCGTGGTCATGTCCGTGCCGGCCACCGGATACACGATCAGCATGTGGACCGGCATTTGCACTTTCTGGTCGCGCGCCATAATCGCGACGTTGGTGGCTAGATTACCACCGGCACTCTCACCGGCGACCGCGATGCGAGCCGGGTCACCGCCAAACTGCCCGGCGTTGGCCAACACCCACTGGTAGGCCGCAAACGAGTCTTGGTGGGCAGCAGGAAACTTGTTTTCCGGCGCGCGGCGATACTCAACGCTGGCCACAATCGCGCTCGACTTCTTGGCCAGCGCCATGGCGGAGGCTTCGTAGGTGTCGATATCGGCGATCACCCAACCACCACCATGATAATACACGATGACCGGCAGGGGTCCGGCGCCCGCGTCTTCCGGCGTGTAGATGCGTATGGCCTGAGTGCCGCCCGCGGTGGGATAGGTCATATCCTTCTTGGATACCTTCATGGCAGCCATGAGCGCCACCGGGTCCTTGCCGCGATCCTTCAGCACGGCCTTCACCGCATCGGCCGGCGTCGGCTGCGTTCGGGCCTCGGCAACCGAGCGCGACTCGATTGGCTTCGCGCCCAGATCGCCCAGCTTCTTCAGCACGGCGAGCATGGCCTTGTCAGCGCGCTTCATCGTGCCGCTGTCGGGGGTCTCGGCCACGGTCGCCATAGTCGAATAACCAGGTTCCAGCACCGGCGCGTCGGCGGGCTTCGGCGCTTGCTGCGCCCAGGCTGCCGGGGCCGCAAGGATGGTTACGCCCGCCAGCAGACGCGCGGCCAGGGCCGACGATCGAAGTGAATGGTTCATCAGATCTCTCACATCAAAAGGGATGGAAGCGGAAGCAGGCGGGTTAGGCCTTGAGCTCGCCGTTGATCCGCTTGCAGATCGCGACGTGTTCCTTGAACACCGCCAGCATCAGCATCGCCAAGTGGCGGCCCTGCTTCTCCATCGGGTCGGTGGCGCCGGCCGAGTTGTGAAGGTAGGCGTCAGCGATGTCGCGCAGGAACTCATGGTTTTCCAGCTGAAACCCGATATAGGCGCGATCGAACGCCGCGCCGGTCGAGGTCTTCATCGTCTGGATGGTGGCCGTGCCACTCGTGGTCATTGCCGGCGCCGCGGCTCCGATGTCCTTCAGCACCATGTTGACGGTGATCGCCTCGCCCAGCTCGAAGCCAGCGAACTCGTGCGCGTTCTTCTGCGTGGCCTTCTCGACGGCCAGCTGTGACGTGGAGAGCGACAGCTCGGCCGGGCCAAGCACGCCCATGTAAAATTGTGGAGCGGTCTTCACCCCGGCGAAGTTCATCGGCGCGGTGCTTAGCTCGGGAGTCGGTCGCGGGGTCTGTGCCCTGGCCATCGGGGCGGCAGCAACCAAGGTAAGCCCAGCAATGATGGATCGACGGTCAGTGATCAAGATGGTCTCCTATACAGATATACCCGATGAGGGCAATCGAGGTCGCAACAGGAGACGGTTAGCGGTGGTTTCCGACTTCGTCCTACTTTGGACGACTGGACACCTGTCCTGGACGTCAGGACATTGGCAGACCCGAAACCGCCGGATCCATGCGAAGCCCTACCCTCTCCGGCTCCGCCTCATCCTGGCTACCGAACCTTCGGAAATCGGCCGGCGCCGCGCCATAGATCCCCTCGAAGGCTCGGCTGAATGAACTGCGGCTGGCATAGCCCACGCTACCCGCAATCACCTTGACCGGCAGATCGGTGCTCGCCAGCAGCCGGGCGGCAATCCGCAACCGAACGCGTTGGACAAAGTCCATAGGGGCCTGGTCGAATATCTGAGAGAAACGGTCCGCGAATGAAGCCCTGCTCATCCCCGCCAGTGAGGCGAGGCTTTCGACCGTGTAAGGCGCTCCCGGATGCTCAAGGATCGCCAGCACTGCCCGCGCCAGCCGCGGCTCCCGCAGCGCCATGAGCACAGGCGACGTGCCTGCCGCGTCGCCGAGCAGATGCTGGCGCAACAGGATGATCAGGCACTGCTTCATCAGGACCTCCGTCATCGCCTGAGTGCCAAGACCCGGCTGCGCCACCTCCGCCAGCATCAACTCGAACGAGCGATGCAGGACGCTGTCAGTGGAAAACTCTCCGATGATCGGAGCCTGGAACAACTCGAACAGCCCTAGCGCTCCATCGTAGCTGGCTGAGATTTGGCCACAGACCAGAAGCGTGTCCGGCGTGCCATCGCCGGCGCAAAACGCGATCAGGCCATCCCCGTGCAATCCGCATTGCTCGGCCGCCTGCGCCTCGCCGGCCACGTCGATCGCCTCCCCCATGACATGCGACTGGCGCGCCGGAACGACGATGATGTTGTGTTGCGCGAAAGGCGTCCACGGCCCTTGCCCCACTCGCAGGCTGCCGGAGCCGCGGAGCACGTAGTGAACGGTGATTGCCTCGAACGGGCTGAACGCCAGCCGCCATCTTTGCTGGATTTGGCAGATTGAGAATGCATGCAGGCGAACGGCCAGGGTGATCAGCAGACGGTCAAGAAGATCTGCTCGCACTCGACATACCCCTGACTTGGCCGCCCCTGCCACCCCGCTTCGCTGCGGTCAGCACGGCGTTTGCGCCCTTGTTCCTCTAACGCGGTTGGCGGCACGCCGAGGTGCTGCTGATCGGTGCCATCCTGGCGCCAGGCCAGCGCACGGTGACGGGCACCCTGCACGGCCGTGTTGCACAGATCAAGTATGCTGGCGCGGTTACCCGTCACTGCCGGTGGCGAGCACATAAAAGCGCAGTTCGTCGTTCTTGACCGCCGGGTCCGTCATCAAGCCGGCCTGTAAACCGGCTCGCAACCGTGACCCCGCCTAATTTTCTGACTAGTACATTGACCAGACTTAGTAAAATGGACTTTGGGCGGGGTCACCACCGGCGCCGGATGTAACCCCACCCACTACGGCTTTCTACTTTGTAGATCAACCACTTGAAGCGTTTCGGGCAGGGGTCATTGGCCGGCGCTAATCTACAGCGACGGCGCTCGTAGGAGGATTGCGCTTCCGGGCATGGTCTTACCCGGACAGAAATAGGATACGGCAATGGAGCACAGGACGGTTTCATCAAAGGGCGCGTCGTTCCATGCCGCCGAGGCCGGGCCCGGCCCACCTCTGCCGCTGCACGGCTGGCCAGAGTACTAGCGAACCTGGGAGGCGGTGATGCGCCTGTTGCAGGACCGCTTCCCACTGATCGCGCCGGACCTGCGCGGCTTCGGCACCAGCGACAAACCAGATGGCCCGTGGAGCAGCTACGGCCACGCCTCCGACTTGCTTGCAGTGCTGCACGCAGTGGGCGTGGAGTGCGTGGGCGTGGTCTGCCACGACGTCGGCGGATCGGTCATGCAGCCTTTGGCCCGGCAGGCGCCGGAGCAGCTGTCCATGCGCTCAGCCGCATGCTGGAGCTTGGACGCTTGATCTCCGTTAGCATCACCTAAACCACAGCCAGGCCTGGGGTAACTGCGCCCGCACCCTTTGTCCATGGAACACGGCGATAAGCCCATTCCAGCTCACGTAAGTGCCATAAACTAACTTAATGTTTAGTGCTCTTGCTAATTGGTCCAGTGTGCAGCTAGGTAAGTAACAACGTGCGGCAGGAGCATGGAATGTCCGCAGCAACGCGGATGGCCCCGCTTAGATCGTTTTTTGGGAGGATTTGATAATGAGGCTGGATGTGAATGATGCCGATGCGGCCGGAAGCGCCGAAGGGGTGAACCGCCGTTCGCTGGTGGGACGGATGGGCGCTGGTGCAGCCGGAGCCGTGGCGCTTGGGGCGATGGCGACGGGCATTGCGGCCACCACCTCTGCGCCTGCCCAGGCGCAGGCGATCACGGATGCGGATGTCCTGAACTTCGCGCTGAACCTCGAATACCTTGAGGCGGAATTCTACATCCGGGCTTTCCTGGGCGTCGGCCTGGATGCCGCCGACCGTGACGGCGTGGGCGGCTCAGGCTTCGTGCTGGGCGGCTCGAAGGTGCCGTTCCAGACGCCCTCCATCGCCGCCTACGCCCAGAAGATCACGATCGACGAAGTGAACCACGTCCGCTTCCTGCGCCGTGCGCTAGGCAGAGCGGCGGTCGGCGCTCCGAACATCGACCTGCTGAACAGCTTCAGTGCGCTGGCTGCCGCGGCAGGACTGGTCCCCGCCGGCACGCAGTTCAACCCGTTCCTGAACGAGCAGAACTTCCTGCTTGGCGCCTTCATCTTCGAGGATGTCGGCGTTACCGCCTATGCCGGCGCGGCGGCGCTCCTTACGAATTCGAGCAATCTCAGCGCGGCTGCCAGCATCCTCGCCATCGAGGCGTACCATGCCGGCAGCATCCGGACGACGCTCGGCGCGCTGGGTCTGCAGATACCGGCCAACGCGATCTCGTCGGTCAGGGCACGGGCGGGCGGCGGCGGCGACCAGGGGCTGTCCACGAGCAACCTGTCCATCAACATCTCGCCGTCCGACAGCGACTCTCTGGCATTCCGCCGCACGCCGGCCCAGGTGCTGAACATCGTTTACAACGGCGTTTCGACCGGTGGCGGCTTCTTTCCGAACCGCTTGAACGGCACCGTCCGCTAGGCAGCCAGGCCGGCCCAGGTTGCGGGCCGGCTTGAAGGACCAGCCTCCTTCCGTCGTTGCGACGATGAGTGTCGTGACGAAAGGGAAGGCGGCTGTTTCGGCGCGCACAAGCGTGGGGCGTTGAAAATCGTTTGCTGCTATGGCCATCTCCTGATGCCAACATGCTGAGAAGGCGACATTATCGCATTTCAGGATAGAACGAGTCCGCCCCCTCGATTTCAGACGCAGAACCAATCTTATGGAACTACCTATAGGCTTAATCCTAATGTCAACGATGTAAGCGATGAAGCGAAAGCAGTTGCTCCCTGACCCAGCGGACATCAGTACCTGGAAGTGCCAACCAAGCAGGTGGCCGATGCACCGCCGCGACCTCCACGGCTGGACGACCAATACTACTCGGGCGGGGCACTCGAAGGCGCGATTGGATTCGGAGCAACCGACTGTTGCTCAACCGCTTGCTTCAGAGACACCAGCTTCGCCTCGGCATCGACGACCTCGCTGCGCACCCGTGCTACCTGTTGCTGCATCGCATTGAGCTGCTGCTCGGCCGCGGTCTGTTGGGACGTGGTCTGATCCAGCCGCTTGCGGGCATCCAGCACACGTCCTTCTGCGTCGGATGCATCCTTCTTGTCGCGCTCAATCTGCGCTGTAAGCGTCTCCACTTGCCGCTCGGCAGCGCTGCGCTGTTCGGCAACCTGGGTAAGCTGCGCCTTGCCATCGGCAAGTTGCTTTCCCACCGCAATACGGTCACGCTGCAGAGAGTCGGCCTCGCCACGCAACGAACTTAGCGTCTGCTCGGCCGCGCTCCTTTGTTCCGTCAGTTGGGCCAGTTGCGCCTGGGTGCCCGCAAGTCCTGTCCCAGCCGCCGCTGCCGCCTTTTGCGCGTCCTCTGTTTGCCGCTGCAAGGCCGCTAGCCGCTGCTCGGCAGCGGTCACCTGTTGGGTCGCGCGTTCAACCTGAGTGGCTGCGTCAGCCTGCTGCTTCTGCGCTGCATCGGCTGCGGCCTGGGCCGAGGGAAGCTGCTGTTGCAGCGAGGTCAACCGTTGCTGGGCGTCGGTCTGCTGCGTCGTCAAACGGTCGGCCTGCGTCCGGGCATCGACAATCTGTGCCTGGGTCTGGGCAGCAGCCTCCTGGGTCTGACGCAATGCGGCTTCGGCCTTGGCGATGTCCTCGGAACGGGTAGCGGCCTCCTGCGTGAGCTGCGCCAACGACTGCCGCGTCTCAGCTTCTTGCGCGTGAGCGGTATCGATCCGCTTGCTCACGTCGGCAAGCTCCTGACTACGGGCGGCGGCATCACTGTCGAGCTTGCCCGCCGCTTCCTTGCTTTGCGCCAGCTTACTGTCCGCGTCGGCGCTGGCAGCGCGTTGCTGCGCGAGCTGCTCCGTCGCCGCCTTGAGCTGCGCCTGGGTAGCGGAGAGGCTGGTCTTTGCAGCTTCAGCTGCCTTGTTAATTTCGGCAAGCTGGGCGGCTGCGGCATCGCGGCCCTGCGCGGCGGTGTTGGCTGCCGCGGTGGTCTCGGCGGCTTTCCTTTGCAGGTCTGCAAGAGTGCCGGAGGCTTTTTGCTGCTGGTCGAGTTCCGTGGTGAGCTGCTGCCGCGTTGCTGTCAGGTCGCTGATCTGGGCCGACGTGCTGGCGCGGAGCGACGACTTCGACGATATCTGCGAGATCGCGACAACCCATCCAACAAGGGCCAGGGCGGCCAATGCGAGTGTCACCGGACGCTTGATCTCGGCATTCCATTCAATGGCCACGCGTTACTCTTCCCCGGTTGTCACCTTTGCATTCACGATAGCATGCTGCTTGGCCCGTGGAAGGTGTGGGATGAGGCAACCAGGCCATTGTCCGCCTCGGAACGCAGTTCAGGCAGGACGAGAGCCTGGGCCGGGGTCAACACGGGCAGAGCCGCAGAGTGCGAAAATCATCTGCCGAGCCTGCTCGGGGCGATCGAAGCGTTTGTCCCAGCTCGGTATCCACAGCTGCACGGCAAACCTCTCATCGAAGTCCATCGCCCCGCGACGGTCGAGCAAAGACCAGAGCCCTGCTTTCTCGGGTGCTTCTGCCGGAACCGAGCCAGGCTTGGGCAAAGTCAGCCAGGAGCCTGCCATTGAGGCAGGCAGCCAGCCAATCCTGGCCCAGCCTCCTCTGGGCTGCCCTACTTGAGATGCTGGGCGAGGTGCTTGTTCATCTCGAACATGGTTACCCGATCCTTGCCGAACACGCGCCGGAGCTTGTCGTCGGCCACGATCTCCCGCCCGTCGTCCGGGTTCTGCAGCTTGTGCGCCTTGATATACTCCCAAACCTTGCTCACCACCTCGCCGCGCGCCATCGTCCCCTCCCCCACAACGGCGGCCAAGTCGGGCGAGGGCTGCAACGGCTGCTGCAGGGCGTTCGGCTTGTGCCCGGACTTGGGCTTCTCGACCGGGCTGCCATGTGGGGGCGCCTCGTCCTTCTTGGCCCCAGTCTTTGCGGTCTTGGTTTCCGCGGCCTTCGTCGTCATTGAAGCTTTGGTCATCGGGACACCTCCGAGTCGGTTACGGCCGTTCTCACAGAACAAAACGCCAGGGAACGGCAATACGCCACGTCGAGTAAGGCAGGACGGGCAGCTTGGCCGAAGGTGTCGCCTGGCTGCAACAGGCTGCCGTATCTGGCAAGGCGAGGATAAGCGACCCACACGATTGGTGGGCACGGCAGACCCGACCTCCCAGCCTCATGCGACAGCGCGCCACTGACGATGCGCACGCATGTCAGCTCCTGTGTTGCGGAAAGCATGGTCACTGGCCAGCGTGCTATGATGGCAGCTATGACTACATCCAAATCGCCCAACGCCCCTGCCCCGTTCACGCCCACCGAGCGGGACTACATACGCCGTGAGCTCGACATATTCTTCTCGACGCTGCCCAGCGTTGCCGAGGGCTTCTACATCAAAACGTGGCGGGGCGGGCCGCAGGCGGGCCAGCCCAAGGTGCCCCTGGCGGCTACTGGCCTGGTCGAACGCGGGCTGCTGCGCCTGGACACGACGGGGCGGATGCCGCGGCTGTTCTTCACCGACGCAGGGCTTGCGGCGCTGCGGACCATGATGGCCGACAGGCGTTTTGCTGACCCGGCCAAGTTCGCGCACGTCCGCCAGGAACTCGGCATTGACCCAACCCCGGAGCCCGCCGAGCAGCCGTGACATGGTCGCCTCGGGGAAAGGAGAACAGCCCCTCTAACTTTATGCTGGTTTTCACCAACCTGCTGATGCCGTATCAGACCGGTTCTGAACCACAAGGACCGCACATGGCTCGCAAGCCGAAGGCCAATAGCAGCAATGACTTTGCCGTCTCTCCCGAGGAGGTCCTAGCCGTCCTGAGCGACGCCCCCGCCCCGGTGCGCAGGGGACGCAAGCCGAAGGCGGCTGCCTCGCCCGAACTGCTGGCCATGATGGACAGCGACGATGCCGTGGGCGGCACCGCCGATGCCGACGGCAGCATCGCCGAACCGGTAGCTGTGCCCGTGCGCAAGCGGCCCGGCCCCAAGCCGAAGCAGCGGGCTGGCACGTCCGAAGCGACTTCGCTCCAAGACGACGCTGAGGCAACGTCCGAACAGGAGGTCCACGTCCCTGACGCTGATCTGGAACCCATGCCGGCCGCAGGTGACAAGCTGAACGCCGACGTAGCTGGCCAACAAGAGCAAGTAGATGACCAAGGGTTGGCCACGCTGCAGGCCACCCCGGACCCGACCGCCAGCGACGCCGCATCGCCCGGCTCCAGCCAGAACACGACGACATCGGCGCAGCCTGCCGCGCAGTGGGACAGGAAGACTGACACGGCGCAGTTCGACTGGGCCGAGATCGAGCGCACGGCGTCGCAGCACGGCGCTAACCAGGCTATGGCCAAGCTGTTGGTGGCAGCGCGTGCCGAGGGGGCCAACTCGCGCTGGCCGCTCTGACAGGCGCCTACCGGGCCTCATCGGAATTGCTGGCCAACGCTCCCCTTCTCGGTTTCTGACCGGGGAGGTGGCCAGCTGCGCAGCCTGAACAGGGTTGGCACCCTGGTCGCGTTAACGCTAGGTTACGCTCGGTTCAGGTGGAAAAGCAGCAGACATGGCGAACGGAACAGTCAAGTGGTTCAACCCTGACAAGGGCTTCGGTTTCATCCAACCGCAGGACGGCAGCAAGGACGTGTTCGTGCACATCACGGCTCTGCAAGCAGCTGGGATCAATGGTCTGAACGACGGCCAGAAGGTCAGCTATGACGTCGTGACCGAGCGAGGGAAGCAAGCCGCGTCCAACCTGAAGCTTGGCTGACCCTTGATGTTGCACCGTTCGAGCCAGCCGTCGGTGGCTGCACCTGCCCTCCTCGTGCGGGGGCACTCGCGCTTCCGGCTTCGAGTCTGCCGCAAGGGAAGCGGCGTCCGGCCATACAGCTGGGAAGTCTATGACGAGGAGGACGGCAGGAGCGTGCGGCGATCATCGGGGCGGTTCCGCACCTCGGCCGAGGCATGGGAAGTAGGCACGGCAGTCCTAGATAGTAGATAGTCGGGAACAAGGACCATAGAGCAAGCGCGCCCAGTGTGGTTCGGCTACTGCGGGGCATCCACCCAGGGCTGTTCAACCCTGTTGTCTTGGCGTCACTGGGTTGGTCCTGCCACACATACGGGATGAAGTGAGGCATCTGATCGCAAGAGGGATACCCGAGCCGGCCAATGTCTGACCTTTGCGGCGGAAACTGGGTCGGAGGTTGCCGTGGCTGTGTTTTCGCCGTTGCTGGACGTGCTGGCAGACGTTCCTGATCCGCGGCGGGCGCAGGGGCAGCTCTACAAGCTGCCCCACGTGCTGCTATCCTCCATCGCCGCCATCGTGAGCGGCTGCAACTCGTATCGTGGCGTCGTCACTTTCATCGTCGTCCACCGCCGCAAACTGAACGCAGCCTTCTCGCTGACATGGAAGCGGGCGCCCGCGCACACTGCTGTCCGCTATATCCTCCAGAGACTGGACCGGTGCCGGGTTCGCGGCGCGAGACTTTGCCATCGACTTCGCCCAGCAGCGGGCGACGTGTCCGGCCGGAAAGGCAAGCCAAAGCTGAACGCCGGCGCTTGCTCGCGGCACGACGCCGGTGATTAGGATCAAATTCGCGGTCGCCGACTGCCGGGTGCGCCCGCTCAGGCCGCAATGCACGCGCTCGGTCTCGGCACGTCGGGCCATCACGATCCGCCCCGAAGCCCAACACGAGGCGCTACGCGTCGGACGGGCGCGGGAGCAGACAGCGGACTTCACAGCCGAGTATGCGCGCCGAGCCGGGATCCAGGGCACGATCGCGCAGGGCGTGCGCTCGTCTCGGCTTCGGCAGACGCCGTATTTCGGGCACGCGAAGACGCGCCTTGCCCACCTGATGACGGCGGCAGCGATGAACCTCGCCTGGTTGCTGAGATGGCTGGCGAACGAGCCAAAAACGCAAACACGAAACTCCGCTTTTGCGCAGCTGCACCCGCTCGCGGCCTAATAAAGCCACACCGAATTCGCCACCAATATCAAAGTGTGGGAGAGCCACGATATCGTATGCTCCCGGCCGCACATGGCAGGGCGGACGCCAGGTGTCCAGAAAGGAGTTCCTTTCCTTACACGCTCGATTTTCCCGCCGGACGGGCGCATATTTGTTCGGAATGGACTGTCCGGAAATGAGGAAGGCCCCGAAACCGGTTTCCACGCCCCTTGACGCCCCGACGGACTGCTCTCCCTGGACGTTCGGCTACGCCCGGGTCTCGCCCGACGACCAAAACCTGGCCCTGCAGCTCGATGCGCTCCGCAAGGCTGGGTGCGA
>CAXTOB010000166.1:11420-11910 GCA_964245505.1 uncultured Acetobacteraceae bacterium | reverse complement strand
GGGCATAAGGCACCAGGGCCACGCTGCCCTCATCCATATAAACCATGTTGCCGGACCACCCCGTCGCCACCACCGGCACGCCCAGCAGCATCGCCTCGGCCGGGACTAGCCCGAAGCCCTCGCTACGGTGCAGCGACAGCACGATGTCGCAGGCGAGCGTCAGCGCGTGCAGGTCCGCAGCCGGCAGCATACGCGTGTCCAACCGCACGTTCGGCAGCGCCGCCACGGCCTCCCGCAGCCGTGCGAAATCAGCGGGAAAGTGGTGCGGGTCGCCGACCCGCAGCAGCAGCCGCCGGTCCTCCCGCGTTCCAAACGCCAGCTGGTGCGCGGCAATGGCCCCCAACGGGTTCTTGCGGACGAAGCTGGACGCCAGGCTGAATGACGCCAAGGTGATGACCGTCCCCTCCGGCAGGCCGAAATCCGCCCGGCGCAGGCCCGACGGCGATGGAGGGCGCGCCGCCACGGAATGCGGCACCACACGCACCTGGCC
>CAXTOB010000166.1:10896-11410 GCA_964245505.1 uncultured Acetobacteraceae bacterium | reverse complement strand
CCCGGCAGCAGCGGCTGCAACGCATCGGCGGAGAACCGTGATGGCGCCCAAACTTCGTGCACGAAGGGTGGTCCGGCACGCCATGACTCCGGCGCCACCGGCAGCTCCCAAGCCCAGTATCCGATCACCCGCCGCCCCCGCACTGCAGCACGTCCCAAACGCAGCAGCGCCAGCGGGGTCCCCGGCGCCGTCGTGTGCAGCACCAGCGCGGCGCCAGGCGGCGGCGTCTCGCCGGGGCGCAGCGGCCAGCACGGCACACCCAGCGCCTGCAGGCCGTGCAGCATTAGCCGTGCCCCTTCCCCAAGGCCGGAGGCCCGGTCCAACTCCCCACCTACGGCAATCCCATGCAGGACCGGCGGCGGCGGACAATCCGGACGCGGCGCCAGCAATGACGCGCCACCCGTCACCAGCCGCCGCCGTGGCCCCTGCGGCAGGCCGCGCCACAGGCGGTGCAGCGGATGCCGGCTGCCAGCCACGGCCCGCTCCTACCCGATGGTCCGCTGGGCCGCGGCCT
>CAXTOB010000166.1:0-10886 GCA_964245505.1 uncultured Acetobacteraceae bacterium | reverse complement strand
CCTCGGAGCCGTGCGGATGACAAGACATCGGGCTGCGCAAAACCTTGGCCACCGTTCCTTTTCAAAGCGTCCCCGGGGTACATGACAGCGGGATGATCCGCCAGTCCCGCAATCCCCCTGGCAATACGCCAGAGCCGCCGCGAGATGGCCGCCGCATCGGGCATCCCTGTGGTTGCCGCGCCGGGCTAGGCCTGTAATGTGGCGTGCATGGCACCGACCACGACCGAAATCCTGGCCACCTTGGTCGGCTTCGACACCACTAGCCGCAATTCCAACCTCGCCCTGATCGGCTGGGTGCGCTCCTACCTGGACCAGCTCGGCGTAGGCTACCGCATCACCACCGACGCTACGGGGCAGAAAGCAAACTTGCACGCGATCATCGGCCCGCACACGGAGGGTGGCGTCGCGCTGTCGGGCCACGTGGACACCGTGCCGGTGGACGGCCAGGCCTGGAGCACGGACCCGTTCTCGCTGTCATCACGCGATGGACGGCTGCAGGGGCGCGGCGCCACCGACATGAAGGGCTTCGTGGCCGCCATGCTCGCCGCCGTGCCGGAGTTGCAGGCGGCCGGGCTGCGCCGCCCGGTCCACCTGCTGCTGAGCTATGACGAAGAGGTGGGGTGCCTCGGCGTCCACGGCATGATCGCCGGCATGGGCACGGGCGGTCCGCGTCCGGCGCTGTGCATCGTCGGCGAACCCACGCTCATGCAGCCGGTCCTGGCACACAAGGGCCGCACGGCGGTGCGGGTGGACGTGCGCGGACGCGGCGGCCACAGCAGCGCCCCGGCCCAGGGCGTCAACGCCGTCCATGCCGCCGCGGAGGCAGTGGCCTGGCTCGCCGCCGATGCCCGGCGCATCGCCGCCGAAGGTCCATTTGAGGACGGCTTCGACCCGCCGCACACCACCGTCCACGTCGGCGTCATCGCGGGCGGCGGCGCCCTGAACATGATCCCGGAGCACGCCTGGTTCGAGGTGGAGTATCGCGGCATCCCCGCCACCGACCGCGGCGCCGAACTGGACCGCCTGCGCAGCCACGTCGAGGCGGAGATCGCCCCGGCCATGCGCGCCGTTGATCCGGCAGCCGGCTTCAGCTTCGCCGTCCTGAATGACGTGCCGGCCCTATCGCTCGACCCGGCGCACGAGCTGACCGGGCTGGTCCGGCAGCTCACGGGGTCCAACAGCACCGGCAAGGTCAGCTACGGCACCGAGGCGGGGGTGTTCCAGGCCGCGGGCATCCCGACGATCGTGTGCGGTCCCGGCGACATCGCCCAGGCGCATCAGCCCGACGAATGGATCGCGGCGTCCGAGCTTGCGGCGTGCGACGACTTCCTCCGCCGCCTGGCGGCACGGATGGCGGCGTGAGCGACCCGGCCGGCGTGCCGCACTTCGCGGTGGACCTGCAGCCGCCAGACATTCAGCCCTGGATCGCGGGGAACACCGGGGTGCCGGGCTTCACCACCTTCGGCTCCGCCCAGCCCGGCCCGCATGTGGCGCTGGTGGCGCTGCTGCATGGCAACGAGATCGCCGGCGCCGTCGTGCTGGACCGCATGATGCGCGCCGGCATCCGGCCGTTGCGCGGCAGCCTGACCATCGGCTTCGCCAACCTGGCGGCGTTCGCGCGCTGGGACCCGGAGCACCCCACGGCGTCCCGGTTCCTGGATGAGGATCTGAACCGCCTTTGGAACCCGGCGGTATTAGACGGGCCGCGCCGGAGCTGCGAGCTGGACCGGGCACGGGAGCTGCGCCCGCTGGTGGAGACGGTGGACGTGCTGCTGGACCTGCACTCCATGCTGTGGCCGTCCGATCCGCTGATCCTGTCCGGCCCCACTCAGCGCGGCCTGGCGCTGGCGTCGGCGCTTGGTACGCCGGAACTGGTCGTGGCGGACACCGGCCACGCAACCGGGCCACGCCTGATAGACTACCCGCGCTTCACCGGAGAGGGCGACAGCACCGCCTGCCTGGTGGAGGCCGGGCAGCACTGGCAACCCGGCACCGTGGCCGTGGCGCAGGTCTGCGTGAATGCACTGCTGCACCAGACCGGGCTGGCTGACGCGCCGGCCCCGCCATCATACACTGTGCGCCGGGCAGAGGTTACGACGACCATCACCGCGGCGACCAGCGGCTTCACCTTCCTGCAATCGTTCCGCGGTGGAGACGTCGTGCCGCGGCGCAATACGCTGATCGCACTGGATGGCACGGCGGAGATACGCACCCCACATGACGACTGCCTGCTGGTGATGCCCAGCCTGCGCCCCAGCCGCGGCCATACCGCCGTGCGGCTGGCGCGCTTTATCTAGGGAGAGCACCGATGCCACTCAGCCCGCCTGCCGAACGCGAGCTGCTGCACACGCGCGCCATCGAACTGCACGGCTATCGCCGGGCCGACGGGATGTTCGACATTGAGGCGCGGCTGACCGACACGAAGTCCTACCCGTTCAGCAACCACGACCGCGGCGTGATCGAGCCGGGAACCCCGCTGCACCGGATGCTGGCGCGGATGACCGTATCGGAGGACATGGTCATTACCGCATTCGAGGCCGTTACGGAATATGGTCCCTACGCCATCTGCCCGTCCGCTGCGCCGAACTTCGCGCGGCTTGCGGGACTGAAGATCGGCCGTGGCTTCATCAAGGCGGCAAACGAGCGGGTGGGCGGCGTGCATGGCTGCACGCACCTGCGGGAGCTGCTGGGCCAGATGGGCACGGTGGCGTTCCAAACGCTGTATGCCATGCGGAGCAAGCGTCCGCCTGCCGCGGATGCTGCACCGAACGCGACTGAAACGGCGGGCAAGCCGATGGTGCTGGGCACCTGTCTGGCTTATGCGCCGGATAGCCCGGTGGTGCAGCGGCAATGGCCGGCGTTTTACACTGGACCAGCAGCCGAGTAGGGCGGCCAACGCCTACAACCGCGTTTGCATCTCGCTCAGTGCCTTGGCGAGCTGCTCCTGCCGGAACGGCTTTGACAGCACCGTGATTTGCTGCAGCTCCGCCGGCAAACCCTTGGTCCCATAACCCGTCGCAAGTAGTATTGGCACGCCGCGGGCGTGCAACGCCTGGGCGACCGGGTAGCTCAGGCGCCCGGCCAAGTTCACGTCCAGCACAGCCATGTCTAACTCCAGCGTGCACGCGTTGTCCATCGCATCCTCAAGACGCGACGCCACGCCGACCACTTCGCAGCCCAATGCCTCCAGGAAATCCTCGATCAGCATCGAGACCAGCGCCTCGTCCTCTACAACGAGCACCCGCAGTCCGGTCAGCGCATCCCCCGCCATCAATGTCCCGTTCCTCCGGCCATACGCAGGAGTGCCGTGACCTCCGCAGACGCAGCCACCTCGGTCAGCGGCGACTCAACGGTGCATGTTACGCCTTCGGGATTAAACGCGATCTTGACCGTCCCGCCCAGGTCCTGCGCCAGGCTGCGCTCGACGAGGCGCGTGCCGAAGCCGCGTTGCGACGGCGGCGTCACGGGCGGACCGCCGTGCTCAGACCAGACCAGGCGCATTCGGCCGCCCGACTTGACCCAGCACAGATCAACCCAGCCCTCGGGAGCAGCCGGCGAGAGGGCGCCATGCTTCACGGCGTTCGTAGCCAATTCGTGCAGCCCCATCGCCAACGCCAGGGCAGCGCGCGGCTTCAGCCGCACCGGCGGTCCGGACACATGGAAGCGTCTGCTGTCCCGCCCGCCATGCGGAGCCAGGGCGCCGGCCACGACATCATCCAACTCCGCCCCTTCCCAGCTCGTGTGCGCCAACACGTCGTGTGCGGCGGCCAAAGCCTGCAGCCGTGCATCAAGGACTTCGCGAACAGCCGGATCACCGCCACGCAGCGTCTGCAAGGTGATGGATTGCACGGAGGCCAGCGTATTCTTCACGCGGTGGTTCAGCTCGTGCAGCATCAAACGCAGCCGTTCCTCGATCCGTTTGCGCTCGGTAATTTCCATCGACATGCCGACAAGCGCCTCCACATGCCCGTCTGGACCATACATCGGCGTTCGTGTCGAAAGCAAAACCCTTAGCTGGCCGTCCTTCGTTTTGAACAGTTCCTCCAGTTCCTCCAGTTCCTCGGCCTGCCCCGTCTCCATGATCCGGCGGTCGCATACCATCACCGCTTCGGCATTGGCGCGGTCGTCCAGATACTCCAGCGCTGTGCGCCCCTCCACCTCGGGCCACGTTTTGCCGAGCAGGTCCAGCACCGCCCTGTTCGCCAGCGTCATCCGCCCCTGCTGGTCCTTCGCGTAGATCAAGCCCGGTGCAGCGGCAATGATCGTGCGCAGCAGGGCATCGGCACGCCGCTGCTCCCGCTCGACCCGCCGTGCGTCGGTGACATCTGTAAGAAGCTTGAGCACGGCCACGGGCCGCCCGCCAGCATCCCGGCGCAGCACCTGACGGGCCACCACGACCACCTCGCGTCCGTTGCGGGCACGATGGCGTAGGTCGCCGGTCCATCCACCATCCCGCTCCAGGGTCGCTTCCACGTGGGCCAACGACACCGGAAACTCGGCGCACAGCAGCTCGTGGGCGTTCTGCCCGATCGCTTCCTCCGCCGACCAGCCGTAAAGCTGCGCGCATCCCTCCGACCAGAACCGGATCGTGCCGCCGAGGTCGCAGGTCATGAAGGTTCCCAGATCGAGCGTGGCCAGCAGGTCGCGCAACTGGGCCTCCTTGGCCGCGAGTTCCGCCGTCCGCTCCCCGACCCGTGCTTCAAGCAAGATGTTGACGCTCCGCAGTTGCGTCTCGCTGGCCCTCAGCGCGTGGTTGTCCGCCCGCATTTGTGCCGGGGATGGAAGCACCAAGGCATTCGGCAGCAACCGCCACAACATTACCGCGGTGCTGACCGAGGCAGTGGCGGTTGCCAGCTTCGAGACCGCTTCGAGGCGGTAGGCGGGGACCCAGATCGTCAGCAGTTCGAGCCAGTGCGTCGTGCCGCACAGCAGGATGAAGGCGGCGAACAGCCAGAACACCGGCTTGTAGGCGAGATCGTCGCGGCGGCATACGAAGCGTGCGAGCGCGATCGGGATGCCGAAATACGCCAAGCCCGTCGCGCTGTCCCCGACCACATATGACCAGATCAGCCACGGCTCCCACAGAAGGCAAAACCCGTGCGGCGTGAGCGTTGGCGAGGCGAAAAGCCAGTCTGAAAAGGTTTGGGGCATTGCCGCGCCTACTTGGAGGTTAGGGCCAGGATATGGACGAGGGTGGCGGCACGGCACGGAATGACCTGGTCTTGACCCGCTGCGGATGCGGCCGGGCGAAAGGGGGCTATGCCTACAGCCTGGCGCTGGCCAGGATACCGCCAACTGTAGTCCTGCTGAGACGCAGCAAGGCTGCGACTGCACTTCGCGGTTAGACCCAGCCTTACCAGCATCGGCACGACGGACGCCACCTTGCCGGCTTATGGCTTGCGCAACGAGGCCATCAGGTCCGGGAGCCACAGCCCCACTGCAGCAAGGACGGCACCAGAACAGCGTCGAGCCTGACCGTCCGCAGACGGGGCACGCCCAGTCACGCGGGCGTCGTCCATCGCGGCACGGGGCTCCGGTAACATGCGATGGGCGCCATGCCAGCCGACTCAGCGCAGCATGTTATCAAACCGCCGCTGCGCCGCACCAAGTACGGCAGCATTGCGGAAGAGCTTTTGCGAGACGCCGACGGTTTTTAAATCAAAGGTCCAAGCAAAGGCTGAAACCTACCCAGCCCCGTGCTCACCCGGTGTCCGCAGCACCAGCGACAATGCATGGAGCCCACCCGCGAACTCCCCTTCGAGCGCCGCATTCACCATCCGGTGCCGCGCCACCCGCCCCAGCCCGGCAAACGCCTCCGCCACCACGAGTACGCTGTAGTGCGTTTCTCCGCCGGGCTGCGCGCCCATGTGGCCCGCGTGTTTGCTGCTGTCGTCCTGCACGGCCACGAGCGCCGGGTTCAGAATGGCGAGGGCGGAGCGGATACGGTCGGCGCGGGTGTCTGACATCGCGCTGGCTTAGCCCGGCAGCATTGGCCTGGGAAGCGTGCCGAGTGCCCCAAGCGACACTTGCCCCCACACCGGGACGGCGCACATATATGGACGATGACCCGATCCACGCGACCACGGGCCTTTGCGCCCGACCCGGCCGCGCCGGGCCGTCCTTGCGACATGCCTGGCTGCGCCTGCGCTGGTGAGTACCGCGCGCCCAAGTCCCGTACCGAGCTGAACCAGTACTGGTGGTTCTGTTTGGAGCACGTACGCGAGTACAATGCCGGCTGGGACTTCTACAAGGGAATGACGCCGGGCCAGATTGAGGCGCAGACCCGCGCCGATACCGGCTGGCAGCGTCCGACCTGGCCGTTGGGCTCCCTCGGCAAGCAGGCCGTGGACGACGCGCTGTTGCGGGATCCAATGCACATCCTGCATGCCGGCCGTATCCACCGCGGCGGACCCGGCAGCAACGGCGCATCTCCGGCCCACCCTACCGTGCCAGCCGCCCTGCGAGAGCCGATGCAGGCCCTCGGCCTGGAATGGCCGGTATCGCTGGACACGCTGAAGACCCGCTACAAGGAGTTGGCCAAGCGCCACCACCCCGACGCCAACGGCGGTGACCGTGCCTCAGAAGAAAGGTTGAAGACGATCAACCTTGCGTATGCTGTCATACGTCAGCATTTGACGGCAGAACCTCGCATGGCCGCCGCGGGTTAACTTCGCAACTGCGTTCAGGCGGGCTATACGGGCCTGCCCGGCCAAACCATCCCCTTGGGACACTGCACAGGATACTTCAGGCCAATGAACGACATCCCCTCTCCTGCCATCCTGCGGACGGCTCAGCCCCCCAGCGTCCCCGACACAACCGTCAGCGCGCGCGAGATGTTCGGCTTGGACCTGGACATGGACGTGCCCGCCTTCTCCGAACTTACGGAGCACGTGCCGGAACGTGATCCCGCCTACAAGTTCGACCGTGAGACGACGCTGGCGATCCTGGCGGGCTTTGCCTTCAACCGCCGGGTGATGATCCAAGGCTATCATGGAACCGGCAAGTCCACCCACATCGAGCAGGTGGCGGCGCGCCTGAACTGGCCCTGCATCCGCGTGAACCTCGACAGCCACATCAGCCGCATAGACCTGATCGGCAAGGACGCCATCGTCCTCAAGGATGGCAAGCAGATCACCGAGTTTCGTGAGGGCATCCTGCCCTGGGCGCTCCAGCATCCCTGCGCCCTGGTGTTCGACGAGTATGACGCGGGCCGGCCGGACGTGATGTTCGTGATCCAGCGCGTGCTGGAGGTCGAGGGACGGCTGACCCTGCTGGATCAGAACCGCGTCATCAAGCCGCATCCGAGCTTCCGCCTGTTCGCCACCGCCAACACGGTGGGCCTGGGCGACACCACCGGCCTGTATCATGGCACGCAGCAGATCAATCAGGGCCAGATGGACCGGTGGAACATCGTCGCCACGCTGAACTACCTGCCGCACGCACAGGAAACGGCGATCGTGCTGGCCAAGATGGGCGTGGATGCCTCGGACAAGGCGACGAAGAAGCAGGTCGAGAGCATGGTGGCTTTGGCGGACCTGACCCGCGCCGGGTTCATCAACGGTGACATCAGCACTGTTATGTCGCCGCGCACGGTCATTACCTGGTCCGAGAACACGCGAATCTTCAAGGACATCGGCTTCGCCTTCCGCCTGACGTTCCTGAACAAGTGCGATGAGGCCGAGCGCAGCACGGTTGCCGAATACTATCAACGCTGCTTCAACGAGGACCTGCCCACCGGCCTGGTGGGATCGCGTAAGGGCCTGTAGGGCCATTGCGGGCACAAACATTGTTATGCCTGTCTTCTCCCTCTCCCTCCGGGAGAGGGTCGGGGTGAGGGAAAGGCCGCAAGAACGTCCTTTTCCCTCATAGGGCCGGTCTGCCACTGCCCGTGATCGAAGGCGCCTCACCTGGCCTCCCTCACCCCAACCCTCTCCCGGAGGGAGAGGGAGCAAGCACAGCGTATTACTCCGTAGCCCCGTCGGAGCGGATAAGGACACAGGAATGAGTGGCTCCAAGGAAAATACCCGCAGCGAGGAGTTCAAGCGCGCCACCGCCGGCGCCCTGCGCGCCATTGCGCAAACGCCCGAGGTGCAGGTTGCCTTCCAGCCCGGCCCCAGCGGCGTCGTCGGCAAGCGCGCCCGCTTGCCGCTTCCCACCCGGGCCCTGCCGCCCGCCGAGATGGCCAAGCTGCGCGGGGCCGCCGACAGCGTCGCCCTCCGTCTGCGCCACCACGACGATGCCCTGCACGCCGCCCGCAGCCCCGGACGGCGCGAGGCCAAGGACGTGTATGACGCCCTGGAACAGGCCCGGGTCGAGATCGTCGGCGGCCAGCACATGACCGGCGTCGCCTCCAACCTGCGCGCCCGCCTGTCGGACGAGTGCGAGGCCGAGGGCTTCGACCGCATGACCCGCAAGGACCAGTTGCCCTTGCCGGCCGCGCTGTCCCTCCTCGCGCGCGAGCGCATGTCCGGCATGGCGTCGCCCACGGCCGCCCAGCGCATCCTGGAGTCCTGGCGCGGCACCCTGGGCGACGATGCCGAGCGCGCGTTGAACGAAATGGCGACCGCGCAGAACGACCAGGCCAGCTTCACCAAGGCGGCCCGCAAGCTGCTTGCCGCCCTGGACCTGGCCGAAGCCGAGGTCGAAGCCGAGCCGGACGAGCAGACCGACGAGGGCGAGGACGGCGGTGAGCAGGCCGGCGCCCAGGACAACCAAGAACAGACCGAGGGCGAAACCCAGTCCGAGGCCGATAGCCAGCTCGGCGCCCAGCCCGAGCAGATGCAGGGCGACGCCGAGGAGCAGGAGGGCGACGATGATTCTGATGAGGATGCCGCGGCCTCCGAGGGCGACGACCGGCCCGGCGGTCCGCAGCAGCGGCGCGAGCGGGCAATCCCCGACGACAGCTCGCACTACCGGGCCTATTCCCGCCTAACTGACGAGGAGATTCACGCGGAGGACCTTTGCGACCCTGAGGAGCTGAGCCGGCTGCGTCAACAGTTGGACCAGCAGTTGCAGCACCTGCAGGGAGTTGTGTCGAAGCTTGCCAACCGGCTGCAGCGCCGCCTGCTTGCGCAACAGACCCGGGCCTGGGAGTTCGACCTGGACGAGGGCATGCTGGACGCCGGGCGTCTGGCCCGCGTGGTGGTGAACCCGATGCTGTCGCTGTCCTACAAGCGGGAGCGGGAGACCGATTTCCGCGACACGGTGGTGACGCTGCTGATCGACAACTCGGGCTCCATGAGGGGCCGCCCGATTACGGTGGCTGCGATGTGCGGCGACATTCTGGCCCGTACCCTGGAGCGCTGTGCGGTGAAGGTGGAGGTGCTAGGCTTCACCACCCGTGCCTGGAAGGGCGGACAAAGCCGTGAACGCTGGGTGCAGGACGGCAAGCCGCGCAATCCCGGGCGCCTGAACGACCTTCGCCACATCATCTACAAGTCCGCCGATGCGCCATGGCGCCGCAGCCGCAAGAACCTGGGACTGATGCTGCGCGAGGGATTGCTGAAGGAGAACATCGACGGCGAAGCGTTGATGTGGGCCTACCGCCGCCTGACCGCCCGCACCGAGCACCGCCGCATCCTGATGGTCATCAGCGACGGTGCCCCGGTGGACGACAGCACCCTTTCGGTCAACCCCGGCAATTACCTGGAGCGCCACCTGCGCGAGGTGATCCGCGAGATCGAGAGCCGGGATCAGGTGGAGTTGATCGCCATCGGCATTGGTCATGACGTAACCCGGTATTACCGCCGGGCCGTGACGATCGTGGATGCGGAGGAACTGGGCGGGACAGTTATGAAGAAGCTGGCGGAGCTGTTCGACGAGGACGCACGGGCGGCCTGGGCGCGGGCTGCGGCGGAGCGGGCGCCTTTGATAGCTTGATTTATAACATTGCTGGATAATGTGACTTGAAGCATTTGCTGATACGGGCAACTGCGGTTATGGCGATGATCTTAGTCATAACAGCAATTGGCCCAGTTCGGCACACGATCCAGCCGGTTTCTTATGGCCTTGATTGGCCAGCTTGAATTCAAGCTGGGTCGGCATTGATTACATTAATCGCAACCGTGTTTATAGCCAGAACCAACGCTCGACAAGCCGGTATTGCTGAGGGGCAGCTAGCCATATCGCGCAAGCAGGCCGATATTATGGAAGGACAGCTTCGAATCACCAAGACCTACCAAAAGCCAGTTCTGAGCTACGACATTCACAAAGTTACTGTTAAAAGAACCGCAGATAGATCAAGTGTTGAGTCCTATAACATCTCTCTCGTTTGGAAGAACACCGGCCTGACTGAAGCGAAGCGCATTAATTATTGGATGGGACACCTGTTAAACGTCCCTACTATCACTCATGACATAGACATGCTTTTTAAGTCTGACAACATACCTGGGCCTGGAAGTCTCGCCGTTCAAGCTACAGTAGACACCGACGTTCATACTTTCAGTATCGATGAGATGGTGTTGGTCTATGAGAGAAGACTTCGCCTTTATTTCTGGTGCATAATAAGATGGAGTAGCATGTTTGAAGAGTCCGGCTCCTTCATGGAAACTGCGATTTTGCTGGAGTTTGTTCTGGAACACGACCCTAGAATTTTTGCTCTGACCGGACCAATGCCCACCTCTGGACCCTTCCGAGTGGCAGTTACAGGTGAGCGTCACCGTGAAGGCCGCGACGCCTGACGTAAGCATAATCCGTTTACTTACTCCTATTATCTCTTTGCAAAGTAGCAAGAGACTCCTTGTGACGGGTCTGCGTAGTGTCGCTCTTCAAAACCCCGCCCGGAACCGCCCCGGCAGCCGCCACAGCTCGTCCCCCGACAGCGACAAATCCAGCTTGTAAACCTCCCCCTCCCGCTCCGCCCGGGACGCCCGCAGCCGCTCCAGCCA
>CAXTOB010000165.1:0-11930 GCA_964245505.1 uncultured Acetobacteraceae bacterium | reverse complement strand
CCCGCACTCCACTCCTTGGCGGTCGGCAACGATGCGTGCAGGCTGAGGTTTGTCCTTGCGGTTTCCCTCACCCCAACCCTCTCCCGAAGGGAGAGGGAGAAGCGAAGCATCCATGCCATCGAACACCCGTTCCGCCGCCAACTCCCAGCACAGCGCCACCGGCTCCCCCGCCAAGTACAGCCGACCGCCACCCCCGGTCGAATCCCGCACCAGCACCCGCAACTCAGGCCCCAGCCGCACCAAATGCTCGCGCACCGCACCCAGATAGCTCGACAGCTCCACCACCCCATCCACCTGCCCCGTGCCCGGCGCGGCCAGCCGCACCCGCTCCGGCCGCAGCGTCAGCGTGCAGGCACCCGCACCATCATACCGCCCAGCCAGCCGCAGCACCGCGCCGCCCGCAGTTACCGCGCCCTGCGCCAGCACCCCCGTCACCATATTGCTCCGCCCAATGAACCCGGCGACGAAGGGCGTTGCCGGACGCTCGTACAGGTCCTCCTGGGTCCCAACCTGCTGCACCCGGCCATCCCGCATGACCACCAGGCGGTCAGCCATCGCCATCGCCTCATCTTGGTCGTGCGTCACCATGACCGTCGTCAGGCCGGACTCGCGCTGCAGCAGCCGTATCTCCCGCCCGACCTCCGCACGGAGGGCGGCGTCCAAGTTGGACAGCGGCTCGTCAAGCAGCAGCACCCGCGGCTGGATCGCCAGCGCCCGGGCCAGTGCCACCCGCTGCTGCTGCCCACCCGACAACTGCCGGGGCAACCGCTCCGCCAGAGACTCAAGCCGGGTCAGCCGCAGCATCTCCGCCACCCGGGCCTCCCGCGCCAAACGTGCCATGCCGCGCATCTCCAGCCCGAAGGCCACATTACGCGCGACCGACAAATGCGGGAACAAGGCATAGGACTGGAACACGAGCCCCATGTCCCGCCGATGCGGCGGCAACGCCAACACGCTCTGCCCATCCAGCAGCACGTCGCCCTCGCTGGCGTCCGCGAAGCCCGCGATCATCCGCAGCGTCGTCGTCTTGCCGCACCCCGATGGACCCAGCAGCACCACCAGCTCTCCTTGGGCAATATCCAGGCACACGCCATCCACCGCGGCGGATCTGCCGTAGCGCTTGCCCAGCCGGTCGAGCGTCAGCCGGCTCACTGGTGCACCTCCGGGCTCATGCCACTACCCGGCTGACCGGGACCAGCCGGTCCAGCAGCAGCAGCGCCGCACCGACCAGCACCACCTGCGCCACGGCCACCGCGGCGACCAGCGGGTCAATGTGATACTGCAGATATTGCAGCACGGAGATCGGCAGGGTCGTCATGCCAGGCGCGGTCAGGAACAGCGTCATCTCCAGGTTCTCGAACGACACGATGAAGGCGAACAGCGCCCCCGCTACGATGCCGCCGCGCATGGCCGGCAGCGTCACCCGCCACATGACGCGCCAGGGCGGGGCGCCGAGGCTAGCGGCCGCTTCCTCCGCCGCCGGGTCGCGGTTGGCGAGCGCCGCCAGGCACAGCCGCACCACCCAGGGCGTCGCGATCAGCACATGCGCCGCGACCATCAGCGGGACGGAGCCGCTGAGCGGCCACTCCGTCCGCTCCTCGATCAGCACGGCGCCAACGTAGATGCCCAGGCCGATGGCGATGCCCGGCACCGTCAGCGGCGCCAGCAGCAGCGTGGACAGCGCGCCGCGCCCCCGGAAGCGTCGTCGAGCCAGTCCAATGGCGGCAGGCACGCCCAGCACCAGGCTACTAGCGACGGCGGCCATTGCCACGAGCAGGCTGGTGCGCAACGCTCCTCCGAACTCCGGCAGGATGCGGGCATACCAGCGGCTGGTGTAGGCATGCGGCGGGAAGACGATGAGGGTCTCGTCGAAAACGCTGAGGTAGAACGTCAGGACCAACGGCACGAACACGACGCTGACGGCAGCAGCGAGCAGCAGGTGCACCAGCCAGCGCCCGGCGGCTTCGGTTGCGGCATGGTTTTGGATCGGCACGTGCATAATGGGACGATGCGGCTTTCCGTGGTGCGCTGCAACAGGCCGCACGCGCCGGGCGTTGCTGGCGCGACGTCGATCGTCGTTAATCCCGGCCTGCAAGGTGTTGCCGGTGCACTCATGTCCGGCTTTGTGATATCTGGCGTCACATGGTTGAGACCATAGCGAATTCCTGTTGCCGTCCAGTCCCATACCTGCACTGAATAACCTTTGGCGGAACGCCATGCGTCCGTCTGGGAGGGACAGTCAGATGCCGTTCGACGGGACCAATTTCGATGACGGGCGCCCGCAGCCGGGGCGGCCGTCGTCGGGCGACACTGCGGGCATCATGATAATCATCGTCGTCTCCGCCGCGCTGCTCCTGCTGCCGATCTCGCTGGGCAGCCTCGTCTCCATTGTCCTCTACCTCACGGGCAAGTAAGACAATCGGCTTGCAGACGGAGCGTGAGCCGATGAACCCGGGCCGCTTACGCCGTTTTAACCCGCGACCTTGTAGGATTCCAGCTCGTCCGTGTAGCGCTCGTTACGCTGACCGGTGCCGCTGTAGTATTCTTCGACCGACTTCACCCAGCGCTTCACGCCGGGCACATACCAGAACGCCTTATACAGGCGCCCGGTGACGGTTTGCGGCGTGACCCGGTTGGTTTGCATCACGGTCGTTGCGCCCTGCCCGTCCACCCGCGCGCCAGTGACGGCGGACACTGCCGGGGCGAGTGCGGCCTGCCACTCCCCGTCGCCCTCGATCTTCAAGGCGTGAAAGGTGCCGGCCGGCACCGTCACGTCCTCCCATCCCACCACGCGCAACGTGGTGTGAAAGTGCTCGCTGCTGTGCTCGCGGTTCGGTTTGGTCTCGATGTAGTCCACTACCCAGCTTCGTCCCGAGCGCAGCGGGAACTGCAGCGGCCGGTTCACCACGGTCTCGTGCCCGTCCACGCTGCGGCTGCGGCTCCAATCCGCGCCGAGAAGCTGCTCCCGCGGGGTTTGGTTTGATCCGGCGGGACGCTGGCTCACCAGAAGGCCACTGGCCCCAGCCCGCACCACGGTCATCTCGGTGCGGCCCTGCTGGTAGGTGGTGCCACGCTCGACCGTGTCCTTGTAGGTCCAGGTGTCATTGGATGTGATAGCTGGGGCCTCGGCCGTTTGTGCCCGAACCAGACCGGGCGCGAGCAACCCCACCGCGACAATCCAAGCAAGCCGCATACCCAAAACTCCGTTACGGTTCCGGTATCTTAGCCGGTGATGGCGGTGGCGTCCATCCGTCTGGCGCTCCGCCGGACCATCCCTTAGGCTCCTCCGCTCACCGGCGGAGCAAAGCGGCATGACCCTAGGCGTGGGCGGGTCCACCTTCGAACACGAGCTGTTCCATATGACGCCGATGACCGATGGCGTGCAGCCCATCGCCGCCGCAGAGCTGCAAGCCCGCATCGCCAAGGCGCAGCACCTGATGCGCGAGGGGGGCATGGAGGCGCTGTACCTCGATACCTCCACCAACCTCCGCTACTTCACCGGCGTCGCCCTGAACCTGACCGAGCGCCTGCACGGCGCCGTCGTTCCCGTGGACAGTCCGCCCATCCTGCTCAGCCCCGCCTTCGAGGAGCCGAAAACGCGCGAGCTAATGCAGTTTGACGCCGACATCCGCACCTGGGAGGAACACGAAGACCCGACCGCCCTGGTGATCGAAACCCTGCGCAGCATGGGCGTCAGCAGCGGCACGTTGGCAGTGGACCCGCTGACACCGTTCCACACCGTGGACGGGCTGCGCCGGGCCGGCAACAGCTTCTCGCTGGCCAGCGCCGCAAGCGTCACGGCGGCCTGCCGCATGGTGAAGTCGGCAGCGGAGATCGCGCTGATGCAGGCGGCCAACGACATCACGCTCGCCGTCCACAAGGCCGCGGCCCGTGCCCTGGCGCCAGGCATGACGACGACGGAGGTGCAGGGCTTCCTGGATGCCGCGCACCGGAAGCTGGGGGGACAGCCGGCCTCGCGCGCCGTGCAGTTCGGCGAAGCGACGGCCTATCCGCACGGCGTGCCCTACCCGCAAACCCTGCATGAAGGCGACATGGTGCTGATCGACACCGGCTGTTTCGTGCATGGCTACCGCTCCGACATCACCCGCAGCTACGTTTTCGGCGACCCAACGCCGCGGCAGCGCGAAATCTGGGAGCTGGAGCGCCGCGCTCAGCAGGCCGGCTTCGACGCGGCACAGGTGGGCGCCCCGTGTGAGGCAGTGGACGCCGCGGCCCGCGCCACCATCCATGCCGGCGGCTTCGGCCCGGACTACGCAACGCCCGGCCTGCCGCACCGGACGGGACACGGCATCGGCATGGACGTGCACGAGGAGTCCTACATGGTCCGCGGCAACCGGACGAAGCTGGCGCCGGGCATGTGCTTCTCGGTCGAGCCGACGATCTGCATCTACGGCGAGTTCGGCATCCGGCTGGAGGACATCGTGCAGATGACCGAGGCCGGGCCGCGCTGGTTCACCCAGCCCTGCCCGTCCGTTGACGACCCCTTCGGCACCCTGGAGGTATCCTTGGAGCATCACGCATGACCGCCACCCTGTTCACCAACCTCCGCCTGCTCGACCCACGTCACGATGGTCCAAGGGACGGGATGGAGGTGCTGGTGGAAGGCGTTACGATCCGCGAGGTGTCGGACCGGCCCATCTCCAGCGCCGCCGCGGAGCGCGTGGACCTGGGCGGGCGCGTGCTGATGCCTGGCCTGATCGACGCCCACGTTCACGTTGTCGCCGCCATGGCGGACCTGGGCGCGAACGCGGCGCAGCCCTCGTCGCTGGCGGCGCTGCGGGCCGGGCAGATCATGGGGGCGATGCTGATGCGCGGCTTCACCACCGTGCGCGATGTGGGCGGCGCCGACCGCGGCCTGGTGGAGGCGCAGGCGGCGGGCGTCGTCGCCGGCCCGCGGCTGGTGATCTCCGGCAAGGCGCTGAGCCAAACCGGCGGGCACTGCGACAGCCGACCGCGCGCAGACGACCGTACCTGGTTCCAGCACCGCGTCGGCGCGATGGGCCGCCTGTGCGACGGGGTGGAAGCGGTGCGCCTGGCCGCACGGGAGGAGCTACGGGCCGGGGCGGATTTCGTGAAGGTGATGGCGAATGGCGGCATCGCCTCGCCCACCGACCCCATCCACATGCTGCAGTTCTCCCGTGACGAGCTGCTTGCGGCAGTGGAGGAGGCAGGGAACAACGGCACCTACGTGTCCGCACATCTTTACACCGACGAGGCGATCCGCCGGGCGGTGGAGTGCGGCGTCCACTCGCTGGAGCACTGCAACCTGATCACCCGGGAGACCGCCGCCTTGGCTGCCAAGGTGGGCTGCGTCGCGGTCCCCACGCTGATTACCTATGAGCGCCTGGCGGTCGAGGGTGCGTCGCTTGGCCTGCCTGCCGACAGCGTGGCGAAAATCGAGACGGTCCGCCAGGCCGGGCTGGATTCGTTGACGCTGATGCAGGCGGCGGGGCTGCCGATGGCCTACGGGTCGGACCTGCTGGGGCCGATGCATCAGCACCAGTCCGGCGAGTTCCGCCTGCGCGCACGGTTGCTGCCGCCGATGGACGTGCTGCGAAGCGCGACCACGGTGGCGGCAAAGTTGTGCGGGCTGGAGGGCCATGCCGGGGTGATCGAACCCGGCGCCGATGCGGACTTGCTGGCGGTGGACGGCAACCCGCTGGAGGATTGGGGGCTGCTGGAAGGCCAGGGGGCGCGGCTACCGGTCATCATGCAGGGCGGGCGGTTCGTGAAGCGGGCGCTGGCGTAGGAGGGTTGCCGGTCAAGACTGGCGCGGCGGACGCGCTGGGTTCGTCCGCCGCCTTGTCCCGTGGTCGCTCTACGACCGTGGGCTGCGGAATCATTGGTGCAGGTGTTGAACACGGCTGCGCCGCTATTCTGCATATCGCGAACATTTCGCGTAACGAGATAAATGTCATTATCGTTGGCGAGGCCTGGACACAGGAGGGTCATACGCAGCTTAGGGAAAATCAACGTTTTACGAGCGCCGCACCTAGTCTAGAGCAGTTTGCAGTTGGGTCCGGCGCGAAGCGGCCGGACATAAATCTGCAAGTATCTGCTCGCAAACAAAAAACCTAAAGCGGTTTGCGTCCGGTCCGGACGCAAACCGCTTTAGAGCGGATGTGGTGCAGATAGAAGCACCAAATCCACTCCAGCTATTGTTTTTGCGAGCATTCATTCGGTCAAACGAAGCTGTTTGATCCGAAGATGCTCTAGGCACCGGACTTTTGTCCTCGCAGGCTCCTTACTGCTTGGAGCAACTCTGTCCCAGAGCTATCTTCAGGCAGTCGCCAGCGCTCGGAGAATAGGGCCGAATTGCTCCGAGGCCGCTGTGCACCTTTCAGGTTGTCGAACACCAGCCGCATCGGCACCGGTACTCCCTCGCCGATAGCAATGGCTTCCATATTTCCGAGGAACGGCAGCGCCGCAAATAGGACTGGAGACGCCTCCGACAGCGTCGCCTGAATGATTTCCTGGTCGCGCTCATTGGCCATGCGAAAGGCGAAGACGGTGCTGCACTGTGACAGGATTGTCGAAGCGAGTTCCGATGGTCTCTGGCTGATTATCCCGAGGCTGATGCCGTATTTGCGCCCCTCCTTCGCAATGCGTGACAGGGCGCGCTTTGCAGGCTCGAAACCTAGGGCAGTATCCTGCGGCGCGTAACGGTGAGCTTCTTCACAAACCAACAGCAACGGCTGGCTCTGCCCGACGCACATCGAGAAATCGAACGCGATACGGCAGACGAGAGCGACGACGACGTTGAGCACTTCGGATGGCACCCGTGACAGATCGAACACCGCAATTGGCTTGCCCTGGGCCGGGACGCGAAACAGCGTGCCGAGCACGGAGGCGAAGTTGTCATGCGCGCCAAGGCCGATATCGAACATGAAGGCGTAGCGGCTATCTGTCTGCAGCACCGAAAGCCTGGACTTGATCCGCTGGTAAGCGGGAATGTCGGCGTTGTTATGCAGGCTTCCCATCGCAGTGTCGATTTGACGGTTCAGCGTCCCGAGGCTGTAGGGCACCGGGCTGTCAACGGTAATCCAGTCGGCGTCGGCCGGCGTAGCAGCTTTCACCTTCGCATCGCGCACGAGTTCACGCAGCAGCACGATCTCGGCCACCATCTCCCGCTTCTCGACGCCGAACACGATCTCCGTCAGTTCATCGAAGTTGGCTATCCAAAACGGCAGGCGGAAGGTGTCGACCGTCAGATGTTCGGCTCGATCCCCGAACGCCCGGCCATATTCTCCATGTGGGTCAAGTATCAGCACGTGGCCGTTCGGACTCTGCTCGAGAATCCGGGTGAGGATCAATGCCAATGCACAAGACTTGCCAACACCAGTGGTGCCGAGCAGGGCGAAGTGCTTGCACAGCAGGTCGTCGATGCCGACGCAAGCCGGCACGCTTGCGTCGTTATGCAGTAGTCCGATCTTGATTTGATTGCGATCGGAAATTGCATAGACGTTCTTGACGTCTTCCTGAGTGGCTAAGTAAAGAACGCCGTCCAAGGCTGGAACCTGTGATACTCCGCGCCGAAACCGACGATCCGTCGGCGCCATACTGTCACTCACCTCGCCGAGCAGGCCAATCTCGGCGAGATGCAACTCCAAGACGTCGCCCTGCGTGGACGGCATGGGCGTACTAAGACCCTCGACGATCCCGTACACAGTCGCACCCGGAGCCTTGAAGCGCACCAAGCTAGCCATCCGCAAGCTCGGGCTTCCTACTATCCATTCATCCAGCAGCACGATCACCGTCGATCCCGTCGTGGAGACGACCCGGCCGCACCTAACCGCGGATTGATCCGACTCTTCCAAAGCCGTAGTCATCAGGCCTGTATCGGCGGTTGATCTTTCCAGGGGTCGGATGTCGTTCACAAAAGTGGTTCCTCAAAAAGAACGGCAGACGATGGAGTAGCTGTTGGCCGCCCATAAAAGTAACCTTGACCGAAGGTGCAGCCGACATCGCGGACCAGCCTGGCTTGCTCCTTCGTTTCGACACCCTCAGCGATGACGCCCATTCGGAGTTCAAGCGCGAGTTTGGCAATCATGCTGACCATGGCAACCGCATCGCCACTTTTAGGGACATCCCTAACAAAGCTGCCATCGATCTTGATGCGATCCATCGGCAGTTGGCGTAGGTAGCTCAAAGAAGAGTAGCCAGTGCCGAAGTCGTCAATGGCGAGCTTCACGCCAAGCTGGTGGATTGTTTTCAGGACCTCCGCAGCCCTGCGGATGTCATGCATAATCCCCGTCTCTGTAAGTTCCAGCTCAAGCGAACGGGCGGGGAGCCCGGTCTCGGCCAGCACGTCCCGCACAAGCCGCGGCAGGTCGCCATCGCGAAGCTGCGCGGCAGCGACGTTGACCGCAACGGTACAGTTCTGACGAACCGAATTGCTCCACAGCCCGGCCTGCCGGCAACTTTCAAGTAGCAGCCATGACCCTAAGCCGACGATTGCGTCGGAGCGTTCCGCGAGAGGGATGAATTCGGATGGCGAAATGGAGCCGAGTAGCGGGTGCTGCCAGCGTGTGAGGGCCTCGAAGCCGGTGACCTGCTGGCTTAACAGATGCACTTGCGGCTGGAAGACGAGACTAAGCTGCGATACAAAAGACGGCTCCTTCATCGCCTGTTCCAGGCAACTGCGCCGGCCGACCTCCTGGTTCAAACCGGCGTCGAACAGGTGGTAGCGGTCGCGCCCGTTCGACTTTGCCCGATACATCGCGAGATCGGCATTGCGGTGCAGGATCTCAAGCGAGGTGGTGTCAGTCGGGTAAAGCGTGATGCCAATCGAGGCGCCGATATAGACCGGGCGGTCCTCAATGAAAAAGGGCTCCTTGAGCATCGCGACGAGTCGGTCGCCGAGTGCACAGGCCTGGGCCACGTCCTGCACTTCGGTCTGCAAAACGGCAAACTCATCGCCGCCCAAGCGGGCCAAAGTCTCGCCTGCCCGGAGCGTGTTCCTCAGCCGGGCGGCAACCCCCTGCAGCAGCGCGTCGCCGGTCGCATGTCCCCGCGTGTCGTTCACGTCCTTGAAGTGGTCCAGGTCAATATACATCAGCGCGAAGCTGGGCCCATGCTCGCGCTGGTTGTGCGTCGCCTGGTTGAGGATCTCGTTGAACAACGTGCGGTTCGGCAAGCCGGTCAGACCATCGTGACTGGCGATATAGGCGAGCCGGGACTGCGCCTCTTGCCGGCAGGCCATCTCATTGCGCAGCGTATTGTGCGCCGCCTCGATTTCGAGTTTTGCCTGCTTGACCCGCGCGGTCTCTTGCTCCGCCTCCTGCTTGGAGGCAAGCAGCGCGGCATGCGTGGCGTGTAGTTCGACCAATCGCCCGACCTGTAGGCTGTAGCGGGTCAGCCCTGTCTCTTGGCGCGACCCTCCGTTCCTCATCGCAGGATGTCCGTGGGAAAGCGCCGCGCGCGCTTGGACCGGGAACAGGGCCAAGATCGCCACATCGAAAGAAGGTTTGTCAAATTGCCATGCATCCGGACACGAGTTCCACGCTTGGTTACAGTTTAGAAACTGAATAGCACCGCCTCAAGTTGGCAAATAATATGAAGTGTTTGATTTTTAGATGCAGCCCTACGCATTGGCCGTTAGGCTGTAATTAATGAACTCGCCTCCTAATTCGCGTAAGGAGGCAGCCCACGAACATACGCCCTATAGGCGTTAAGATTGGATGATGTCCCCTGCCTCGGCCCGATGTATATGCTAAATCCCGGGATTGTCGGTGAATGCCGCATCGCTGCCCTGCCGTCCCCTGGCAGCCTTTAACGCGACGCTACAACACCGTCTGCGAAGCCAGGTCTATCGGCGCCCGCGTCAGCACTTCGGGCACGTCGCCAACCACCACGGTATCGTCATTGCGAAAGCCGCCCAGGCCGAAGACATACAGCCCTGGCTCGGCCGAATAAACCTCGTTTGCCAGCAGCGGCCGAGTGTTGAAGGCCATGTCCTCCGGGAACTCGTGCCCCAGCAGGCCCATGCCGTGCCCAGTGCGGTGCAGGACGTGCCCGCCGTATCCCGCCCGCTCGATGACGGCCTGCGCCGCGGCGTCGATGCCGCATACCGGGGCGCCTGTCACCGCCGCCGCTGCGGCAGCAGCGCTGGCGTCCACGGCAGCCTGGAACAGGCTGGCCTGCCGCGGCGTCGGCTTGCCGCAGAACCAGGTGCGCTCGTTCTCGACCACCAGACCGTTCACGCGGGGGATGACGATGTTGACCAGGCCGTGCCCGCGCTCGATCACCGCGCCGGCCTGCCTCCCGTCACCATGCGGCGCGGCGGAGGCCGGGCCAGACAGGGTCCAGCAACGCATGATTTCGAGGTGCTCACCGGGAAAGCGCCGGCCACCCTCCTCCGCCATCAGGGTCGCCATCGCCATGTCCATCTCCTGCACCATGCGGCCGGGGCGGATGGCCTCGCGGTAACGGTCCTGCACCCAGTCGGACAGGGCGGCGACCTGCCGCATCAGCGCGACCTCGTCCGCGTGCTTCACCCAGCGCAGCGAGCGCATCCCGTCCACCGCGCCCTCCATCCGGACGCGCGGCAGCAGGGCGGCAGCACGCGACAGCAGGGCGCTGCCTTCCGTCCCAATCCGCGCCGCCCCCAGCCCGGCCCGGCGCAACAGGCCAGCAACCAGGTCCGGCCACTGCGACGCCACAGGCAGACGGTTCGCGGTGCGAGGATGCTCGGCGTAAAAGTGCGCGTCCGAAACCCACAGCCGCCCATTCTCGGTGGCGTAGCGCCAATGGTTGGTGGACAGCTCATTCAGAACCGCGAACGGCGCGCCGTCCCGCGGCACCACGCACAGGATCGGCCGCTCCCACGGCAGCACGTCGGTGGAGAAGTTGGTGGCGAACTGGAAAAAGTCCGCACTGGTGAAGGCCAGCGCGTCCAGTCCATCGCGGTCCATCAACTCCCGCGTCAGCCGCAGGCGATGGTCGCGGACCGCTGCCCCAAGGAATGCCATGCGTGCGCCCCTATGCCCGGGAAATCAGCATCAGCGCCGGCAAGGCCAAATGCGCCAGCAACGCCACATGCGGCAGGTCCGCCTCGCTATAGTGCCCGGCCTCGTGCAGCAGGTTCAGCGTTCCCAGCGTCTCACCGCGCCAGCGCACCGGCATGTTGAGGCAGCTTTCGCAGCCCAGCGACAGGATCAGCTCCCAATCGTAGAACGCCCAGCGGACCGCTTCGGCATCCCCGCCGATCCAGGGCTGGCCGCCGTGGACCACCTGCTGCATCCAACCGCTGTCGGTCACCGGCTTGCGCCCGCCGACTGGATACTCGGTGGGTCGGTTGCTGTAGAACCGCTCGGATTGCCGGGCCGCGGGGTGATGGACCAGGATGGTGAACAGCTTGTGGCCCGGCCGCTCCGCCAGCGCCGCGTCCAGTGCGCAGAAGGTTGCGCCGGGCTGGTCCATGTCGGCGTGGGCGGCGATCAAGGCTTCGATCATGGCTGTCCTCCATAGCGCCGGTTGAACTCCGGCAGCACTCCGTTCGGGCGCAGGTGCAGCACCAGGATCAGCGCCGCGCCGATCGCCCCGGCCCGCAGCGCCGCCGCCTGCACTGGCAAAACACCGGGCACCAGGTCGGCGCCAAACCGCGTTCCCTCCTGCAGCGCCACCACCAGCACGGCGCCCAGCACCGCCCCGGCCATCCGCCCCGTGCCGCCCGCCGTCAGCGCCAGCACGACGTAGATCGTGACCAGCGGCGTGAACGCATCCGGCGCCACGTAGGCATTGAAATGGGCATAAAGCCCGCCCGCCAGCCCAAGCACGCCGGCGCCCACCGCGAAGGCCTGCACCTTGAACAGCAGCGTCCGCTTGCCGGCGACGGCGGCCACGACCTCGTCCTCGCGGATCGCGCGCAGCACCCGGCCGAACGGCGCCCGGGACAGCCGGGCCAGCAG
>CAXTOB010000164.1:0-11997 GCA_964245505.1 uncultured Acetobacteraceae bacterium | reverse complement strand
GGGCCGCGGTGATCAGTCCATCCATATTACACTCTTTGCTGCTGGAGCCGCCGGAGCGGGCAAACTTATCATGGCGCTTGCGGCGCCGAAGCCATGACTGCCGTGCTGCAAGTCTTCGAAGGAGAATGGCCCGGCAAAGGAAGCTGTGTAACCACTGCTGAACTGGCCCGCGGCATCTTAGTCATTTAGCATATGCAGCCGACGCGAGACGCTCCGCTCTGAGTCGTTCAAGGCCCACCATCAGGTAATCAGTGCGTCGCGGTTTTGGCCGGGATCGTCAAGGGTCGTCTGGGCCGGCGACGCTGCTGCGGCGTGAGCGACTGCTTGCAGCGTAGCCGGCCAGCAGCCGTGCCGGGGCAAAGGCGACGCCGCGCATCAGTAAAACTGCCCGGGCGCGAAGCAGTAAATCCTCACGCCCCATTCCCCGGACACATACCAGACAACAGCTTGGCCGGTCGGGTTGAAGCCCCCGCTGGGGTCGCGCAACTGACCCGGCAGGATCTCAATCCACTTGCCGTTGATACGGACTTCGTACTTCTCGCCAATGACGCGCCATTCGCTGTCGGCCAGCATGTGTCCGTCCGAGACATCGCAGCACCACGCACCGGATATCGAATGCTGCGCCTCAAACCAGGCGTGCATCGAAGGGTCCACCTCTGCCTCAGGCGTCATCCTCGCCAGGCACGCAGCTGGCACGAACGCCGAAATAAAGCCGAACGCGACGGCGCGCACGATCAGCTCCCCGCGCGAAGCAGGCCGGAGGTCTGCGCATCCAGCCGCGTCCGCAATGGGACGGGGCCGGCGGCCGCCGGGAATGCAGCGTCTGATGCCGGAGCGGCAGGCGCAATGGCCAGGTTTTCCAGCCCATCGATGACTACGGCTAACGCTACAGCCCACCTGGTGCCCGCGTCGATTCGCCCCTGCGCAGCGGCGCTTTCCGGCACCTGCGCCTCAAAGTCATCGAAATCGTCGAGCAGCGCGCGAGCCTCGTCGCCATGCTGAGATGCAACAATTTTGACCGCGCTGGCCGGGAGGCTGTCCGCCCTTGCCAGCTGGGTTAGGCTCTCTTTCTCTCCTGCCAATAACCGTGCCGCAGCCATCGGTATTTCCCCACGCCTGTGCAGATAACGCTAACATTTGCACGACATGACTGTTTCAAGCCGAGTTCGGCGCCTTGCCGACACAGATGCGAGAGCCTGTACGGCAATGCACAATACTAAACACGTAACCGTTCACTTGGAAGAGGTATATCCGGCGTTCCTACGGTCCAGCATGACCCAGCAGTTTGGCGCTGGCCTGCCGCGTCCCAGCCCCGCTAGCATTGGCCGGAAGATTCCCGGACGACAATGACAGCAAGAACGTGCATCACCACGCGTCTCCGGCATAGAACCGTACCGTTGGAGTTCCTGCACACGGCTCCCACCCCAGGTGTTTGACGGCAACCTGCGTGACGGCCAGGGATAAGCGACCAAGCAAAACCTTGGAGGTTTGCGCACAGATGAAAACCAAGCAGGCTTGTGCGGCCTGGCACGGCCGCAGGCCATCCGTGTAACAGGCCGCACAAACCTGCTTAGAGGCTTCGGGAGCTATTCCTCCGGGAGCTTCTTCATTCTCTCCCATGTCGTCCTGTCCCGCTGGCTGCGTCTTTGCGGGCTGCGCATCTAGAGGAACTTGACCTCACTTCGAAAGGTGCGACGCGTGCGGTCGTTTGTTGGCACGACATGGTAGGCGAGGCAGCCATCTGCCGCTCGCTTCAGCCAACTCCCTTATTCAGAGATCGGCTGGTGCATTCGTCACCGAAGTTAAATCAACGGCCCTGCGCACTGACCGTTATCTTGCCGAGCCGTCAGCGTGAGGAGCATAGCGGCGTGACAATCCACCGCCAGCACGGTGCCTGTCGCGTCGCTGCCCCCTCGCGATGACGGAAACGATCAGAGCGAAAGGCGTTTGGTATCACACCAAACGTTCTTTGCTCCGGACGCAAACGGCTGGTGACCTGCTGATCGTGTCCACAGGCACAGCCACCCGTTCCGTGTAGCCATTGCCCGATTAAAACGTGACCCGCACCCCACCAAAGCCGCCGACCGGGGCGGCTGGGCTATACGAGCGTGGGTTGGTCGCGTTCGGCGCCTGAGCCAGGAAGACCGACGAGGTCGGCGAGAACGTGCCGTAGGTGTAGTACCTGGCATCGTTGACGTTCTCGACCAGTCCGAAGACCTGGATGTTCGGCGTGATCTGATACTGCGTATTCAAGTTGACCGTGACGAAGCCCGGCAGCCGCGGCGTAAGGTTGGCCTGGTCGCCGAACAGATATTGCCCGCTCTGGTAGATCCCCGTCGCACCCACGGTCCACTTGTCGGTAACCTTGTAGGACGCCCCGAACTTGAGCTGGTTGGCCGGCACGCCGGGAAGGCGGCTGCCGGGCCGTATGGTCAGGTTTCCATTCGCATCGGCCTGCGGGTTGCTGCCCGCGGACTCGACGAAGCCGTTCTGATACGTGGCATCGGTGTAGCTGTAATTGACGTAGGCCAGCCAGCGCGGGGTCCGGAGCTGCACTCCGGCGTCCACGCCCTGCCGCCGGGTTTGCCCGATATTCTCGAAGAATGCCCGGTTGAGCGCGACGCTGTTGACGAAGGCGATGTCGTCGTCGTTCGTCGTGTGGAATAGGCCCAGATTATAGGTGACCCGGACGCCATCCGCTGGCCGGACCGTGCCGCGCACCCCGACCTCGACGCTGTGCGAAACCACCTGCTTCAAATTTGGGTCGCCGGTGAAGAAGTTGGCCAGGCTGCAGCTATCAGCCGGCCCGGCGCAGGACAGCTCGGCAGGCGTGGGCGCGCGGTTTGCCTCGGAGTAGCCGGCATACGCCGTCAGCCAAGGGGCGACCTGATAGGTGGCGCCGATCGCCGGGTTGAAGCGGTTGTAGGTATGCTGTCCCGTCAGGTTGCCGCCGCCCTGGTCGCTCAGGTCGATCTCCGCCGCATTGAACCGGCCGGACGCGGTCACGGCGAACCGCTCCGTCAGGTTCAACGTGTCGGAGACGAAGACGCCGTAATAGGCGTTGCTGGTTGCGAGCCGCACCGGCGTGTTGATGCCGGGCTCGTCAATGGTGACGCCCGGGCCGACGAAGACGCGGTCGAGAGCCGTCAGGCCGCCGAGGCTCGCCGTGGCGCCGAACTCTGTCTGCGCCCCGTCGAAGCTGAAGCCGCCGACGAAGTGGTTCTTGAAGCCGAACACGTCGGAGGTGTTCGTCACCTGCACCGATGCGCCGTAGCTGTTGGTGTTGGTCGTCTGATTATCGAGTTCAGAATACGGGCCGCCATTGAGGAAGTCGGGGATCAGGCCGCCGCCGCGGGTCGTGCTATAGGTGCCGCTGGAGTTGACCAGCAGCCCGGACCCGTCATTGGCGGGCGTGTCGTTGGCTGCGTTGCCATTGACGACCCGCTGCAGCAAATAGCGGTAGTAGGCGAGCGCCTGGATCGAAGTCGTGTCGGACACATTGAAGTTGCCCTGCAGGTTGGTCGCCAAGTAGCGGTTGGCGATCAGGTTCGGCGCGGTGAACTGCGCGGCGGGGTTGACGGCCAGCAACTCGATCGGCGAGGTGCCGGGGCCGTTCAGCACCGAGTTCGCCAGCGTCAGGTTCAAGTGCAGCTCGGCGCGGTCACCGCGCCAGCCGAGATCGCCGTAGAAGTTCTGGATGTCGGAGGACTGCAGGTCGCGCCAGCCGTCCTGGTGCCGGACGGTGCCGGCGACATACGTGCTGACGTTGCCGACCTGCTTGCCATACTGCAATTCTCCCACAACCTGGCCGAACGAGCCGCCATAGAGTGTCGCCTCCCCGCCCTGGTAGGTGAAGCCGTTCTTAAGCTGCACGCTCACCGATCCGCCCAGCGCGTTCAGGCCGAAGACCGGGTTGGGTCCCTCCAGGTTGATCTGGTCGATCGCGAGGCTGGGGATCAGGTCCCAGTTCACCGTATCGCCAAAGGCGTCGTTGAAGCGCGCCCCATTCACGTAAACCGCCAGCCCCTGCGGCGTGCCCTGCAACGGCGACGCCTCGAAGCCATGATACAGCAGGGTCGGCTGATCGGGGTTGCCCGATGCGGAGTCGAGGTTCACGCCGCCAACCTGCTCGTTGAGCGCGCGTAGAGCATTGGGCGTGCCGTCACGGGCGACGTCGTTCCTGTTCAGCACGCTGGTCTGGGCCGGCAGCTTGTCGCGGTCGATGCCGGAGCCCAGCAGCGGGCTGGCGCCGACGATGTTGACCGTCGGCAGCAGCACGACATCCGCCGGGGCCGCGCTGCTGCCCGTGCCGGCCGGCCCGGCCCCGGCCTGGGCGAACGCAATCGCTGGCATCAGAACGGCAACGGGCGTTATCGCCGCAACGGCAGCGGACAGTGCCGAAAGTCTCATGAAGTTCTCCCCGGTATTCTTTGTCTGCTACAAATCAGAATACGCCCTGTCCATAGCGAAACTGGCATTTGCACTTCTTGCAATCGCTGTTGCATTTAGTGCAACTCGCACCTGTAGAGAGTTCGATACCTGGGAGACATGCCGTGCATTCGCTGCGACTACGCCTGGTCTTGATCCCGACTGTCATCCTGGCCTGCGGCCTGCTCGTCGCGGCAATGCTGGCGCTGCACGGCGCCAGCGCCCGCATCCGCGGTGAAGCCGCGAGCAGCCTCGCGGTTGGCCGGATGCTCGTCCAGGCGGCGCTGCACACCGCAACCGACGCGGCAAGCCCTCGCGAGGCGTTGCAGGAAGTCGAGGCGCAGCTACTCCGCATCAGGCACCTGGACATCGTCGTGACGCCAGGAGAGCAGGCCGAAGCGGCAGGCCTGACACCGCTTAGCCTGGGGGACAGGCCCAAGGTGCCGGCCTGGTTCGAGCGGATGCTCAAGCCGCCGTTGGCGACGGAGACATTCCCCGTCATCGTCCGCGGGGAGCGTGTCGGCCAGGTGCTGCTACGCTCGAACCCCTACGACGAGATGAGCGAGATCTGGACCGATCTCAGTTGGCTCGCGCTGCTGATCCTGCTGATGTCCGCCCTCATCGTACTGCTGATCTATGTCGCGACCGCCTTGTCACTTCGCCCGCTCGGGGCTCTGGCCGACAGTTTGGATGACTTGGAGCAGGGACGGTTCAGCGCCGGCGTGGCGCCGGTCCGCCTGGTCGAGCTGCAACGCATCGGCGCGCGATGCCAGAGCCTTGCCCAAACACTGCAACGCCTCTTGGCGGACAACAGCCTGCTGATCGACAAGCTGATCTCGGTCCAGGAGGCGGAGCGCCGCGAAGTCGCCCACGAGTTGCACGACGAGTTCGGGCCGGCCCTGTTCGGCATCCGCGCGGAGGTGGCCAGCATCATGCGCCGGTGCACGCCCGAAGCCGTCATAAAGGAGGACCGCCTGGCAGCCATCGCCGCTCGCGCCACGACGATCTCCGGGCTGGTGGACGGCATCCAGCACACCAACGCCCGGATGCTGGCCCGGCTGCGGCCGTTGGTGCTGGAGGAAATGGGCATCGAGCAGGCGCTGGGTCAGCTCATCGCCTCGTGGCGGCAGCTCCGGCCAGAAGTGGCGTGGTCGCTTGAGCTTTCCTGCGGCCTGGCCGCACTGGACGATGCCGTGGCGCTCGTGCTGTTTCGGCTCGTGCAGGAATGCCTGACAAATGTGGCCCGGCACGCCGGCGCCCGGCACGTGCTCATCCAGCTACGGGACGCCCCGGATCACGCCAGGCTGCAGGCGACGATCAGCGACGACGGCTGCGGCTTCGCCCAGCCGCAGCAATATAGCTACGGGCTGCTGGGTATGACCGAGCGGGTCCGCAGCGTGGGCGGCCGGATCTCGATGCGCAACGGCGCAGCAGGTGGCGCTACGATCGACGTGCTCCTGCCGTGGCAACGATTAGGACGGGTCGAGCAATGAAAATCCTGCTGATCGAGGACCACCCGATCGTGCGCGCTGGCTGCCGCAGGCTGCTGCAGGACCACGCGACCGACGATGCGGCCTTCGACGTGATCGAGGCAAGCACGGGCGCGGAGGCCGTGGCCCTGAATGCGGCAGCGCTGCCCGACATCGCGATGCTCGACCTTCATTTACCTGACATGCCGGGCATGAACGTCCTCCGCCTGCTGCGGCAGCAAACGCCGCAGCTCCGGGTGATCGTGTTCAGCATGTATGAGGACGTGCCCTTCGTGACCGCGGCCTTGGAGGCGGGCGCGCGGGGCTACATGACCAAGAACGACACCCCGGAGAGCATGATCGAAGCGATCGAGCGAGTGCAGGCCGGCGGCCTATACTTGGCCCCGCGCGTTGCCGAACGCCTCGCGCTGCAGCCGTTCCGAAACAGCGATCCCTTGCATGAACTGACCCCGCGTGAGCGCGAAGTGTTCGACCTGCTCGGCCGTGGACAAAGCCTGGCCGAGATCGCGAGCCTGCTTGGGGTCAGCTACCGCACCGCTGCCAACGCGGCGGCCCAGATCAAGACGAAGCTGAAGCTCGGGTCGGCAGCGGCGCTCATCAAGGAGGCGGTTGAGAGACATCGAGGCGACCCGCCGTGACAACCGTTGGTGAATTCGCAGTTGGTTTTTGCCCAGAGCGTCACTTGCGCCGTGGACCCGGATGCACAGGCACCGGGAACGGGTCTCCTCCTCTTGCCGACGCACATCCTGATGGGCTGGGTGAGGTCGCCAGCGTTGTCTGGTTACTACCGGATTTCAGGGTAATGACAGAACTCCAGGCATAACGGTTCGTTACGATTTTTATGCGAGCGGTCAATTTTACTACGAGATCATCAGGAAAGAAGGGCCGGGCGCAGTCATACCAACTGGCGGGAGAGTCTGACCTGTCAGAGTCGAGCTTTCCGCAGGATGCGAATGGCTGGGCACAGGTCAAAGCTTTCCGCGGTTGATATTACACCAACACCCTTTGCTCTGACCGTTTTCGTCATTGCGAGGAGCGCAGCGACGCGGCAATCCAGAGTGGTAAGCACAACGCTGGCGGCTCTGGATTGCCACGCCGCAAGCGCGGCTCGCAATGACGGCTTGGCAACGTCCGCGGCAGTGCGACAGGCAGCTAATACTATTCCCTCTCCCGGTCGGCGCACCGCGGCGATCGCTGCATCTCACGCTCTTTTATCGCCCTACCCCTTCCACTGTGCCTCCCGCCGCCGCACCCTGGCCTGAACCCCGGGAGGTTCGCCCATCCATGACCGACTACCTCGTGATCGGCGGCGGCACCGCCGGCTGCATCCTGGCCGCACGGCTGTCCGAGGACCCCGGCACCCGCGTCACCCTGCTGGAAGCCGGGCCGGAGGACCGCGATCCCTGGATACACATCCCCGCCGGCTACGCCCGGCTATTTGCCAGTGGCCGCTACGACTGGCGCTTCGCCACCGAACCCGAGCCGGAGCTGGGCGGCCGCAGCGTCAACTGGCCGCGCGGCCGGGTGCTGGGCGGCTCTGGGTCCATCAATGGCCTGGTGTATCTTCGCGGCTCTCCGCACGACTACGACCGCTGGGCGCAGGCCGGCGCGCAGGGTTGGTCGCATGACGACGTGCTGCCGGCCTTCCGCCGGATCGAGAACTGGGAAGGCGAGCCCGGCACCACCCGGGCGTCCGGCGGCCCGATCACCGTCAGCGAGCCGCATAGCCTATCGCCCGGCGCCGCCGCCTTTATCGAGGCATGCGCCGCCCTGGGGTATCCCCGGCACCGCGACATCAACGACGGCGCCATCGAGGGCGTAGCACCCATCCAGATGAACGTCCGCCGGGGCCGCCGGGCCAGCACGGCGCAGGCCTACCTGCGCCCAGCCCGGCACCGGCCGAACCTGCAGGTGCTGACCGGCGTCAACGTCCAACGCCTGCTAGTCCGGGACGGCCGCGTGCGGGGATGCGTTGCCCGCCGTGCCGAAGGCCCGCCATTTGAGGTTCATGCGACGCGAGAGGTCGTGCTCTGCGCCGGGTCAATCATGTCGCCGAAGCTGCTGATGCTGTCCGGCATCGGCGACGGCGCGGCACTGCAGCAGCTTGGCATCCCCGTCGTGCTGCACCGCCCGGCGGTGGGCGGCAACCTGCAGGACCACTTCATCACCCGCTTTGGCTACCGCACCCGTCCCGCCGGCACGCTGAACGAGATCACCGCCAGCAGGCTGCGCACGGGTGCGATGGCGCTGGGATATGCGTTGCGCCGGCGCGGGCCGATGGCGGTTGGCGCGACGGAGGCCACGCTGTTCGCCCGCGTGACGCCCGGCGCCGAGGAGGCGGAGGTGCAATTCCAATTCATCAACTTCAGCCTGTCGCCCGACGGCGGCTACGTGCTGCCTAAGCACCCCGGCTTCATGTTCAACTTCGGCCAGTGCCGCCCGGACAGCCGGGGCACGCTGACCCTGCGGGACGCGGACCCCGACAGCAAACCGGTCATCCGCGCCAACTACCTGTCCGCCCCCGGGGACCAGCGGGTGATGCTGCTGGCGGCCCAGGTGGCGAGGCGCTTGGGCCGCACAGCGCCGTTTAGGGATCTCGTGCTGGAGGAGCTGGCGCCGCCGCCGGAAATCGAGGGCGACGACGCCATGCTGGACTATATCCGCTCAACTGGAACGACGGTCTATCATCCCTGCGGAACCTGCCGCATGGGCGGGGATGACGGCGCCGTGGTGGACCCGCAGCTGCGGCTGCGCGGCATGGACGGGCTGCGAGTGGCAGATGCCTCGGTGATGCCGCTGGTACCATCAGGTAACATACAGCCGGCGGTGATGATGGTGGCGGAACGGGCGGCGGGGTTCATCAGGGGCTGAGCACCGCGGGGGCCGATAGGAGGGCAAATTCTGGTCGGGTCCGGACTAGCAGCGCCCGGATGTGAACCTGCAAATTTCTGCTTGCAACAAAGCTGGATCGGTTTGTGTCCAATCTGGACGCAAGCCGACCTAACCGCACGTTCCATATTGGATCAGGTGTCGGCGTTTTATTTGTGAGGTTCGCCCATGCTTCAGCGCACGCGTCGTTTCTCCGTAACGTCTAGAGCCTGGAACTCCGGCGATGCCAGGGCCGTGCTCCGGGAGATTGCCCCGGACGCAGTGACAGCGTTCGACAGCGACGCGTTTTGGTCAGCTTGTCCGATGGATGGCGGGTTGACCGACAGGACCGAAAGCGGCGCGGTTCAAATCAGGGTGGCACCCAAAACGAGAAATCAATCTAGCATCAAAGCTCATCGATCTCCAGTGTTACCTGGGAATGGCACCTTCTGAACCGCGCCCTGGTTCAGCTTGGATGGCAAGCTCGCTCTTCGAAGCGAGGGTAGAGCGTTTGACTCCGGATAAGCATAGCAAACCCCCTGCTTGAGTCAGTAAAGTCTCTTGATGCGCTGCGGGCGATACAACGTAGTGTGTAGTGCAAAGCGCCGCAAGTTGTTGTTGGCCATCTTTGCAATATTAAATGTCGGAGTAGTATAGAACTTCAGTATGCTGTTGTAATCCTGCTGGTACTTTGGCTGCAGACCTAGCGTATATGTGTAGTCAGCAGGTCTGATATTCATAGTGCCAAACACTCGATCCCATATCGACGTCAACAAACCAAAGTTTTTGTCCCAATCTTGCGTTTCAACGCTATGGTGTAGCTGATGAGAACGGGGACTTAAGAACCATTTTTCAAGCTTGCCATAGTGCAGCGGAATATGGGAGTGCCGCAGCTGGTAAAAGCTCAACACATCGCATACAAAATATGCGTCAACTCCCAACAATGCCGTATCAACGACGCTGATATGGAACGCATAGCTGGTAAGTCCCAGTGTGATGCCAGCGGCAATGTTGCTAAGTCCGCCCTCCCACACAAGCTGCAGTGGGTGATGCCTGCGATTGCTGAGTGGATTCAAAAATTCCGCACTGTGGTGGATGGCATGAAATTCCCACAGGATAGGGATTTTGTGTTCCAGATAATGCGAGAACCATACAAAGAAGTCACGCACCATGATTACAAGAAATGTGATGCCAATCCACACCAAGATATGTGGGTTGCCCTCATTCCTCTTACCGAATATCTCGGTAAGCCAGTAATATGTAGCATAGGTTACCGTACTAGTTGTTACCAGCACAATTCCAATAGTTAATGATTCGACAACGCGATTCACAGTAGCGACAGCCGCTTCCTGTGCTGGCACGTGCTGCAATGATGCATCCCGCCGACCCGGATCGGATAGCACGCTGAGGCCGGGCAGCCTGTCCCGTCACTACCCCCTATCGCGCCAACGGCGCACGCCGTAGTTCCGGATTTCCGCTATCCACTTGGGCCGACAAGCGCCTCCGTAAAACCCTCCTGTCCTGGAGCGGCGAGACCGCCGCCTATGCCGCCTGCGGCTCCTCCTCCGCAATCGCCTCTTCCGTTTCCGGCGCCTCCAACTGCCAGGGCACCACCAGCACGGACACCTCTGCCCCGCCATGCCGGAGCAACTGCGTCCGCAGGCGCTGCGCACGGCGCGTGTGCATCGCCGCCTCCCACCAACGGCCGCCCGCCAACTCGCTGAGCACCACGATCACCGGCCGGCCGGGACAGCGGCGTTGCATCGTCTCGACCTCCCGCAGCAGCGGGGCCAATACGCTGCGGTAGGGTGATGGCTTGATCACCAGGACTGGCGCGGGCAGCCCGGCTGCCGCGGCAGGCCGTTCGACGAACCGTGCCCATTCCCGCCGCAGATGCGTCTCGTGCTCCCGGGCATCCGGCCCCTCCAGGTCGGTCAGGTGCAGCGCCACCACATCCGGCGACAGCCGGGCCGCAAGCTGCACGGCGCGATGGGCCATGCGGTCCCAGCGTTCCAGCGGGATCACAACCACCGGCGCCCCATGGTCGCGAAGGTCCGTCTCCCGGCGGCTGCCAACCAACACTTGCCGCTCCTGATCTCGGTAATACCGCCGGGTCAGCTTGAGCAGCATCAGCGCGAGCGGGATGATGATGATCGTCAACCACGCGCCCTCGGTGAACTTGGCGGCCAGGATGACGGCCAGCGCAGTGCCGGTCGTGACCGCGCCGATGCCGTTGATCCATAGGCGCACCCAATCGGCATGCCCTTGCATGTTCCTCTGCCAGTGCCGCGCCATTCCGGCCTGACTGAGCGTGAACGACAGGAACGCCCCAACTGCGAACAGGGGTATCAGCCGGTCGGTAATACCCCCGAACGCCGTCAGCAGCGCACCCGCGCCGATCGTCAGGAACAGCACCCCGGCCGTGTAAACCAGCCGCCGGCCCGGCAGCGCGAACGCCTTCGGCAGGTAGCTGTCGGACGCCACCAGCCGGCACAGCCGGGGAAAGCCGACGAAGCTGGTGTTGGCCGACAGGCACAGCACCGCCAGCACGCTTGCGATCGTCACGTAATACAGCCAGCCCCGCCCCCAAACGGCGGCGACAAGCTGGGATACGACGCTCTGGTAACCCTCCGCCGTCTCGTCCATCGCCGTGATCCCATAAGCGTGCGCCAAGTATGCAATGCCGAGCAGCAACAGCCCGAGAACGCCGCAGATCGCCGCCAGCGTTCGGTGGGCATACTTCACCGTCGGCTCTTTGAAGGCGCCGACGCCGTTGCTGACGGCCTCCACCCCGGTCATCGCCGTGCAGCCCGCGGCGAAGGCGCGCAGCACGAGCCATAGCGTCAGCCCCTCGGTGGCGCTGGATGGGGCGGGCGGGGCCTCCACGGGCTGCGGATGCCCCCCGCTGGCCAATGCTGCCCAGGCGCCCGCAGCCAGGATGAAGATCAGGCTTGCGATGAACAGGTAAGTTGGGACCGCGAGAGCCAGCCCGGATTCCTTCGTGCCGCGTAGGTTCACCAGCGTAATCAGCATGAGCACAGCCAGGCATAGCGGCAAGGTGTAATGGTGCAGCCCTGGCACCGCGGACGTGAGCGCCCCGACGCCGGCCGAGATCCCCACGGCGACGTTCAGCATGTAATCCACCATGAGCGCCGCCGCGGCGAGCAGCCCGGCATTATGCCCCAGGTTCTCGCGCGCCACCGTGTAGGAA
>CAXTOB010000163.1:2524-12063 GCA_964245505.1 uncultured Acetobacteraceae bacterium | reverse complement strand
ATCGAGGACGGGGTGGCGGGCCTGCGCGTGTCGGTCCTGCGGGCGCCGGGCTTCGACGCCCCGGTAGATGCGGATGGCATCGCCGCCGTGGAGCAGGCCGCCGCCATCCTGGCCGACGCCGGGGCGGAGATCGTGGACGAGGACCCGGGGCTGCCCGACGCCGGCGCGGCGTTCGCGCAGCTATGGGGTCTGTCCCTAGCGGCCTTGGCCGCGGCGATGACGCCGGAGCAACGGGCGCTGCTGGATGCAGGCATTACCGACGTGGCTGCGCATCACGCCGAGGCAGGAGGCCTGGCGGTGGTGGCGGGGGAGGCTGCGCGGGTGCAGGCGGCGCATCGCATGGCGCTGTTCCACCGGCGGTTCGACCTGGTGCTGTGCCCGACCGTCCCGGGGTCGCCGCCGCTGGCCGATGCGCCGACGGGCGACGCGATGGCGGCGTTGCTGCGGGACTGGGCGCCTTGGACGCTGCTGTTCAACCTGACGCGGCAGCCGGCCATCACGATGCCGCTGGGCCTGACGGCGGCGGGGCTGCCGCGGTCGGTGCAGCTTGCAGCGGGATTGTATAGGGATGATCTGGTGCTGCGGGGCGCACGGGTGCTGGAACATGCCACACCGGTGCCGCTTGCTCCCTCTCCCTCCGGGAGAGGGTTGGGGTGAGGGAAACGGCAAGCGCGGACACCGGCCACCTTGGAACGGTTCGCGTACCGGAGAAGAGGGTGCCTGCTGCTTCCCTCACCCCAACTCTCCCAGAGGGAGAGGGAGTAGATTCCGCTCTTGAGTCAGATCGGCTAGCCTACGGCTAAAACCGGAGGACTAGCCGTGATCCGAGCGATGACGATGCTGCTGATGCTGGCTGCGGCTGCTCCTGCCCAGGCGCGGCTGCTGCAACTGGAGGTGCTGGATGTGGTCAGCCCGGCCTTCGACGGACGCAGCTTTGGCTCTGCAGGAACCTACGACCGGATCGAAGCCAGGGCCACGATCGTGCTGGACCCAGCCGACCCGCACAACGCGGGGATCGCCGACCTGGCACAGGCCCCACGCAACGCCGACGGGAAGGTCCTGGCAACCTCCGACGTCATAATCCTGCGGCCCACCGATCCCACACGTGGCAATGGCGTGTTGCTGTATGACGTGGTGAACCGCGGGCGAAAGCTTGGCCTCAATCTGTTCAACGACGCGCCGATGGGCAACGCGGTGCGCAGCGATGCCGACGCCGGCAACGGCTTCCTGATGCGTCAGGGCTACACCGTGGTCTGGAGCGGCTGGCAGCACGACGTGCCAGCCGGCGGCGACCTGATGGCCCTGCAGGCGCCAGTCCTGACCGGCGTCACCGGCACGTCGCGCGAGGAGTTCATCTGGGACAATATGGCAAATCCTGCCGGCTGGACCCTGACCTATCCCGTGGCGGAGCCGGCGCAGGCGACCCTCACGGTCCGCAACCGGGAAGCAGACCCGCGGCAGACGCCGCCGGGCCTGTCCTGGCGCATGCTGGACCCGCGGCGGATCGAGGTGACGCGGCCGGACGGCTTCGACGCCGGGGCAATTTATGAGTTCATCTACACCGCCCGCGACCCCGTGGTGGGCGGCATGGGCTTCGCCGCGGTGCGGGACCTAGTGTCGTTCTTGCGGCACGATGGCGGACCTCTGGCCCGGGGCGGCGCGCCGGAAGCCAGCCATGCCTACGCCGTCGGGGTGTCGCAGAGCGGGCGGTTCCTGAAAGACCTGCTGTATCAAGGCTTCAACGACGACGAGGATGGGCAGCCCGTGTTCGATGCGGTGATGCCGTTCATCAGCGGCGCCCGGCGCAGCTTCACCAACGCCCGGTGGTCACAGCCCGGGCGCTTCTCTCGTCAGCACGAGGATCACCTGTATCCCGGGGACGGGTTTCCCTTCACGTATGGCAGCACGATCGATGTGCTGACCGGCATGACCGACGGGCTGCTGGCCCGATGCGAGGCGACGCACACCTGCCCAGCCGTCATGCAGGTGGACACCGACAGCGAGGCCTACCAGGCCCGTGCTTCCTTGCTGGTGACGGACACGCAGGGCAACCACCTCGACCTGCCGCCCAACGTGCGCGCCTACATGCTGGCGGGGCTGCCGCATTCCAGCACGCCGGGGCTGGTCAGCGAGCCGCTGGCCGCCTGCGCGATGCCGTCCAATCCGCTGCACCCCGGCGCCGCGATGCGTGCGCTGCTGACGGCGATGGACGAATGGGTGCGGGAGGAGGTGCGCCCGCCCACCAGCCGTTATCCGATGCTGGCGCATGGCACGCTGGTGCCGCCGGCGCCGGATGTGTTCCCGCATCTGCCTGGCGTGCCTTATGCCGGGCTGCTTAACCGGGTGACGGAGGTGAACCGAGACCGGGAGCCCCCGGCGCCGGGCCGCCCATATCCGGTGTTCGTCCCGCGCACGGACGGGGATGGCCACGCCATCGCCGGCATACGCTTGCCGGAGATCGAGGCGCCGATGGCAACCTATGCCGGCTGGAACCTGCGCCGGGCCGGTTATGCCGAGGGGGAGCTGTGCAGCCTCGCCGGCAGCGCCATCCCGCTGCCGGTGACTGCGACGGCCGGGGACCCGCGGCTGCCGCTCAGCCTGCGCTACCCGTATCCCGACAGCTATCCGATGGCGGTGCGTCGGGCGGCCGAGGGGCTGGTTGCGGAACGGCTAATGCTGCGGGAGGATGCGGACGCCGCGGTGGACGCCGCCCGCGCAGGCACTCTGGCCCGGTTGCCCAAGGGGCCACCCTAGTGTTGCGGTTCAGATTTTCGCTGCATTTGAAATGAAATCTAAGCAGCTGCTCAAGCACAAGATTTCGGTGCGATCTGAGAACTTATGGTGCCATCTGCCGAAAGTTTCGACTGCTGACAAGAGTGTCGTCATTGCGATTCGCTCCTGCGGCACGGCTATCCAGTGCTGCACGTCTAGATCTTGCCACCGGGGACTGCCGCGCAGAAGCCGGCTCGCAATGAAAAGAGCCAGTCCGGAGTGATTGGTCAGAACGTCTGGCGGTTGGTTTAATGACGTGAGATCCAGATTTAGGACACCAGAACGGTTTGCGTCCAGACTGGCCGCAGGCCGGTCTAGCTTTTTATTTCGACCCAGAAACCTGCAGCTGGCTTCAAACGCTGTGAGTCTGGACCGGATTGGAATCCATTTTTGGCGCCGGATCAGACTCCGCTGGTGCTATGCGCGGCGGTCATCCGTTTTGCGGCGTCACATATGTCGGTCAGGGTGTACGGCTTGGAGATGAACACATCCAGCCGTGATGGCGAGCTGGCCGGGTCCGGCCTTCCGGTCATGTAGATCACCGGCAGGTCGGGTATGGCCTGACGCGCCCGGTCCACCAGGGCGAAGCCGTTCAACGAGCCCGGCAACTGTATGTCGGTCAGGAGCAGGCGGATGCCGGACCCCGATGCCAGCATCGGCAGGGCGGCGTCGCCCGTTTCGGCTTCCAGCACTTCAAAGCCCTCATCCCCCAGCGCCTCGGTCAGCGTCAGGCGGATCAGGAACTCGTCTTCCACGACCAGGATGCGTATCGGAGCAGGCAGCAACTCGGACATATCGTTTCCCATGCAGGCTCGACCCATGCAGGCGGTCGCGGCGGCGGTACAATGGGTTGGCGCACAATCCTATCAACCAGATATGATCCCGATCCCCTTCACATGGATGTCATTCCACGGCTGTTTTGGCAACCGGTCGGAGTGAACCATTATGTCATTTTTTGTGTTGTGACGGCCACGCATTGCTGGGCAGGGCCGAATGACTTGCCATGGTCGGCGCAGCTATGGCTTTAACGTGATAAGCTTGGGGGCACATCAGTGCCGCACCTTGCGTCGGCTGTTACGGATAGGGTTTTCCATGCGCCTTTTGCCGTCTTCGTGGCTTTTAGCCCTGCTTCTCCTGGCCGCGCCCATAACCGCCCGCGCGGGTGGGGTCGCAATCGTGATCAACTCCGGCGACGCCACGATCAGCCTCCTGGATATGGACCGGGGCACCGAGCTGCGCCGCATCCCCGTGCTGCGGGAGCCGCACCACATCGTACTCAGCCCAAACGGGCGCGAGCTGCTGGTCGGCGATGCCGGGGGCAACGAGATGCTGTTCCTCGATCCCCATACTGGGGAGGTGCTGCACCGCATGCCGGTTGCCGACCCCTATCACCTGGCGTTCAGCCCCAACGGCAAGTGGCTGGTGGTGACCGGCCTGGCCCGCAACCAGGTGGACGTTTACGACGGGGCGACGATGGCGCTGGTGAAGCGCTTCCCGCTCAGCTCGATGCCCAGCCACGTCGCCTATGCGCCGGACAGCAGCATGGCTTATGTGACATTGCAGGGCACCAACAAGGTCGCCGCCTTGGACCTGCACAAGCAGGTGGTTGCGTGGACGGCGGAGGTCGGCAGCACGCCGGCGGGGATCATGTGGCTGAATGGCCATCTGCTGGTGGCCGACATGGGGACCGACTTCTTCGCCGTGCTGGACCCGGTGGACGGCCATACCGAGCAGCGGGTCCACACCGGACGCGGCGCACACCAATTGTTCCTGTCGCCAGACGGCAAGACGTTGTGGGTCAACAACCGGGTGGATGGTACGACGGTGTCGGTGAACCCGCAGACCCTGGCGGTCATCCGCACTTACCGCGTGCCCGGCGGGCCCGATTGCATTGACTTTGCGCCCGACGGCAAGCTGTGGATCACTCAGCGGTTCATCCAGAAGGTCGGGGTGCTAGACCCGGTTAGCGGGGCGCTGCAGTCGTATCCAGTTGGGCGCTCGCCGCATGGCATTTTCCTGACCACCGGGGCGCCCCCGGCGACGGTGGCAGCGCGATGATGGACCCGTTCAGCCTGGCAGCCGGGTGGCTGCAAGAGACTGTGCTGCTGCCGGCGCTGTATGCGCTGGACATGATGCAGTGGGAGGAAATCTCGTTCGGCTGGGCGCTGTTCGCCTGCTACGGGCTGGTACAGGTCGTCATCACGTTCGCGGTATGCCTGCCGTTGGAGCGGTGGCGTCCGGTGGAGCACTGGCCCGACGCGAAGGCGGTTTGGGTGGATGTGCTTTACACCCTGATGTCCCGCGTCGGCGTGCTGCCGCTGGTGACGTTCGTGCTGTTCTATCAGTTGCAGGTGGCGCTGAATGGCTGGATGACCGACCACGGCTGGGTGCCGCCGACCCTGGAGCGGCTGGTGCCGGCGCTACTGGGGCATCATGTGCTTACGTTTCTCGCTTATGCCGTGATCTTGGATTTTGCCGAGTATTGGCGGCATCGGCTGTCGCACCGGTTCGGCTGGTGGTGGGCGCTGCACTCGCTGCACCATGCGCAGCGGCAGATGACGTTCTGGTCGGATGACCGCAACCACGTGCTGGACGACCTGATCGGGTTCGTGTGGTTCACGGCGATTGCATTGCTGATTGGCATCCCGCCGCTGCAATTTCCGCTGCTGGTGCTGCTGCTGCGGCTTCTGGAGTCGCTGTCCCATGCGAATGCGCGGGTCTCGTTCGGTTGGCTGGGGGAGCGGCTGCTGATATCGCCGCGGTTCCACCGGGCACACCATGGGGTACTGGCGGCGGGTCAGCGGAGCGCGAACTACGGGGCGATCCTGCCGTGGTGGGACATGCTGTTCCGGACGGCGGATTTTGACCGGGCTTATGTGCGGACAGGTGACCCTTCGGCGGAGGAAGCAATGGCTACGGGAACGTATTTGCAGCAGCAGATGGCGGGGCTGCGGCGAATGGCCAAGATGGCGGGGTGGACAAGGCGGAGGGGAGCGTCTGCCTCCCCTACCACCGGAAGATGAACATAGCCCGTATCGAGGGCCGGTTGGCAGTATTGAGCTAGCCCGGGATATGAGATCGGCTTCGATTTTACTTGGGATCATCCGTACGCATTCGATTGCGAGGGGCGCTGCATCCCTGGACTGTAGGGCGCGGTCCCGCACACCGAATTATATCAATCGCCCTTCGCACTGACCCAGATGTTGCCGAGCCATCATTGCGAGCCGCGCTTGCGGCGCGGTAATCCAGAGCCGCCACCATCGTGCTTGCGCTCTGGATTGCCGCGTCGCTGCGCTCCTGACAATGACGGAAACAGTCAGAGTGAAGGGCGTTTGGTATTATTCAACACTCTTCCAAGCGTCAGCGAAATTGAAGCGAAGTTCGTTACGTGGCCAATGTTATTGAAAGGCTCTCAGCAGACCAGCTATTACGATCGTCCGCTTTTTACTATCGAGAGTGGCGAGCACTACGGAGCAGCGTGTGGAGCCTATTGCAATTCTACGATCCTCTGCTGGCAAGAGCCAGTGATACGAGACTTCGCCCTACTCTGTCCCATCGCCGGGAGTATTCTGGACGAGTTGCAATTATGATCGGAGTTCCCTTCTTCGTTTTGGTGACCTGGCGTGCGCGCTGGACAGGGTCGCTGCTGGTTTCAGGTTCCGGCTTATGGCTTTCCATGGGCTGCAACGGGCCAGGCTTTGAGAGAGGAAATCGCAGCTTTTCTTAAAGTGCCCGTTTTGATGGTCGGTCCCGCCAAAACGGCAGACAAAAAGTGGATTATCAGTTCATGCAACGACAGCTAGGAAGCTGGTAGCAAAGGCAAGATACCGCGTCGGTTTTGAACCGAAGGCCTGTCCAAGAAACCACTACTGAAGTCTGTACCCGGCTGATCATTTACGGTGCAGGACACTTATGCGCCTGTGGTCGCGACCGAAGCGAACTTAAATCCAAAGCAGCAATCGTACAAGAAAGCGGGGAGGACAACAGTCCTCCCCGCCCAATTTGCACTCGATCGTCTAGATACGCTTGGTTGTATCTGTCGTCGTAGCCGGACGCGTGGCGGAAGACGTGTCCTCGACATCCACCTTGGTTTCACGCACGGTGTCCCGAACGGTCTCGACGCGGTCGGTGGCTTCCTTCTTGATCCCAATCTCCTCGATGACGCGGGTCTCCTTGCCGACCACAGCCTCCTCGGATGTTGCCCGAGCCTCAATGGTCTTGTCAGTGAATGCATCACCAGCGCCGGCAACGCGCTCGTTCACCGGGCGCCGCTCGATGGTGACACGCTCCTCATGCAACGTGACCTGCTCCTGGACGGGCGTTTCGACGACGTGGGACGTCACCCGGACACCGCCTGCCTCATGCTCGCGCTTTCCAACAACCAAGTCTTCCTTCATAACCTTGATGGTGTCGTCCCCCGTAGCCGTATTCATGGAGGCCGGTGCCGTCCGGCTCGCCGCATCTGTCATGCCGACACTGGTGCCCATCGCGCTGGTACGGGTTGAACCGGTCTCCATACCCGTCCCCATCTCCGCATCGCGAGTTGCTGATGTGTCACGAACTGGCGTTGCGGCGCCTACCATGCCAGCCGCGCCGGTCATGCCGAGTGCGCCTGTGTCCATGGCGCTGGTCTCCGTGGTGCCCATGGGAGTCGTTCCAGCGTAGCCAGTGCTCATACCCATCAATTGCTCGACGTGAGCTGCCTGACCATCGTCCGCACGGACCGTCACCAGAGTACCGCCGCTGCTCACACCTTCCTGATAAGTCTGCGCGTCGGCCTCACTGATGCCGGCACCGGTCAAACTGCCTAGCAAGCCGCCCGCTGCCGCACCAACACCAGCGCCGGTGAGCGCTGCAACCAGCCAGCCCGCCGCAACGAGCGGTCCGATACCCGGGATCGCCAGCGCACCGATGCCGGCCAGCAACCCTGCACCACCGCCCAATACTGTGCCGAGGCTCGCTCCAGTTCCGGCGCCCGTTGCCGCACCCTGTTCCGGGTCGCCGCTAGTCAGGCCGGTATCGGTCCCAGTAGTTCCAGCCGTGCTGCCGTAGTTGGCATTCGCATGCTCCTTGTCGCCGGACACAATGCTGATGTCGCTATGTGGAATGCCGGCGCTTTCAAGCGATGAGACGACCCGGGCTGCTTCCGCGTAAGTCGGATAGACATGTGCTATGGTGCGCATGGTTTATAGTTCCCTAAAACTTGAATTGATTAAGAAGCGGACCCGACGTTGCCCTGGTAGTCGCAATAAACGTCCACTGATGCGCCGTTCTTCATACCCTTGCCGCGCCAAATGCCGTCGGCGTCCTTCTTGAGCCCAGTGACCTGGGTAAAGCCGCCCTTCTCGATCCGGCGGCGTGCCTCATTCATCGTGAAGCTGTTGCGGCCCTTCACAGGGGCAGCAGAGGTCTTGTTATTGGCATTGCTGGTCGTCACTGCCGGCGCGGTAGCAGAACTGTTGTTGCTTGGGCTGAGTTGCGATGGTGTGTTGGTGGTAATGCCGGGCAGGTTACGCCCAGGCGTACCCATGGTTGTCGACCCTGGCGTAGTGTTCGGCGTGCCAGTTGTCGTCTGGGCGGAAGCCACGCTGCATACCAGTGCGGCAGCAAGCCCAAATTTCAGTGCGTTCATGTCCGGTTCTCCTCCGTTGCTATGCCTGCCCAACGCCTTCCGGTGGGAAATGGTTGCGGGTCACAGATAAAACCCGGTGCGGCCGAAAAGCTCAGCGGTTCACCAAATCTCGCACCAGCCGGGCCAATTCTGCCCCCTCGAACGGCTTCGGCAGCACTGCCTCACGCGGTCCCAAGGCCCGTCCCGCAAGCGAAGCCACGCGGCCTGTGATGAACACGATGACCATCTCGGGCGCCAGAGCACGAAGCTGGTCCGCAAGCTCCATGCCGTTCCAGCCGGCGCCAAGGTCCACATCCGTCACCATCACCGGCGCCTGCAGCCCGTCGCGCATCAGCGTCAGCGCTTCCTCTGCAGTTGACGCCTCAACCACCCCGAAACCGTCGTCTTCAAGCATCAGCGCCACCGTCATACGGACGAGCGCATCATCTTCGACAAGTAGGAGGCAATTCTGTTTGTCGGACATGGGAAGGGCCGCCGAAGGTTTGCTCGAAGCGCGTCCAACGGGCCGCATACACTTTCGTTCGCTGCCGACCGATCCTCGCAAGACTGTTGATGTACGATCACGTACATTTAACCACCAGCCTCAGCCTAAAAGACGGCCGATCACGCGGGCCGTGTAGTCAACAACCGGGATAATACGGCCATAGTTGATCCGTGTCGGCCCGATCACCCCGATGGCGCCAACGATGCGGTCGGCATCGTTGCGCGCCGGCGCCACCACCATCGAAACGCCGCTGGCGCCGAACAGCCCGCTTTCCGCGCCGATGAAGATGCGCACCCCGTCCGACGCCTCCGCCAAATCCAACAGACGCAGCATGGTTTCCTGCTGCTCTAGCCGCTCGAACAGGGTCTGGATCGCGGCGAGGTTCTCGATCTGCGTGACCTCCGACAGCAGCCGGGCCTGGCCGCGCACGATCAGCGCGCCGCCCCGGCCCTCCCCGGTCCAGATGGCGAGCCCAGTCTCCACCACCTGGGACGTCAGCGCATCCAACTGGGTCCGGTCCTCCGTCATGTCGGCGCTGACGGTCCGGCGCAACTCCGCCAGGCTGCGCTCCGCCAGGCTGCGGCCCAGCAACTGGGCATTCAGGTAATTGGCGGCTGCCGTCAGCGCCGACGGCGGCAGGCCCGGCGGCGT
>CAXTOB010000163.1:1759-2514 GCA_964245505.1 uncultured Acetobacteraceae bacterium | reverse complement strand
CGATGACGGGGTTCTCCACTTGCCCGTCGGCCGAAACCAGAATCACCAGTGCCCGGCCCGGCCCAAGCGGCACGAACTCGATATGCCGCACCGCCCCGTCCGACTTCGGCGCCAGCACCAACCCGGCGGCCCCGGCCAGCCCGCCCAGCATGGAGCTGGCCTCGGCAAGCGTGTCCTCCAGGCTGCGCCCGCGCGCCTCCAGCGCCCGGCTGATGGTCTCCCGCTCCTCCGCCGGCAGGCTGCCGGTCTGCAGCAGGCCGTCCACGAACAAGCGCAGCCCGCGGTCGGTCGGCAACCGGCCGGCGCTGGTGTGCGGGGAAAACAGCAGCCCGGCGTCCGTCAGGTCCGCCATCACGTTGCGGATCGTCGCCGGCGACAGCGACATCGGCAGCCGGCGCGACAAGGTGCGGCTGCCCACGGGCTCGCCGGTGGCGACATACTGTTCGACGATCTCCCGCAGCACGGTTGCGGCGCGGGGATCAAGCCCCGGCGGCATTCCCGAGCGTTGCGGTCCCCCGCGGTCCCTGGCGTCCGCCATGCGGCTACTCCCGCCGGGTCACTTGGGGGGGTGAGGCGCCGGACAAGATGGCCTCGACCACCTCCTGTACCTCATAGGCCTCCGTCACCGTCGCCAGGTGGTGCGACTCGCCGCGGGTCATCCGGGCAACCTCCTGCAGCTGGAGGTGCAGCACCAGAGGGCGTAGGCGCTCGTTCGGCACTGCGTCGGGGTCGGACACCCAGGAGCCGTCTGGACC
>CAXTOB010000163.1:273-1749 GCA_964245505.1 uncultured Acetobacteraceae bacterium | reverse complement strand
CACCTGCGCCCCTGGCGTATGGCGCCGACGCCGCTCACCGTCCAGGTGTTGGTGTCATCCGCCGCAGTGCCGCCGACCGCTCCCTGCAGCCGGCCCGGCAACCCGCCGGCATCGAGCCGGGCGGTTATGGACCGCTCGCTGCCCTCTCCGTCCCGCGGATACTCGGCGTAGCTCGACGCGAGATGCAGCGGTCCCAACAGGCGGCGCGCCAGGAACAGAAAATGGGACACGACCTCCCGGGTGAAGCCGCCCTCGGCCCGGCGGTCCAGCCAAGGCGCGGCATCCATCTGCCAGGGCCGCGGCCACTTGGCGAAGCCCACGTCCACGCTGAACCCGCGCGGAGCCCCGGTGACCCCGGCCTCCAGCCAGCCGGCAAGGCTCGCCACCGCCGGGGAGGATGCGAAGGGGAAGTTGACCGCCACGCGAGTGTCATTGGCCTCCCGCAAAAAACGACGGCTATCTGCCAGATCAGCCGAGAGCGGCTTCTCCAGGAACACCGCCTTCCCGGCCGCCATCGCCATGCGGGCATAGTGCAGGTGGGTGCCGGGTGGGGTGGCAACATAGACGCAATCCGCGCCCGCAATGACCGCCTCGGCCGACGTCGCACGGGCGACGCCATGCACAGCGGCGCCGATCCGGTCCAGCGCGGCGGGCGTCGAGTCCCAGATGCCGGAAACGTGCACGACGTCCGTCGGCTGATCCTGGGCCGCACGCAGCAGCCGCTCCCCCATGATGCCCGCGCCGATGATCCCCAAGCCGATCGTCATGCCTTGTCCCGATCCTTCATCCCGTGCCATGCCCTGCAAGAACCGGCCCACCTGAGCTATATGGCCCTTTCCCATCACAGGACATCACCATGCGCCATGCCGGCCGCGCCGCCGATGCGATGCGAGATGTTTCGATCACACCCGGCTTCGCCCGGCACGCCGAAGGGTCCTGCCTGATCCGCGCCGGCGGCACCGAGGTGCTGTGCACGGCCAGCGTCAGCAGCCGCACCCCGTCCTTCCTGCGCGGCACCGGCCTGGGCTGGGTGACGGCGGAATACGGCATGCTGCCCCGTGCCACCCACCAGCGCGGCGACCGCGAGGCCGCCCGCGGCAAGCAGTCCGGACGCACCCAGGAAATCCAGCGCCTGATCGGGCGCAGCCTGCGTGCCGTGGTGGACCGCTCCGCCATGGGGGAGTGCAGCATTACGCTGGACTGCGACGTGCTGAACGCCGATGGCGGCACCCGTTGCGCCAGCATTACCGGCGCCTGGGTGGCGCTGGAGTTGGCGTTCCGGCACCTGCAGCGGAACCGGGTAATTGCAGGCTCCCCCATGCGCGGCCAGGTCGCGGCGGTCAGTTGCGGGCTGGTGGGCGACGCGGCGCTGCTGGACCTGGACTATGCCGAGGACAGCGGGGCCGAGGCGGATGCCAACTTCGTCTTGACCGACGCCGGCGCCATCGTCGAGGTGCAAGCCTCGGCTGAGGCCGC
>CAXTOB010000163.1:0-263 GCA_964245505.1 uncultured Acetobacteraceae bacterium | reverse complement strand
ACCGTTCAGCGAGGCACAGCTTGGGGAGCTGCTGGGCCTGGCCCGGCTGGGCACGAGCCGGCTGCACGCGGTCCAGCGCGCCGCCCTGGATGCCGTTGCGGACGCGGACGCCGCCTGATGCCCCGCGCCCTGCCGCCGGGCAGCACTTTGGTGATTGCTACCCATAATGCCGGCAAGCTGCGGGAGATCGCCGGCCTGCTGCGCCCGCTCGGCGTCAATGCCACATCGGCAGGTGAGTTGGGCCTGCTGGAACCGGTGGAGGC
>CAXTOB010000162.1:0-12082 GCA_964245505.1 uncultured Acetobacteraceae bacterium | reverse complement strand
GTTCATCGCGCGGCTGGGCGTGCCGGTGCCGCTGGGACTGCTGGCGACGCTGGCCGCCTGCGCCGCATTCGGCGTGGTGACGGAGTTCGTTGCCGTGCGCCCGGTGCTCGCGAGCCTCGACAAGCACCTGTATGTGCTGTCCACCCTGGCAATCGCGCTGCTGGCGCAGCAGTCGGTGGCGCTCTGGTGGAGCACGGAGCCGCAACCCTTCCCGCGGCTTTTCGGCGCCGCACCCTTCGGCATTGACGAGCGGTTCTGGCTGCCGCCCCTGGCCTGCGCCCTGGTGGTGGGCGGCTTGGAGTGGATGTATCGCCGCACCCTGATTGGCCGCGCCTTCCTGGCGATCGCCGAGGACGGGTTCGCCGCCCGTGCCCTGGGGCTGCCGGAGGTGCGGCTGCGCGTGCTGTCCTATGCGCTTGCGGGCGCGGTGGCGGGTTTGGCGGGCTTCGCGGGCGGCGGGATGCTGCTGGCGTTCTTCGCCAACGGGCCGATGCTGAACTTCTATGGGTTCGTGCCCGTGGCGCTGGGGGGCTTAGGCAACAACCGCGGCGCGGTTGCGGGCGGGCTGCTGCTGGGGCTGTTCCAGCAGGCCGCCAACTTTACCCTGGGCGGGGTGTTCGCGTCCGTCGCGGTGTTCAGCGTGTTCATCGCCGTGTTGCTGCTGGCGCCGCAGGGATTGTTCGGCGGCCCGGCGGCGCGGCGGGTGTGATGGACGGGCTGGCCGCCGCCGTCCCGGTCCGCGCCGCACCGCGCTGGGGTGCCGCAGTGCCGTATGGGCTGGTGCTGGCCGCCTGTGCGGCGGTGCCGTTCTTGGGCGGGGATTACTGGACCAGCATCGCCACCCGTTGCGCCGTTTACTGGGTGCTGGTGGCCGGGCTGAACCTGGTGGTGGGTTTCGCCGGGCAGCTTGCCATTGGCTATGTATCGCTGCTGACGCTGGGCGCCTACACCGCCAGCGCCTTGGCGGAGAAGCTGGGTGTTCCGGTCCTGCCGGCGCTGGCGGCGGCAGGGCTGATGGGGGCTGCGGGCGGAGTGCTGGTCGGCTTGCCGGCACTGCGGCTGCGGACCTTCTACTTCGCCATGAGCACGCTGGGCTTCGCCACCATCGTGACGCAGGTGGCGCTGGCCTGGACCGGCGTGACCGGCGGCGGCGTCGGCCTGCCTGGCCCGGCGATGCCCGCGCCGTTCGATACCACGCCGGGGTTGTATGCCGCCTGCCTGGGCGTCGCGGTGCTGGTGACGTGGCTCAGCGCCAATGCCGGGTTCAGCCGGTTCGGCCGCGGCCTGGTGGCGCTGCGGGACGCGGAGGTCGCGGCGGAGGCATGCGGCGTGGCCAAGCGCCCGCTGCTGCTGTCGGTGTTCCTGTTCAGCGGCGCTTGCGCCGGGGTGGCGGGGGCGCTGTTCGCCACCTTGCAAAGCTACATCACGCCGGACGCCTTCACCTTCGACCTGTCGGTGCTGTTCTTCACCGCCGTGCTGATCGGCGGACGCGGCGCCATCCTCGGGCCGTTGCTGGCGACGGTGCTGCTGACGGTGTTGCCGGAACTGGCCGCGCCGCTCGTTGCCTGGTCCACCTTCCTGTATGCGGCGCTGCTGTTGGGTATCGTGCTGCTGGCGCCCGGCGGCATCTCGGAGTTGCTGGACCGTGCCAGCCGGCGGCCGCTGCACACCGACCGCCAGGTGGTGCCGCGGGCGGCGCTGCTGCCGGGCCTGTTGCAGGGCCACGCCGCTGCTCGCGGCGACCTGGTGCTGACGGGGGTGGAACTGGCATTCGGCGCGGTGCGTGCCATTGATGGGCTGAGCCTGCGCCTGGCGCCTGGCGAGGTGCATGGCCTGATCGGTCCCAATGGCAGCGGCAAGACCACGACCCTGAACGCCATCAGCGGCTTCGTCCGGCCGCAACAAGGGCAGGTCACCGTGGCCGGGCAGATCCTGCAGCCCGGCGCCACCGCCAGCCGGGCCGCGGCCGGCATCGCCCGCACGTTCCAGACGCCGCGCGTGGCCGGGGAGGCGAGCGTGCTGGACAACGTGATGCTGGGTGGCACCTGCACCAGCCGCGCCACCTTCGGGGAGGCGTTGCTCCGACTGCCGCGGGCCCGGCGGGAGGAGCGCGGCCTGCGGGACCGCGCTGTGCTAGCCCTGCGCGCTGTCGGGCTGGAGCGGCTGGCGGCGGTCCGCGCCGACCGTTTGCAGCATAGCGAACTGCGCTTTGTGGAGATTGCCCGCGCCTTGATGGCAGCCCCGGCCTTCCTGCTGCTGGATGAGCCGGCGGCCGGGCTGTCTGTTGATGAGATCACGCGGCTGGGCGAGCTGATACGCGCCGTCGCTGCGGCCGGGACGGGCGTGCTGTTGGTGGAACATCACGCCGACCTGATCTTCGCCGTGTGCGACCGGGTGACGGTGCTGAACCTCGGCAGCATTCTGGCCGCTGGCACGCCGGCGGAGATCCGCGCCCACCGTGAGGTTGTGGAGGCTTACCTTGGCGCGTGATCCGCTGCTGGAAGTGCAGGGGCTGCATGCGGGTTATGGCAAGGTTGGGGTGCTGCACGGCATAGACCTACAGGTCGCGCCGGGAGAAATCCTTGCGCTGCTGGGGCCGAACGGCGCGGGTAAGACGACCCTGCTGCGCGCAGTATCGGGCCTGCTGCCCTGGACCGGCAGCGTCCGGTTCGCCGGCGCAAGCCTGGCCGGCGCCGGCCCGCGGGAGGCGGCACAGGCCGGGCTGGTGCACGTGATCGAGGGGCACCGGGTGTTCACCGGCCTGACCGTTGCCGACAACATGCTGCTGGCCGGCTTCGACGTGCCGCGGGCGGAGCGGGCGCGGCGGGTCGAGGAGGCGCTGTCCACCTTCCCGGAGATCGCCGCCAAGCGGGGCGAGCGCGGCGGCGCCCTGTCCGGCGGGCAGCAGCAGATGCTGGCGGTAGCGCAAGGCCTGGTGCGCCGGCCACGCCTGCTGATGCTGGATGAGCCTTCGGCCGGCCTGTCGCCGGTGCTGGTGGACCGGGTGCTGGGAGTGCTGGACACCCTGCGCCGTGGGGGTACGGCGGTGCTGCTTGTGGAGCAGTTGATCGACAAGGCGGTTGCTTTGGCCGACCGTGTTTGCGCCGTCGCGCGGGGCCGGGTGGTGCTGCAGGCTGCGGCGGGCGAGCCGGGGCTGCATGAACGGCTGGAACGCGCCTACATGGGCGGTCCGGCCCATGCCGGCCTGCCGTGAAGATCGCCCGCGTCAGCACCCACCATGCCGCCATCCCCTATGCTTATGACGGCCCGCGCCACTCGGTCGGGGGGCAAAGCTGGACCACGCTGGATATGCTGCTGGTGCGGATCGAGACGCAGGGCGGCCTGGTCGGCTGGGGGGAGGCGTTCGGGCACGGCTGTATTCCGGCCACCAAGGCGGCGTTGGACACTCTGGTCGCGCCCTGGCTTCTCGGGCGGGATGCGACGGACCTCGGCGGCATCGGCTACGGGCTGGCGCAGGCGATGCACCTGTTTGGACGCAACGGGCCTCTGACTTATGCGATGGCCGGCGTGGACATCGCGCTTTGGGATATCGCCGGCAAGCGCGCCGGGCTGCCGCTGCACGACCTGCTGGGAGGTGCTCAGCGGCGGATGATACCGGCCTATGCCAGCCTGCTGCGCTACGGCACCCCGGAGTCCACTGGCCGCAACGCCGCTGCTGCTGCCGCGGAGGGTTATGCCGCGATCAAGCTGCACGAGGTGGACATATCCTGTGTCAGCGCCGCCCGCGAGGCGCTGGGGCCTAACGTGATGCTGATGGACGACGTGAACTGTCCCTGGACGCTCGCCGAGGCGCTGGACCGTGCCGCCCGGCTACGCCCCTTGGGCCTGCACTGGCTGGAAGAGCCGGTTTGGCCGCCCGACGACCATCGCAGCCTGGCGTCGTTCCGCCGGGCTGCCGGCATTCCGGTCGCGGCTGGGGAGAACGTGGGCGGGGTGCAGGGCTTCGCCGACCTGTTCGCGTCCGGCGCCGTGGACGTCGCGCAGCCCAGCGTGGCCAAGCTGGGCATCACGGTGTTCCGGCAGGTGCTGGCGTTGGCGGAGGCGCATGGTGTGCGTGTTGTGCCGCATTGCGCATATTTCGGGCCGGGCTACCTGGCTTCGCTGCACCTTGCGGCTGGGATGGTGGATGCGCCGCTGGAGCGGTTGTGGCTGACCCTGGAGGAGAGCCCGTTCGGGCCGTGGCTGACTGCGCCGGGCGGCGTGGCGGCGGTTCCGCCGGGTCCCGGACTGGGCTGCGACCCTGATGAGGGCGTGCTCGAACGCTATCGCCGCGCTCCGGTGGGCGAGGCGAGGGAGGGCCATCCATGAAGTGTACCGCCATCCGTACGACACCTGGCGAGATTGCCCTGCCTGGCCCGGCCGTGGCCGGCCTGGGCGCAATCCACAAGCTCGGCCTGGTGGTGGTGCAGGTGGAAACGGATGCCGGGCTGATCGGGGAGTTCGTGCTGATCACCCTGCACGGCCGGCATGTCCGCGTCCTGGACGAGATGGTGCAGTCCCTGGCGCCGCTGCTGACAGGCCGAGACCCCCTGCACAGCACCGCCTTCTGGGCCGATGCCTGGCGGCAGAACAACTTCATCGGTCAAAAGGGCGTGGCGGTGATGGGGTTGTCGGCGCTGGACGGGGCATTGTGGGACCTGCGCGGCAAGGCAGCCGGGCTGAACATCGCCGCCCTGATTGGCCAGGCGCGCACGGCTGTCCCGGCCTATGCGAGCGCCGGGCTGTGGCTGGATCGTGGCGTGGACGAGTTGCAGGCGGAGGCGCGCGGCTTCGTGGACGCGGGCTTCCGCGCGGTGAAGATGCGCGTCGGCCGCGGCCCTCTTGCCGCCATGGAGGACCGGGTGCGGGCCGTCCGGGACGCCATCGGACCTGGCGTCGCCTTGATGGCCGATGCCAACCAGCAGCTAACCGAAGCCGAGGCGGTCCGCATGGGCCGGATGCTGGAACGCTACGACCTCGCCTGGTTCGAGGAGCCGTTGCCGGCCTGGGACCTGGCCGGCGTCGCCCGCGTGGCTGCGGCACTGGACATGCCGATCGCGTCCGGGGAGACCGAATATGCCCGTTACGGCTTTCGCGACATGCTGGAGCGCCGGTCGGCCGATGTGCTGATGCCGGACCTGCAGCGCGTCGGCGGAGTGACGGAATTCGTCCGGGTCGCGCACCTGGCGGCGGCGTTCGACATCCCGGTGTCGTCCCACCTGTTCCCGGAAATGAGCCTGTCGGTGCTTGCTGGGCTGGAGAACGCGACCTGGCTGGAGCACATGCCTTGGTTGTCGCCGCTTTACCGGGAGGCGATCGAGCTGCGGGACGGTGCTGCGGTTGTGCCGGACAGGCCCGGCTGGGGCTTCACGCTGGACCTGGCGCGGGTCCGCGGCGAGGCTTGATTGGCTCAACGGGAGAACCTGACAACGCCTTTGGCATACCTGGGGCAGCTTGGCGTCGCCATCCCGTTCGGCTACCTGGCCCAACTCATCCCGGCAAGCGAACCGGCTACCGAGTAGCCGGCGCCTAAGCACACCTTTGAAGGTTTGCGCACAGATGAAAAACTAAGCAGGCTTGCGCGGCCTGGTACGGCCGCAGGCCATCTGTGTGACAGGTTGCGCAATCCTGCTTACGATTGATGCGACGACGTTTCAAGCGGACGTGCTGAACTGTTTGGCCGCATCATTGTAGTCCGAGTAACCAAGTGCCGCCCGGAACTCTGCAGGCGTAAGTGCACCAGATGCCTTGGCGTCCCCGCGCTCCAAAGCGGCTAGGCCAGCCATGATGCCGGCCGCAACGGGAGAGAGTAGGGCGGTCGGGTGCGTTCCGATTTTGAGGCCAAGCTCCTCGGCGCGTGCGCGGGTCGGCGTCTCCCGCGGCGCTCCGGGCGAGAGCACTGCGAAGGTCGGCCGGCCCTTGGCCGCCGCGACGGTGGCCCGTATTTCGTCCTCGTTGGCCGGCGAGTCCAGGAACAGGATGTCGGCCCCTTCCTCGACGAACATCTCGGTCCGCGCCAGCGCTTCTTCGATGCCCTGCGTCGGGCGGCAGTCCGTGCGGGCCATGACCATGATGCCGGCGTCTCTTGCTGCCTGAACTGCCGCCCGAACCTTCATCTGCGCCTCGTCCCGGGGCAGGCACGGCTTGCCGGCTGCGGTCAGGGCACGCGGGGTGACCTTGTCTTCGATCAGGACCGCCGCCGCCCCGGCCCGGCCGTACGCACGCACGGTCCGCTGCACGTTCATCGCATTGCCATAGCCGTGGTCGCCATCGGCCAGGACCAGCGTGTCCGGCGCCGCACCGCGGATCATCTCCAGCGAGTCATACATCTCCGCGAACGAGATGAGATCGAGGTCAGGCCCGCCGAGCCGGCTCGCCGCGACGCAGGAGCCTGACATGAATGCAGTCTTGAACCCGGCGCGGGCGGCAAGCTTCGCGCTCAAGCCATCCCAAACTGCAGGCATGACAACGAAGCCGGGCTCGGCCAGCAAGGCACGTAGGCGGTCAGAGGGGGACATGGTGGATTCCTTGATGACTTTCAGGAGAATGCGGCCAGGGTTCCGGCGGCTTGGAGTGAGGTGTCCAGGACCAATAGGTTTGCCGCGGTCCAGGGTCAAAAGCCAGGGAGTTGATGAAAGAACCTCGCGCTGGGGACGTGCAACAAGCCGGGAGGGGAATACCAGCCTGGCCTGCTCGTGCTCGGGTTCGTCGCCAACATTTTGGTCCGCCCGCTATCTGAACGGCGATACGTTCCAACTCCCTAACCGACCGATGGCAGCGGTTGTCGAGCGGAACTCTTCTGGCACCGGGCGCGGCGGCTTCTCCATGCCGGACCTTGTAGCGTGGGGCTGCCGCTGCTCTGGGGCGTCCACACAATGCCTCGCAAGGTCGTCGTGCCATCTGCATAATCCAAGTGCGCACGAGAAATACGGCTTGTTCGGATCGGTGCACCAGCCACGCCCCTTGGTCGCGGTCCGTGGTGGGGAGCCATATCGCCCGATATGGCCATACATCACCCCTAAACATACGCCTGCCGAACGCTACCCGCGCGCGGACCATACCGTGTTGCACCGGGCCTGATGGGCGGCTGATCCGAACACCTGCTCCTCGGGCCGTTATGACGATCAGCCTTCTGTGGCCCAGAAATACTTAAGGGCCAGCGAGATGGCGCTTCTGCCTCTGGGCTTGCCCGGCGCTGCGCGTCTCGCAGCCGCGAAAAAAGGCCGGAGCATAGGTTGGATGGCGTCGCAGCATCCGCTTGAGTTCAACGTGGCGCCCGGAGCATCCAACTGCGAGCGCAATGCCTGATTTCTTGGTCAGGTTTGTCCGCAGTCTGCCGGCACCGGCGTCCGCAACCAAGCGGCTCCGGCCTTCGTACGCCACCGGTGCAGGTCAGCGCGGCCGGGCCATGTCAAACCGATCGTCTGGGCCGATCTCAGCATACGCTGTCGGACCGCCCGCTCGCAGGATCACCCTGGCGCCAAAGGTGTCGAAGATGCCGTCGCGCAGCAAGCGTTTGGCAATATGCACGGCCACGACCTCGCCCAGCACCAGCCAGGCCTGCACACGGTTCCCGGCGTGCCCGCGAAGCTGCACGATCTCCGACACCTTGCACTCGAAGTTCACCGGGCTTTCCGCCACCCGCGGCACGTTCACCAGCCGGGATGCCGCTTCAGTCAGCCCGGCCAGCACGAACTCGTCCGTCCCATACGGCGCGGCGACGCATGTCTGGTTCATCTGCTCCGCCAAGTCTCGTGTCGCCAGGTTCCAGACAAATTCGCCGGTTTCCTGGGCGTTCCGCAGGCTGTCCTTGGCGCTGGTGCTGCTGAACCCGATGATCGGCGGAGTGTAGTTGAATGCGTTGAAGAAGCTGTAAGGCGCGAGGTTCACCGATCCGTCGGCGCCACGGCTGGACACCCAGCCGATCGGCCGCGGCCCAATGATGGCGTTGAACGGATCGTGCGGCAGGCCATGGCCGTGCGCGGGCTCGTAGTAGTAAACATCGTCGGTGCCGGTCATGCTGCCCCCATTGCGATAGGCGCATGTGCAGCACCTCGCGACCAAACCTCACTCATGTCGGGATGTGCTGGCGCACCCGGAAAGACTCGAACTTCCAACCCCCAGATTCGTAGTCTGGTGCTCTATCCAATTGAGCTACGGGTGCATCCAGAGGCGGCGATGTAGCCCACCGGACCGAACGCCGCAAGACCTATCCCCGCTTGGCGAGCGGCGGCACGAACAAGGGTGCCGTGTCCCAGGGGAACAGCACCCAGGTGTCCTGCGGCACCTCGACCACCCAGGTGTCGGCCAGGCGCTTGCCGGCGGGCTTGGCATACAGGCAGGCAAAGTGGGCGTGGGGCAGCAGGCTCCGCACCAAGCCTGCGGTTACGCCGCTGTCCACCAGGTCGTCCACAATCAGGAACCCGGTCCCGTCCCCGGCGGCATCCGGACGCTTCAGGATGGCGGGGGCGCCCTGTGCTTCCTCCTCGTAGCTGGCGACCGAGACGCACTCGACCAGGCGGCATTCCAGCTCCCGGGCGATGATGGCGGCGGGAATCAGGCCGCCGCGGCTCACGGCCACGATGCCCCGGAACGGGCCGAGCGGCATCAGCGACTCCGCCAGGGTGCGGGCGTCCCGGTGCAATTGATCCCAGGTGACGGTCGCATAAGTGCGGGCGGTCAAAACAAGCGCCCTCCGTTCGGCACGGCCTGGTCCGGGCGGACCAGTACGACGCCGCCGTCCGGATCCGGCATACCCAGGGTCAGCACCTCGCTGATGAAGGGGCCGATCTGCCGGGGCGGGAAGTTGACGACGGCGCAGACTTGGCGGCCGATCAGGGTGGCTAGATCGTAATGGGTGGTGATCTGGGCGGACGACCGCTTGGTGCCGATCTCCGGCCCGAAGTCTATCCACAGCTTGAAGGCGGGCTTGCGCGCCTGCGGAAACGGCTGGGCATCGGTGATGGTGCCGACGCGGATGTCCACCTGCTCGAAGGTTTCATAGGTCGTGGGGGGCGTGCTCATGGCCGGCATCATGGCAGGCCCGCCCCCGTTGCCAAGGGGCAGGGGCCATGGCAGCAATCAACGCAATGCAGGACGATGCACCTCGGCTGGTGGCCAATGGCGATCTGCGCTTGAACAGACTGCGCGCGAGTGCTGGTGCCGCCGTGCCCACCCCGGCCACGTTTGCCGGTGTAACTGGCCCTGCCGACAGCAGCCCAGCCGCTGCATAAGGAGCTTCTGACATGGCGATGCGCGACTTCCACCAGCCCGGCCGCAGCCCGGCCTACTCCACGCACGGCATGGCGGCGACGTCCATGCCGGCGGCGACGCTGACCGCGCTGGACGTGATGCGCCGCGGCGGCAACGCGCTGGACGCCGCCGTCGCCGCCGCCGCAGTGCTCGGCGTGATCGAGCCGCAATCCACCGGCATCGGCGGCGACTGCTTCTGCCTGTGGGCACCGGCCGGCGGCGGCGTGATCGCGCTGAACGGCTCCGGCCGGGCTGCCGCAGGCGCCACGATGGACCACTTCGACGCGCTCGGGCTGACGTCGCTGGAGAACACCTCCGTCCACACCGTCACCATCCCCGGCGCGGTGTCGGCCTGGGAAACCCTGCTCGCGGCCCATGGCACCCGCGGCCTGGACGAGCTGCTGCAGCCGGCCATTGCCTATGCCGAGGACGGCTGGCCCGTGCACGACCGGGTGGCGTCGGACTGGGCGGGGCAGGTGGACAAGCTGCGCCGCGGCGGCGCCCACGCCTTCCTGCCCGGCGGCAAGGCGCCGCAGCCCGGCGACCTGTTCCGCCAGCCCGAGCTGGCGGAAACGCTGCGCACCATCGCGCGGCTGGGCGCGCGGGGATTCTATGAGGGCGCTGTCGCCGCCGACATGGCCGCCACCTTGAAGGCCTATGGCGGAGTGCAGACGGAGACCGACTTCGCCGCCGGGCGCGCCGCCGCCGAATTTGTCGAGCCGATCCGCACGGCCTGGCGCGGCATGGAGGTTTGGCAGTGCCCGCCCAACGGCTCCGGCCTGCTGGTGCTGATGCTGCTCGGCATCCTGGACGGCATGCCCCTGCCCCAAGGCGGCCCGCGCGGCGCCGAGCGGCTGGACCCGGACATTGGGGCGGCCCGGCGGGTTTACAGTGACCGCGACGCCTTCCTGGCCGACCCGGCGCAGGCCGAGGTGCCCGTGGCGCGGCTGCTCCGCCCGGAATACCTGGCCGACCTGCGCGGGATGATCCAGCTGGACCGGGCCATGGCGCACCTGCCGGCAGCCGGGGAGGCGCTGCTGCCGGTGCACCGGGACACGGTTTACCTGTGCACCGTGGATGCGGCGGGGAATGCGTGCTCGTTCATCAACTCGCTGTTCCAGGGGTTCGGGTCGGGCATCCTGGCGGCAGGGTCCGGAGTGATGTTCCAAAACCGCGGGATGGGGTTCCGGCTGCAGCGGGGCCACCCGAACTGCATCGCGCCGGGCAAGCGGCCGATGCACACCATCATCCCCGGCATGGTGACGAAGGATGGCCGTGCGGTGATGCCGTTCGGCGTCATGGGCGGACACTTCCAGCCGATGGGCCAGACCCTGATGCTGACCAACATGTTCGACTGGGGCATGGACGTGCAGGAGGCCTTGGACCTGCCGCGCATCTTTCCCTACGCCGGCAAGATCGAGGCCGAGCGCGGCATCCCCGCGGCGACCCTGGACGCCCTGGCCCGCATGGGCCACGACATCGCCCCGGTGGAGCGTCCGCACGGCGGCGGCCAGGCAATCTGGATCGACCATGAGCGCGGCGTCCTGATCGGCGGGTCCGACCCGCGCAAGGACGGCATGGCGCTGGGGTATTGATGATGTCAGAGCCCTGCGACCTGCCGGCCACCGAGGCCCGGCGCCTGATCGGCGCCAAGGCGCTGTCCCCGGTGGAACTCATGCAAAGCTGCATCGCCCGGATCGAGTCCGTGGACCACGCCGTAAACGCGGTGGTCGCCCGAGACTTCGAGCGGGCGACGACGTCGGCCCATGCGGCGGAGGCCGCGGTGATGCGGGGCGACGCGCTGCCGCCGCTGCATGGCTTGCCGGTCGGCATCAAGGACCTGGACGACACGGCCGGGCTGCGGACGACCTACGGCAGCCCGCTGTTCCGCGACAACGTGCCGGCAGCCGACAATGGCATGGTGGCGCGGGTCCGGGCGGCAGGCGGCATCGTGCTGGGCAAAACCAACACGCCGGAGTTCGGCGCCGGGGCGAACACGCGCAACGCGGTGTATGGGGCGACGGGGAACCCGTTCGATCCTTCGCGCTCTGCCGCCGGGTCGTCTGGCGGGTCGGCGGTGGCGCTGGCGTGCGGGATGGTGCCGCTGGCGTCCGGGTCGGACACGGGCGGCAGCCTGCGCAACCCGGCGGCATTCAACGGGGTCGTGGGATTCCGTCCCTCACCGGGTCTGGTGCCGTCGGAGGGGCGGCTGCACGGATGGTCGCCGCTGGCCGTGCTGGGGCCGATGGCGCGCAACGTGCCGGATACATGCCTGCTGCTGTCGGCGATGGTGTCGGACGACCCGCGCGACCCCTTGGCGGCCACGGTCTATGGGCGGCAGATGCGGAGCCCGGCGGAGTTTGCCCGGCCGGCCCCCGTGGACCTGTCAGCGGTGCGGGCGGCGTTCTCGCCTGACCTGGGGTTCGCGCCGGTGGAGCGGCACGTGACCGAGGTGTTCGCGGAAAAGACGGCGCTGTTCCGCGCCGCCTTCGCGCGGGCGGACGACGCGGCGCCGGATTGCGCCGGGGCGGACGAGGCGTTCGAGGTGCTGCGGGCGGTGGGGTTCATCGCCTCGCATGGGGAGCGGGTGCGGGACCGGCCTGATGACGTAGGGCCGAACGTGCGGGCGAACGTGGCGGAGGGACTGCGCTACTCGGCGGCGGACGTCGCGCGGGCGTTGTCCCTGCAGACGGCGATGTATCGGCGGTGGCAGGGGTTCTTCGCCGGGCACGACGTGCTGATCACGCCGAGCATTACCATCAGCCCGCGGCCTTGGACGGAACTGTTCCCGGCGGAGATAGACGGGGTGAAGACGCGCACCTACTTCCAC
>CAXTOB010000161.1:0-12102 GCA_964245505.1 uncultured Acetobacteraceae bacterium | reverse complement strand
TATTCTGGGTTAACGCCGTCGGAAAGCCCGGCGCGCGCCGCAACAGCGCGGACTCGCCAATCCGCCGCAGCAGGTGGTCCACCAGAATCTGCCGGCTGCAATACAGCGCCGGGCCGGCCACCCCGGCCAACGCCGCGGCCCCGGCCGCAAGCTTCTCCGGCAACCACACGTCGTCCTGGTCGGCAAACGCCACCACGTCGGGATCGGACGCCGCCGCGGCACGCAGCAGCGCCATGAAGCTTGCCGTCGCACCCATATGCCCCGGCGGCCCCGCCACCGCGACGCAACGCCCGGCGCCGGGTCCGTCCATGAAGGCCCGCATGACGGCAACCGTTCCATCGCTGCTGCCGTCATCCCGCCAATACAGCGTCCAGCCCGCCAGCGTTTGCACCAGCAGGCTATCCAACTGCGCCTGCAAGAACGGCGCCCCGTTGAAGGTGGACAGGACGATAGCAACACGAAGTGCGGGATCGGGCATCGCCGGCACGGCGGCAGATCAGCCCGGCGGTGCGGCGGGGGCCAGCAGCTCGTCAACAGTGCCGGCCAGGCTGGCGCGCCACTCCGGCAGGCGCACCCCGAACACCCGGGCCAGCTTGGTGCAATCGAGCCGGCTGTCCGGCGGACGCCGGGCCGGGGTCGGCCAATCCGCCGTCGTTATGGCATCCACGACGGGAACGGGATGGCCATACCGGGCCGCATCCTCAAAGACCGCGGTCGCGAGGCCATGCCACGTCGTCTCGCCAGTGCCGCAGGCGTGGAACACGCCGCACTGCTCCGGCCCGGCGCCATCCAGTTGCGGCGCAATGGCCAGGATCGCCACCGCCAGGTCGCGCGCCGCGGTCGGGCAGCCCCTCTGGTCCGCCACCACGCGCAGCCGCGGCATCTTCTGCGCGGCACCCAGCATGGTACGGACAAAGTTCTTTCCAGCCGCCGAATACACCCAGGACGTGCGCAGCACGACGGCGCTTGGGCACGCCGCCATGACGGCCTGCTCGCCTTCCAGCTTGGTGCGGCCATAAACCCCGGTGGGGCTGGTCGGATCGGCCTCCGTGTAGGGCGCACCCTTCAGCCCATCGAACACATAGTCCGTGGAAACATGGATCATCGGAATGCCCGCATCCGCGCACAGGGCGGCGAGCGTCGCCGGGCCATCGCGGTTGGCGCGTCCGGCGGCGTCCGGCTCGGTCTCCGCCGTATCCACCGCCGTCCAAGCGGCGGCATTGACCAGCAGCGACGGACGCGCGGCCTCGAACGCGGCGGCGAGCGTATCCGGGCGGTCGAAGTCGAACTCGGGCCGGCCAACCCGGCGTATGGCCGCCCTGCCCAACTGCGCCAGCGCGGTTGCCAACTGCCCGGCGCCCCCGGTGACGAGGATGGACCCCGGCGCTATCAATCGAACAGCGCCGGCGCGTCGGCCCAGCGGGGCAGCACCTGGTCCTTGTCGGACAGCACGGCCTCTTCCGGCTTGATCGGCCAGGGCAGCGCAAGGTCAAGGTCGTTCCAGATAACGCCGCGCTCGCTGCCGCGATCGTAAACGTCGGTCACCTTATAGATGACCTCCGTATCCGGCTGCAGGGTGCAGAACCCGTGCAGAAAGCCCGGCGGCACCCAGAGCTGCGCCCAGTTCTCTGCCGAAAGCTCCGCCGCGCCCCACTGGCCGTAGGTCGGCGAGCCGCGCCTGGCGTCCACCGCCACATCCCAGATCGCGCCCTTGATGCAGCGCACCAGCTTGCCCTGCGGATGCGGCGCGATCTGGCAGTGCAGGCCGCGGATCACCCCACGCTCACGCGACAGGCTCTGGTTGTCCTGCACGAAGGGGATGTCGATCCCAGCGTCCCGGAACGCGCCAAGCTTGAACACCTCCGAGAAGAAACCCCGCGCATCGCCGAACCGCGGCGGCGTGACAAGGATCAGGTCAGGAATGCTGAGACGCTCGACGTTCATGCGTGCAGCCCATCGGCAAGTTCCAGCAGCAGCCGGCCCAACTCGGTCTTGTGCAGGCCCTTAGCACAGGTGCGCAGGGCTGCGGCGTCTATGTAGCCCATGCGGAACGCCACCTCCTCGGGGCTGCCGACCAGCATCCCCTGCGGGTTCTGGATCGTCTGCACGAAGGTCGCCGCCTGCAACAGGCTGTCCGGCATCCCGGCATCCAGCCAAGCGCAGCCGCGGCCCAGGCGCTCCACGTGCAGCGTCCCCTCCGCCAAATACAGGCCGTTGAGGTCGGTGATCTCCAGCTCGCCGCGGGCAGAGGGCTTCACCCGCCGGGCCAGCTCGGTCACCCGCTTGTCGTAGAAATACAGGCCAGTCACCGCCCAATTGCTTTTCGGCGCGGCGGGCTTTTCGACGATCTCCTGCGCCCGGCCGCTGCTGTCGAAGGTGACGACGCCATACCGCTCGGGGTCGCGGACCTGGTAGGCGAACACCGTCGCCCCCTCCGGACGGGCGCCGGCCGCGCGCAGCAGCACGCCTAGATGGTCGCCAAAGATCAAGTTGTCGCCCAGCGCCAGGGCACAGGCTTGCCCGGCGATCCACTCCTCGCCGATGTGGAACGCCTGCGCCAGCCCCTCGGGCTTCGGTTGCTCGGCATAGGTGAAGCGGACGCCGAACTTGTCCCCATTGCCCAATAGGCGGCGGAACTGCGGCAGATCCTCGGGCGTGGAGATCAGCATGATGTCGCGGATGCCCGCCAGCATCAACACCGACAGCGGGTAATAAATCATCGGCTTGTCATACACCGGCAGCAATTGCTTGCTGCTGGCCAGCGTCACCGGGTGCAGCCGCGTGCCGCTGCCGCCGGCAAGCAGGATGCCCTTCATGCCGCCGTCCCCAACCGCTGGCCGCTGTAGTGGGCGGCCCGGATCGCCTCCCACCAGGCCCGGTTGTCTATATACCACTGGATCGTCCGCCGTAGCCCGGCGTCGAAGCCGTGCGGCGCCGTCCAGCCCAGGGCGGCATTGGTGCGCGCCGGATCAATCTCATAGCGGAAATCATGGCCCGGCCGGTCCGTCACGAAGTGGATCAGGCGCTCCCGCGGCCCGGCAGGGTCCGGCTGCAGCTCATCCAACGTGGCACAGATCGCCCGCACCACTTGCAGGTTGCTGCGCGGCTGCCGTGCGCCGATGGCCAGCGTCGCCCCCGGCTCCGCCCGCTCCAGCGCCAGCACCAGGGCGGCGGCATGGTCCTCCACGAACAGCCAGTCACGCTGGTTGCTGCCATCGCCATACACGGGCAGCGGCTTGCCTTCCAAGGCGTTCAGCGTCACCAGCGGGATCAGCTTCTCCGGGAATTGCCAGGGGCCGTAGTTGTTGGTGGTGTTGGTGACGAAGGCCGGCAGCCCATACGTGTGCCACCACGCCCGCACCAGGTGGTCCGACCCGGCCTTGCTGGCGGAATACGGGCTGCGCGGATCGTAGGGCGTAGTCTCCGTGAACGGCGGATCATTGGGTCCGAGCGCGCCGAACACCTCATCTGTGGAAATGTGATGAAAACGGAACCGCGCCTGCGCCGCCGCGTCCAGGCTGGCCCAATGAGTCCGCGCAGCCTCCAGCAGCACAAAGGTGCCGACCAGGTTGGTATGGATGAACGGCGCAGGGCCGTCTATTGAACGGTCCACATGGCTTTCTGCAGCCAGGTGCATCACCGCGTCGGGCTGGTGCGTGGCGAAGACCTGCTGCATCGCCGGGGCGTCGGTGATGTCGGCGCGGATCAGGATGTGACGGTTGCTGCCGCGCGCCTCCTCCAGCGCATCCTCGGACGCGGCGTAGGTCATCTTGTCCACGTTCACGACGGTATGGCCGGTCGTGCGGATCAAATGCCGGATCACAGCCGAGCCGATGAAGCCGCAGCCGCCGGTGACGAGTATCTTCATGGCGTGCCAGGTATCCTGCCGTGGGTCATGCGAGTGGTCCAGCCGTGGCGAATGGTCTAGCCTTGGCGTGTGGTCTAGCCTTGGTTGCACCGCGGTGGCGCGGGCGCAACCTGCCATCGGCGGGCAGGCCGGGCAATCCGCTTCGTATCTTCGGCGGAGCCGCCCGGGTGTGGGCAGCCCTGCGTGGCGGTCACGCCGGCTGCCGGCTGTGCCGGCGCATGGGGGCGGGCGGCGAGTCCGGGACGGCGAGCGGAAGCGCCGCAGCCGGGCGCACCAGGTTGATCCGGGTCACCCGCGGCGGATGAACGATGCGGCAGCCCGGGTCTTCCCGCAGCACGTGGTCTTGCACGCGGTCACTCAGCAGCGGGCTGTAGAACGGGTCGCCCTCGTCCAGGATGCCGCGCCACCGGGTCAGCAGGCGCTGGGTGTCCTCGGGATGCAGGACCTGCTTGGTGTCGCCCCGCGTCGCGCTCTCGTAGTGGAACAGCACGGAGCCGCCGTCATACAGCACCTTCAAGCCGCGCCCACGCAGGCGCAGGCACAGGTCGGTGTCGTTGAAGCCGATGGCGAAATCCTCGTCGAAGCCGCCCACGGCGTCGAACACCTCGCGCCGCATCATCATGCAGGCCGCCGTCACGGCAGAGTAGTCCCGCACGGAGGTCAGCGAGCAGTTATACCCCAGGTTCCGCCGCTCCTTCCCGTCCATGTAGGCGTCCGTGAACTTCATCGCGTGGTCGGCCGAGCCGTTGAAGCCTAGGATGACGCCGGCATGCTGCACCCGCCGATCGGCATACAGCAGCAGCGCACCGACGCAGCCCACGTCTGGGCGCGCCGCCAGCCGGCGCATCCGGTCCAGCCAGCCATCGTGCAAGGCCTCGACGTCGTTGTTGAGGAACAGCACGAACTCCGCGCACGCGCCATGCGTGCGGACCGCCACGTTGTTCATGCGGGAGTAGTTGAACTCGCCGCGATACGGCATGACGGTGTGGGTGCGCGCCAGCGTGGCCAGATACCGCTTCGCCGCAGGCTCCGTGCTCTGGTGGTCGATGACGACGATGCGGTAGTCGGCGCCGGCCGCCGTACGCTCGATGCTCTCGATGGCGGTGCGCAGCAGGTCCGCCTTGTTCTTGGTCGGGATGACGATCAGGATCTGGCCCGGCGCCGCCGGCCAGGTCACATCGAACTGGTTGAACGCCACCCCGTCCGCCGCCACCGCACCCGTCCCGCAACGGTCCAGGTGCCGCTGCAGCGCCCCGCGCGTCGCCGCCATCACCCGGGACTGCGCCGCATGCCCGGCGCTCCCGGCATGGGTGCGCCAGCGATACAGCACCGCCGGCACGTGCGCCACGGTCCGCGACCGCTCCAGCACACGCAGCACGAAGTCCACGTCGGCGCTGATCGGCATGGAAACGTCCCAGCCCCCGGCCGCCTGGGCAACGGCAGTGCGGACGCAGACCATGTGCACGAAGTAGGGGTGCGACAGGTAATAATCCCAACTGAACGCCGGCCGGCACTTCACGTCGGCGACGCCCGTCGTGGTCTCGTCCGTCGTCGCCTCATCGGAATACAGCAGGTCCGCGCCGGTCAGGCGGGCGGCGCGCACCAACTGCCATACCGCATCCGGCTCGATGACGTCGTCGTGGTCCATGAAGGCGACATACGAGTAGCGCGCAGCCCGCAGGCCGAAGTTGGTGGCCGCGGCGATGCCGCCGTTCACCGGGGCATGCAGGACCCGGATGCGGGCGTCGCGCGCGGCGGCGTATTGCAGCGTCCGCGCCACATGCGGCTCGGTACTGCAATCGTTGACGCAGATCAGCTCCCATCGGTCGCACCATTGGGCGTGCACGCTGGCGATGGCCTCCATCAGCATGTCCGCCGGCGTGTTATAAACCGGCATGACGATGGAGATGCCGAGGTCGCCGGCGCCCCGGTTCAGCCGCCGCTTCAGCCGCGGCAGCACCTTTGCCGCTACCTCCTCCTGGCGCCGGGCGAAGCGGACCAGGTTGGGGTTCAGCTCGACCGTGCGGGGCGACCCCGGCAGATACAGCTCCGTGCCTGCGACGCGCACCAGCAACTGCTGGCCCAGCAGCCCCATGAAATCCGAGCCAAGGTCTATCTTGAAGGCGCAATGCCCGTCCGCCAGCCCAGCGTCCAGCAGGTCCCCGCGGAACAGCTTAGCCTCCGCCTGACCCACCACGCGGCCGTCGGGCAGCACCGCCTCCACCAGAACGGGCGCCTTCGGCCGGCGGCGGTCGAACGCCCAGCCATGGGCCGACGTGCCGTGGCAACTGTCGAAGTAGCCCTCCAGGCTCACGTTCGGCGGCACCTGCCGCGGGCTGCCGCACAGGTGGACGCCGGTGCCGGCGAGCGTCGCGGCAAGCGTGTAGCCCTTCGTATCGTCGAAGCTGTCAGGCAAGGCGTAGCTGAAGCCGCAGCGGTCCGGAGTGACCCCGATGGCGCGCACGTCCATGCGCACGATGTTGGCCGGCACGGTGGCGACGACCGCGCCATCAATCCAGATGTCCAGCGCCAAGCGCTGGCGCCGCTGGCCGAGGCTGACCGCCCAGCCCTCCACGCGATCCGTGGTGTCATCGAGGTAGCCGGCATACCCCATGTCCGACGGCGACATCTCAACGGCGGCAACAAGACGGGTGCCGACGCGGAGCTGCAGGCGCAGGATCCCGTTGACGGGGACCAGGACGGGCACGCGGAGGATGAACGGGAATGCGGCGGCAGCACCATCGGGGGCGCCCCGTATGGCGATTGTTTGTGCCAGGACCCGGTCCTCATGCGCCAGCTCGACCACGACGGCCGGGCCGAACCAGGGGGCGAGGCTGACCCTTCCCGAAACCTCTCCGCGGCTGGTCGTCACGGCGTCGAGCGTGCAGCGGTAACGGTCCAGGACGGCAACCGGCGCGGGCAGTACGCTACGGCCCGTCGCAGCGTCGAGCAGATCGAGCTGTCCGGCAAGCTGGTGCGTGGGCAGGGCAACGTTGACGCACGGGCCGGCGCCCGAAGGATCGGGGACCACCGGCATCACCCCGGCAAACGCACCATCCAGCATGAGGGCCAACCCGGCCGGCGCATCCACCCCGTCCGCCAGCGCCGGCAGGATCATGCGGACGACGCCGCCGTCGTTCAACGCCGCCGCCGGAAGCAGCAGGTCAGGAATGCGAGGCATGTTCTATGCGCCCGCGACGCCGTGGAATGGATCAAGCACGAAGTTGGGACCGGCTCCCCGGACGCAATCGCTTTCGTAGGTCGCCCGCAAACCAGCCTCGCCCTCGGCCTGCAGCACGTCGAACCAGCGCAGCCAATGCTCGCCGCCCTCCACCCTGCCCTCGGCCTTCGCCGCCAGGATCGCCTTGCCGCCGTTCCTGACCTTCCTGAGGAAATGCTCGAAGCTGCGGGTCTGGAACTCGCGGAGATAGAACCCCAGTGACAGGCCGCCACGGTGCCCCGGGCTGTGCCCGTCCAGGCGCCGGATCTGATGGTTGCCGCCGGTGATCGTCAAATGCAGCTGGGCCCGGCAGGCGCATTTGGGCGGCACGCAGAACAGCAGGCTGCGCAGCGCCATGGCGCCGAGCGGCGACCCCGTGTCAACTTCGCCGCCGAGGCGGTGGCGGACGTGGGTCACCTTTGGCATCGTGATGACCTCGACGCTGCCCGGCAAGCCGTCCAGCACCCCAAAGCCTTGCGACGGGATCAGGAACTCATCTGCATCCAGCGGGAACACCCACCGGAGGTCGGGCCAGATGGATAGGGCGTAGCGCAGCATCCCCGTGGTCTTCAGGCTTTGCACGTAGCTGACCAGCGGGTCGGCGATCACGACGACCTCTGCCTCGTCATGGCGGGTCCGGAATGCCTCGATGACGGCACCGGTGCCATCAGCCGAACCGTTGTCGGAGATCACGAACCGCCGGACGCCAACGAAGTGGAGCCAGGCGAGGTTATGGCCGATGATGTCTGCCTCGTCCTTCACCATCATCACGACGGCGATGCCGGAATTGCCCGGCAGGGCCGCCGCCGGATGCCGCAGCGGCGCATCGAGGCCGTAGGCGAGACAGTCCTGCTGCACCGAACCCGGCCAGCTCTCGGGCGGGATCGGCGGAAGGCGCAGCAACGCTCCGGGGTCCTGATCCCAGATAGCCCGCTCCATGTCCTGGATCGCGGACTGATCATCCATGCAGCCTCCTCGATCCAGGGTCGGCTGCGCTGGTGCCATAAGGCGGTTTTGCTGACAAGGGCGGGGAAGCCGCATGTTCCCTGGCGACACCATCCCGAGGCGCCCGGGGTTGCCGCAGATGCGGGACGGTGCAAGGTCTCCACAGCCCGGCGCGGCCCCGCATCGGGTGAAGACACGCCTGCCGGAGGCCCTGCGATGACCGACGACACCTACATCGCCTTCCAGTGCAACTGCTGCGGCAGCCGCCAGCACACGCCGGCCTCCAAGGTGGCGCGGGAGGACGCGTCCTGCTTCGGATGCGGGTCGTCGGTCCGCATGCGCAGCATCGTCCACCATATCGGCATGGCGCTGTTCCAGCGTCCGCTGATCCTTCCAGACTTTCCCAGGGCAAAGGGCGTGCGCGGGCTGGGGATGAGCGACTGGGACGGCTATGCCGCCGGGTTCGCCAAGGCGTTCAGCTACACCAACACCTTCCTTCACCAGGACCCCAGGCTCGACATCTCACGCCCGTTGCCGGACCTGTATCGCGGCGACAGCAACTTCGTCGTCTGCTCGGAGGTGCTGGAGCACATAGCGCCGCCGGTCCAGACGGCCGTGGACAACCTTGCGGCCATGCTGAAGCCTGGCGGCTTCCTGGTCCTCACTGTCCCCTACGCCCAGGGACAGCCGACCCGGGAGCATTTCCCGGACTTTACGGCGGGCAAGCTGGTGGAGGTCGAGGGCATGTGGGGTTTCGTTTACCGCACGCATGACGGCGGGCTTCGCCTCGGAACGGACCTGGTGTTCCACGGCGGTCCCGGCGACGTGCTGGAAATGCGCCAGTTCGGGCTGGCCGACGTGGTCGCCATGCTGGAACGGGCTGGCTTCTGCGAGATACGCGTGCAGGCCGGCGAGTATAGGCCGTTCGGCATCGTGAACCAGCACCACGACGGCCTGCCGATCACGGCTTGGAAGCCGGCAGCAGCCTGACGGGGTGCCGCCACGCCTCTGGGCGTCTGCCATGTAGCGGCGCGCTGTGATAGGTGTTTCGATGCGCAATCAAGGGTGATTTCTGGCGCATATAGATTGAACCCGGGAGGCGCTGCATGAGGCTACGATCTGAGTCGTCGCCATAGTACATGATGTGTCACGATCACCCGGCATCGTCACGCTGGATGTGCAGTGCCGGCACGACGGCATGGAGGGACTAACAGCATGACGCGAGTCCTTTTGATCGGCATCAAGCCCGAGGCAGTGGACGTCTCCGATCCCGACCTGCCGCCGGGGATTACGGCGGAGAAGATCGCAGCCGGGATCGACGCGACCCTGTCGGACATGAAGGCACGCGGATGGGAGGGAACCTTCTGCTCGATCCTGCCGGACGGCAGCGCCGAGGCGACAATCGCCGCGTCGCTCGCCGAGCACTGGGACTGCATCGTCATCGGCGGCGGCATCCGCGTCCCGTCACGAGGGCTGCCGTTGTTCGAGCGGGTCATCAACGCCGTGCATCGCGGTGCCGCTGGGACGCCAATCGCGTTCAACACCTCCCCAAACGACACAGCCGATGCGGCGGCGAGGTGGCTGGGCGAGGGGTAACCGGCATCCGGTCATGCCCTTGATCAACTGAAGCGAGCTTTCGGTCCCGTTGCTGACACATTGGCGAATTCCCCAGACTGCTCAGGACGTGCGCCGGCAAGCTGAGGAGAGCCGTCCTCGATGCTGGTGAAGCAGGGTTCACAACGGCAGCGCCGCCATGAACAAACAGCCAGCCCTGAGTTCGCCAAAGTCGTCCGTTGATACTAACCCCCTGCGTTCCGGAACGGACCTGGTGCGGCGGCAGACTGGGCGCACCTGATGTCGCCGGACCATGCGGGCACGGTGCCCGCAGGCCGCTCGGGTTCTGCGGAAGGTCACTCGCCCGTTATCGCAGACGGAACAGGCGTCCGAGCTGCATTCACAAATGTTAAGCGATAAGTAACGAAGCTGTCCTGATGTCTAGAGAATCATGTCAACAAACCTTACACACGTCAGAAATGAGGCATTGTCTCAAAAAATCTTGTCAGCTATAACAAATGCTTAAACACTTGGCGCGGGAGTTGCGTTTACGTAACTAATTCTTGCCAGGAGATCAAGTTGATTAGTTTTTCCAAGTACTTGTCCGCTATGATAGTCGTCGCGGCCGCAATCGCAGGCCCAGCCGCTGCTGCCTCCAACCTCGTGACGAACCCAGGTTTTGAAACCGGTGATTTCACCGACTGGTCCGTCAACGCTTCAGATCCGTATCATACGATTGTAAACCCTGGTATCGAGGGGCCTCACACCGGCTATTATGCCGCGTTCTTCGGCCAGAGCGGTTCCCTGGCGTCCGTCTCGCAAACGATCGCGACGACACGGGGCGAGGCGTACACGTTCAGCTTCTACTTCGCCAGCCAAGGCGGCACGCCGAGCCGGTTCGAGGCCTTCTTCGGGAATACCAAGTTACTCGATATTAAAAACGCCGAGGCATCCGGCTATATCCTCGAAAGCTTCACCGTCGCGGCCACCAGCGCCAGCACGACGATCAAGTTCTCGGGCCGCGATGATCTGAACTACCTGGCGCTCGACGACGTGTCTGTAACGGCCGAAAACGTTCCGGAACCGGCAACACTGGCCATCCTAGGCAGCACGCTGTTCGGCCTTGGAGTGCTGCGCCGCCGCACCCGCGGCTGAGCGGCAGCGCCGCGCCCGCGAACGTAAGCGTTGCGGCGCGGCGATTCTTCCGGGGCGAGTGCTGAGTGCGGTAGGTCTGCTTGAGGCAGGGAGCTTCGAGCTGACGCTATGTTTGACCTTAGCGACGACGCGGGGGCTGGATATCACCGGGTCGAGGTTCTGACCGGGCCGTGCCGGCTGTCGGCGCTGGTCTGCGGAGAGCAAGGCGCAGGTTGTCGCTGAGAGCCTTGTGCCCGGTGCTCGGCCATCCGAGATGGCGCGGCGTTGGCAGATCTGCTCGCACCAGGTGTTTGCCTGGCGGCACCGTCAAGTTGGCTGCCGAGCGAATTGCGAGATGCGGTTGATATGGGTAGGCGGGCTGGATGACGACGCCTGCCTGTCTGAGCTACGCCGGCTCCCGTTTTCCGGCTGAAATCATCAGCCACGCCGTCTGGCTCTACTTCCGCCTCCCGCTCCGCCTGCGCATGGTGGACGAATTGCTGGCGGCAGGCGGCATCATCGTCAGCTACGGTTGAGCCGCGCAGCGGATCAACGGGCGTCAGTGGGCGCTGAAATTCGGCCAGGCATTCGCAAGCCAGATCCGCCGCGGGCTGCCTGTGGCCGGCGACAAGTGGCACATGGATGAGGTCGTGCTGACGATCTCTGGGGTCGAGCACTGGCTATGGCGCGCAGTCAACCAGAACGGGATGGTGCTGGACATCCTGGTGCAGAACCGGCGCGACACGCAGGCGGCCAAGCGCCTGCTGCGCGAGCTGCTGCATCGGCAGTGCCGGGCGCCTCGTGTGATGATCACTGACAAACTGGCGAATTAAGGAACAGCCAAGCGCGAGGTGATGCCCTCCGTCGAGCACCGAGCCGCCCGCGTCGCGCCCTATGCCGGCCCCGACATCGACGATCAGGGCCGGGGGTGCCGGCGGCAGGTCCGCCAGCCCGTCCTGGATCGGCGTTGCCGGAACGGCCTTGTAGGCAATGGCCAAACGGCTGGCGTTGGCGTCGTCCCAGGAGATCACGGACGATTACATCAGACCACCGATTCAACCGGCAGCAACACGTGGGCTGTGGCTATTATGTAAGCCTGCACACGGCCGATGGTGCCCGGAAATATCCACGATTGGAGGGTGCAACCTCTTTGCGTGAGGCTGAACTGGGCGACCCCCAGCCGCGCAGTCATCGGCCGACGTTGGCCTAGGCGGGATGCAAACTGTCCGAGGCTTTGGCATTCACCGCCGATCGCATCGACCCGGCTGTTAGCGTGCTGGTGCTCGCAAGCTTGAAGAAGCGTCGTATCGCAGCGTGTTGCATAGGCCTGAACCTTGTTCTGGGCGCGAAAAAGACCTGAGCCGCTCAGCCGCGATATTCG
>CAXTOB010000160.1:332-12124 GCA_964245505.1 uncultured Acetobacteraceae bacterium | reverse complement strand
GCCTCTACACGTCGCTGTTCGTCCGCTTCGCGCACGGTCTGCTGGACCATTTCCGCGAAGCCGAGGCGTTCCTGTTCCACACCCGCCTCGTCCACGTCTCCGACGCCATGAAGGAGAAGGACGCCGGCCGCGCGCTCGACCGGCTGGGCCTGATGGCCGAGGGCGTCGGCGGCGGGACGCGCATCAGCGACAGCCTCGCGACCTTCAACCGCTGGCATGCGGCGCGGGTGATCCACAGCCGCACCTGCGTCATCATCATGTCCGACGGCTACGACACCGGCGCCCCCGAGGCGTTGGCCTCCGAGATGGCGGCGCTGCGGCGGCGCTGCCGGCGGATCGCCTGGCTGAACCCGCTGATCGGCTGGGACGGCTATACGCCCGAGGCGCGCGGCATGCAGGCGGCGCTGCCGTTCCTGGACCTGTTCGCGCCGGCCCACAGCATCGAGAGCCTGACGGCGCTTGAACCCTATTTGTCACGGCTATGAAGGATACGCCATGACCATGCCGCCCGACCTGCTCGACGTCGTCGCCGGCCTTAAATCGCGCGGCGATGCGTTCTGCCTCGCGACCGTCGTGCGCACGGTGTCGGTGACGGCGGCGAAGGCCGGGGCGAAGGCGGTGATCCGGCCGGACGGCAGCATCTCGGACGGCTGGATCGGCGGCGGCTGCGCCCGCGGTGCGGTTCTGAAGGCAGCGCGGGAGGCGTTGCAGGACGGACAGCCGCGGCTGGTCTCCATTGTGCCGAAGGACCTGCTAGGTGAACTCGGCATCCGCCCGGGCGACGAGCGCGACGGCGTGCGGTTCGCCGGGAACCACTGCCCGAGCCGGGGCACGATGGACATCTTCATCGAGCCGATGCTGCCCCGCCCGGCGCTGCTGATCGTGGGCGGAAGCCCGGTCGCGGTCGCGCTGGCCGAGCTGGCGCCGCGCTTCGGTTACCGTGTGGCCGCCTGCGGCCGTCCGGAGGACCGGGCGGCGTTCGGACCGGCGGACACCTTCCTGGCGCTCGACGCTGTGCCGGTGCCGGCGGATGCGGCGCGCTTCGTCATCGTTTCGACCCAGGGCCGTGGGGACGAGGCGGCGCTGAAGGCCGCGCTCTCCTGGCAGGCCGAGTTCGTCGCCTTCGTCGGCAGCCGCCGCAAGCTTGCGGCCTTGCAGGCGGCGCTTTTGGCGGACGGCGTGCCGGCGGACGCGCTCGCACGGCTGAAGGGACCGGCCGGGCTCGACCTCGGCGCGATCACGCCCGAGGAAATCGCACTGTCGATCCTTGCGGAACTGCTTGTGATGCGCCGCAAGGGGCAGCGTCGAGCGGCATGATCCAGAAGGCGAACGGAATGCGGACCCGGCGCGAGATGATGCGGGGCTGGATGGGGATATCAGAAACGTGGTGCAGCATGTATAGCTGTTTTGGTCTGATGAGCCTGGCTGATGCTTAATTCTGCGATGGGCTGGATGCCGGGCCTGGTGCGGCTGTAGGCAGGGACAAACGCGGACGAAGCGTCATTGCGTGGAGAAGTAATTGAACCTGGAGACGCTATCGAACGGTTTCCATGGAATGTCTATGGCGTGAGCAAAAACTTATAAAAGACCGCAATAACCTGGAAAAACTCTTAGGGTCTGTCATAAAATAACAGCATTGTTTTTGGTTTATGTGGCTGGATGGTGTAGTTCCATTCGCCGTGGAACGGGTCGCGGGTGATGTGAGGGCTGCCATGTCCTGGTCGGAAACGCTGATGCCGCGCGGGTAGGCGCGGGTGTCCAGTTCGCAGCGGACCGAGAGGCCGGTCTTGGTGGTCGTCGCGCTGATCAGGTCCACGATGACGCGGTAGCTGACCAGGGGCTTGGCCCGCCAGTTCTGGCTGATGAACGAGAACAGGCGGTGCTCGATCCTGTTCCACTTGCTGGTGCCAGGCGGCAGATGGTGGACGGGTGATCTCGATGCCCAGCTCACTGGCCAGGCACTGCAGCTCGCGCTTCCACAGCCGCACGCGCGAGCCGTTGCTGCCTCCCCCGTCGGCGGTGATGACCAGCCGTCGCGCGTCGGGGTAGCGGGCGCGACCTGCTTCCTGCCACCAGCGGCGGATCGTCTGGACCGCAAAGGCGGCGGTGTCCCCATCCATGCCGACGCTGACCCAGCCGGTGTTGGCGGCCAGGTCGTAGACGCCGTATGGCACGGCACGCCCAAGCTCCTGGACCAGGAAGTCATGCACCCGCACCTGCTCCGGCGTGCCCTGCGGGTGCCACTCGCGGCCGGGGTTCTTGAACGAGCCGACCAGTTCTTTCTTCTTGGTATCGACCGAGATCACCGGCTGGCCCTCGGACAGCGCCGCCGACACGTCCTGTGCGATGTGGGCGAACTGCGCGTCGCAGTCGGGGTGGCTGCTGCCCTCCAGGGTCTTCTGGTTGGCTTGCAGGCTGAACCCCTCAGCCCGCAGCAGCGCGCCCACCACCGTGTGGCTGACCGGGTGGCCTTGGGCTGCCAACTCGTCGGCCAGTCGGCGCAGGCTCTTGCAGGTCCAGCGCAGCGGCGACATCGGGTCGCCACGCTCGGTGGGCGACACCAGCGCCAGCAGGGCACCCAGCAGGCCCGGGTCCGCTGCCGCCAGCGTCTTGCGCCCACCCCCAGCACGACGCACCCAGCCGGCTGGCAGCAAGGTGCCCTCAGCCAACTCCCGCACGCCGCGGCCGATGGTGCTCGGCGCCAGGCCGGTCGCACGCGATACTGCAACAATGCCGCCGTGGCCCGCGGCCTGCGCCTCCGACGCCGCAAGCAACCGCCGGCCGCGCTCGTCCAGGTGCGGCGACAAAAACGCGAACCGGGCGCGGATCAAGGCAGGATCAACCATCACATCAGACTACAGCATCAATCCCCTGACCAGACTCCCAACCGCAAACCAATTCTATTATGTCTTTGCAGGCGCTTAATCTGAGAGGGTCTGTTCCATTTTGGGCTAAAGACATGCTGTAGCTGTGGCTTATATTAAACTCCGGAAGTTCTGACCTGCCGATCCCAACTGATTCCTGTCATTGCGAACCGGCTTCGGCGCGGCAGCTCCCAACGGCAAAACCTGGGCGTGCAGCCTTGGACTGCCACGCCGAAGCCGGCTCGCAATGATCCTCCCTTGTCAGCGATAAGAGCTTTCGGCTGTTGGTATTGCAACGCTGGTAAAATGGCAAACTCTTATGCGAAAATGCTTTCTGTAGAATACACCTTTGGCAGAAAAATACCCGGCCCGTTTGGGGCTTTGCCACGGTTGCGGAGCTTAGAAGTTCCACACGGGCTCCTATGACAGCGCGCCGCACTGCTCAGACGCACGGTCCGATATGCGCCTGATCTTATGGGCCGTTAATATGGCCAAAGTCGGAATCCGTTTACAATCGGGACCCCATCAAACCGGCTCCAGAGGCTTCATTGGCTTTCCTGAGCATCTCCGGGACATCGTGCGATGGCCGCGGCCGCTCGAACAGGTAACCCTGCACCTCATCGCAGCCGATCGTGTGCAGCCAGGCGAGTTGCTCTTGGGTCTCGACGCCTTCGGCGATCGTTGTCATGCCGAGTTCATGCGCCAGCGTCGATACGGCGCGGACGATCGCCGCGCAATCCTGCCGATGCACCGCGTCGCTGACAAAGGACCGATCGATCTTCACCGTGTCAAACGGGAACAGGCGGATATGCGACAGTGACGAGTAGCCCGTGCCGAAATCGTCCAAGGCCAGCTTGACGCCAAGCTGGCGTAGGCCGCTCAAGGCCGAACTGATCGCTTCCGACGCTTGAAGCAGCGCCGTCTCCGTCATCTCCAGTTCAAGCCGTGCCGCCGGCAAGTCCACGGCGCCCAATGCGTCGCGAACAGTCTCAATCAGGCCGCCGCTGCCGAGCTGCTTTGGCGATATGTTGACGAGAAGGCGGACATGAGCCGGCCATCCTGCCGCGTCGCGGCAGCCACGGCGCAGCACCCAGGCGCCGAGCGGAACGATGAGCCCGGACGTCTCCGCCGCCGGTATGAACTCCCCGGCCGCCAGCAATCCTCGCGTCGGATGGCGCCACCGCAGCAGCGCCTCGAACGCGCTGACCCGGCCGGACTGCATATCGATGACCGGTTGGTAATAGATTTCGAACTGCTCCTCCGCGACCGCCGTGCGCACCTCGTCGAGGAGGGTATGGTCGGCGAGATAACGTTGCTGCAGCGCCGGATCGAACAGGCGCCAGGTGTTCCGCCCGGCCTCTTTTGCCTCGTAAAGGGCGAGATCGGCCTGCTGCATCAGATCACTGCGACCGACCACCATGCCGTCCGGATCCTCGCCCGGCGGCACGAGGGCGACGCCGATGCTGATCCCGGCATCGATTGCCCGGTCGGAGAGCTGGAACGGCCGCTGCGCCTCCTCCATGAGGCGACCCGCCATCTGCTCCGCTTCGGCCGGGTCAACTACCGGCGCCAGCACGACGGCGAACTCGTCGCCGCCGAGTCGAGCGACAAAGTCCCCTGTCCGAACACACTTCGTCAGGCGAGACGCCCATTCCTGCAGCATCAGGTCGCCTGACAGATGGCCATAGGTGTCGTTGACGTGTTTAAACCGGTCGAGATCGATCAGCAGCAAGGCCGTGCCTTGTCGGGCCTGCAACGCCGCGTCAAGGGCTTCCTGGAAGCACGAGCGGTTCGCCAGCCCGGTCAAGAAATCGCTCCGGGCGAGTTGCTCAATCTTCTGCTCCGCCTCATAGCGGTCGGTGATGTCGGTATGCGTGCGAACCGTGCCGCCATCCGGCAGCGGGACGCTCTCGACCTCGATCCAGCGTCCGTCCGGTCGCTGACGCCGGTAGCATTCCGACCGGTTCGCCACCTTCATATAGCGGAACCGGGCCTTTAACTCTTCGCTCACATCCTTGAATTCGTCGGTCTGCCACTGCATTGCAGCCACGTCCGAGAACAGCGGCTTGGTGGCGAGGAACTCCGCAGGTACGCCAAGCATATTCACCGCCTGCTCGTTCACCAGGACGACGCGGCCGGAACCGTCAACCATGCCGACGCCGCGTCCGACGTGGTTGAGCGCGACCGTCAGCAGGTTGATCTCGGCACGCTGCTTCGCCAATTGCGCGTTCAGCTCAAATCGAGTCAGCGAGCGCTCCTCGACCGGCTTTCGGTGCATGCAGCGCCGAGTCCACCGCCACGTCCGGCGTAAAGCCGTCATCTCCTTCTCCAGTCTTTCAGCTTCTGCCGAGGTGACGGCACGCCCCGGGGAGCACCGGCGCGACTCAGTTATAAACCCGATTACGGCCCTGCCGCTTGGCGCGGTAAAGTGCAGCGTCGGCGGTTTCAATCAGGCGTTCGTGCCCGCTGTCGTTGACCGGCATCGTTGCCGCGACGCCAACGCTGACTGTGACGAACGCGAACGATGAGCCGGCGTGCGGCTCAAGCAGCGACAGCACCGCGGCGCGCGCTCGGGCCGCCAAAGTCGTCGCCAGCGCGAGATCCGCGCCCGGCAAAATGAGGGCGAACTCCTCGCCGCCGTATCGCGCAGCCAGGTCAACGTCCTGGCGCACGCTGCCCTGAAGGGCGAGAGCGACGGCGCGGAGGCAACGGTCGCCGCCAACGTGGCCGTAGTGGTCGTTGTAGGCCTTGAAATGATCGATATCGATAAGTACCAACCCAAGGCTGGCCTTGGCACGGAAGGCGCGCAGCCACTCGCGGTGCAGCACGAAGTCGAAGTGCCGGCGGTTGGCGAGACCAGTCAGGCCGTCGCTGGTGCTGAGTTGTTCCAGCTTCTGGTTGGCGACGGCGAGCGCCTCGGTGCGGTCCGCGACCCGCCGTTCGAGGGACTCGTAAACCCGGGCATTGTCGAGCGATACCGCCAACTGGTTTGCCACCAACGTGACCACGTTGAGCCGAGAATAGGAAAATATCCCGCGACTGAGGCGGTTCTCCAGAATGAGCACCGCACGGGACGCCCCCTGGCTGAGCACAGGCAGCGCGAGCAGGGAGCAGCGGTCCATGCCGGAGAAATAGACATCTCGGGCGAAGCGGTCGTCCAGCTTGGCATCATCAACCACGAGCGGAGCGCGCGTGCGCTCGACGATCCGGAAAACCGAGAGCGGGACGGCATTGCATGCCGCGGTACTCTCGATCGGTTCGGCCGCCCCGTCTCCAATGGGGAGCAGACACCAGGCGAGCCGCTCATCGTCCCAGATCACCAGTCGAACCGAGGTGGCTCCGGTCATGGCAGCCAGGGTTTCAATGGCGCACCCATGCAGGCCGCCGATACTGGTTTGTGAGCTTAGCGCCTGCGACGCGCGCAGGACGGCAAGCAGATCAATCGCCCCAGTCTCTATGCTGACACTCTGACTTTCTCCGCCTGCTACGTGTCCGTCGCCGTGGACATCAAGGAAGCCATGCGCTGCCGTCAGCCTACTCACCACGGCCGTGGCGCCCCAGGCGGCGTAGCGTTCCCTGGCGTCGCGCAGCAACGCACGGCCGGCGTAATCGAGACCGTTAGCCAAATGAAACAGTCCTGCGCGCTCAGCAATCAGCGCGTGGTGCCAGGGGCGTGTCTGTGCACTGCAGCACTGCAGCGCCATGTCGAAGGCCCGGACCGCGGCCGGCGCCGCTCCCGTCGTCCAAGCCGCCTCCGCGTCAATGAAGTGCAGCAGATGCCTAAAATTGACGGGCGCGTCCGCAGCGCGCTCGGCGAACCAGTCGCGCAACGCGTGGAACTCGGCGGGCAGCATGCCGCCCTGCTCATGGTGGGCTACGCGGGCGTCCTGCGCCAACGATACCGCGCGTGCCAGGCGGGCAATCATGCATCGGTAGGCGCCGCCGACATGGGAGAGCAACGGCATCAACGCGGCGCTGGTACGGGCAAGCTGCGGAGGGTCGTCGAATAGCAGGGCAGCCAAGGCGCGGCTGCAATGCGAGCCGAACAGGCTCAAGGGTCTAACCACGCCCTTCTGGTCCGGCACTGCATCCAGCATCGCCGCCGCTGGAACCGCGCCAATGAGGACCTGCAGCAGCAGGTGGTGGGTATGCAGGCTTTCAAAGCCCTGAGTGTTGCCGGTTCGTACTGCAAAATCCTGTGCGGCGGTGAGTTCGATGCTGAAGCCTTCGAGTGTCTGCGAGCAATCGAATTGGGCCGCCAGCGCGGTGACATGGTTGATGAACACCGCCTGAACCTCGCCCGCCTGGTTCAGGCCGGAGTGAGCGGCGGCACACTGAGCAATCGTATTCTCCAGCCGCTCAGACCAATGCAGGGCGAAGGTGGCAAAGTTCTGCCGCGCCAAGGAGGTTTCAGGCTCACAGCCGAGGGAGGCACCCAGGGCAACGGCGTACTGCCCCATCCCGTAGGCGGTCCGGTAGTCGCCGGCTAATACGATTGGCGACGCCGAACTGCGTGCGAGGTTTGCGATCAGTTCCGGGCATACGCCGTGCCGTGCCCACAGACGCTGGCTTTCCACGGCAAGCCACCCGCCAGTTAATGGGTCGAGCAACTGTGCCGTCGGCAGCATGCGATTGATCAGCCGTGCCGCGGCGCGAACCAGAGGATCGTTCGTTTCCCTCTGCTGCGCGTTGACCGCTGCGGCCTCGCCGGCGATCCAGCCGCGCAGTTCATCCAAGCCTTGTGCGACCGCTTCTGCCAGAGCTTCAGCCGGATGGTGGATCCCTAGATGCGCCAGCATCGCAAGCCCGGTGTGCACCGCCTCCCGGTGACGGCCACGGTTGCAAAGGCTGAGGACCTGCACGCAGCTCGCCTCAGCCAGGGGAAGAGGATCACCATCGGGACAGCCGATCCGCGCGAACAGGAGATCGGCGTCGTCATAGCGCCCCAAGCAATACAGCGCGTTCAGCCGTGCAGTTCGCAGGCGGACCAGTGCACCTAGGTCGGCGGCTGGCAGCGTCTCAAGCAGGCCGATGGCAGCATCATGGTAGCGCTCCGCAATGTCATGCCGCAAAATCCGGGTCGAGACCGCTGCCGCGGACTCAAACAGCTCTGCAGCACGCTTCGCTTCGTTTGATGCCGGAATCAACGGTGCCGCGGCGAGGTATTGCCCAGCCGCCTCCGCGCGATAGGCGGGAAACGGGGCGAGCCGGCGCGCCAGGGCGAGATGACGTGCTTGCCGGGCGCATGGATCCATGCCGTGGTAGGCAAGCTCAAGCACACGGTGGTTGCTGAAACGCACCTCGGCTCGGGCGTTCGCCGGTTTTGGCGCCGACACCAGCAGCCCGGCGTCCAGGCCTGGCGTGAGAAGCTTCTCGACGTCAGCAACTATCGAGTTGCTGGCAGCGGCAAGCACGTCCAGCGCTGGTTCGCTGCCAAGGCAGGCCATGTTCGCCAGCATGTTCTGCGTCGCTGCCGGAAGTGCCTTGATGCGGCCCTGCAGAAGACTCGTCACGTCGCCGAGGCCGACGTGCCGGTGGATTTCGGCGCTGTCCCAGTGCCACTCCCCAGCGCGGCGACGCAGCGTCCCGTCGCGACGCAGGCCGTTGAGCAGTTCGACTGCATCGAACGGATTGCCGCCGGTGCGTGCGCCAATTGCGTCAGCAAGCGGGCGAGCCGCGTCGGGCGATAAGCGCAACATTTCGCCTAGCAGTTCACACAGCCGGTCCGAAGGCAGGTTTTCCAACCGCAGGCGTCGTGGCGCCATCCCCGCCGCTTCCCACTGGCTCAAGGCGCCGGCGAGTGGATGGGCGGCCTCGACATCACGAAACGCAGCCACGACCATCAGACCCGGGTGCCCGTCACCGGCAAGCAGACCGCTGATGAGCCTCAGCGAAGCCGGGGGCGCCCATTGCAAGTCGTCGAGCACGATCACCAACGGCCGGGACGGCGAGGCGATCGCATGCAGGAAGGCCAGACCGGCCTTGCCTACCGTCCCCTCGGGGACAGCACCCGGCAGCCCACTGCAACCCAGCAGCGCGGCCGTTTCCGGAATGACCGAAGCCAGCGCCCTGGCCTGCACGCCGAGGCAGGCATGCAGCTTCGCCTGCAAGGCAGACAGCTCCGCCTTCGGCTCGGCAAGTAAAAGCGCAACGATGCCCCGCATCACCTGCATCAATGCGCTCGAAGCACCTTCACCCTGGTGCGGGTCATAGCTGCCGCCAACAAACAAGCCGCCCTGCGCCAGCACCGGGGCGCGCAACTGCTCGATCAGCGCCGTCTTGCCGACGCCGGCGGCGCCCTGGATGAGAACGCCGGGGCATCGCCCCGCCATGGAGTCGGCAAACGCCGCATGCAACTCGCCGATTTCACGATCGCGGCCGGTCGGGCGAGAAGGTGGCGCGATGTAGGCTGGGAAGTCGGTGGCGCCCAACGGAAATGTCGCGGGCTGGCCACCGATCAGCAGGTCATGCAGATGGTCGAGATCGTCCGCCAACCCCTCGGCACTCTGGTAGCGCCGACTGGGCTCCTTTTCCAGCAGCCGCATGATGATATCCGACAGCAGCGGCGGCAGTTCTGCCGCCCGCTGTGACGGCGGCACCGGCACGGTCGCCAGGTGGTCGTGGATGAGCGCGAGCGTGTCGCCGCGTCCGAACGGCGGCGCACCGGTAGCAAGTTCGTAGAGCGTGGCGCCGAGTTCATACAGGTCGGTTCGCTGGTCAACCGCCTGTGCCGTCCGTCCGGTGAGTTCAGGCGCGATATAGGCCAACGTGCCGGCGAGGTGGCCAGCATGGTTGGATTGAAGCACCTCTTCAGCCGCCAGCACGGCGAGACTGAAGTCGGTCAGCTCCGGCGCCAGGTCAGCTCCGCCATGCAGGATGTTGGCAGGCGTGAGGTCGAGATGGAGCACGCCGCGCCCGTGTACGCCGGCAAGGCTGCGCGCAACATGCCGCGCCAAGTCAATGAGCGCCGGTGGGGCCATCGGGGTGGACGTGGTAAGCGGCTTCCTGCCATCGTCGCGGAACACCAACACTGCGCCGGGACCACTGGACAGCAGGTGCGAGACACCAGGAAGGCCGGCGAGGTGCCCCAGCATGCGCGCTTCATAACGCTGCCGCGAAAGGGCGTCAGGCCCGAGCAGTTCCTTGCGGATGACCGTGGTACCGCTCGGCACGTCCCGCACGCGGCTGACAATCGTGCGTCTGCTGCGGTGGAGTACCTCGGAAGCTGTTATCTCGTCGGAAGTCATAGGGCCGCCCCCTTTATCCCGCACCGGCGGCACACCTTTAAGCCTGCATCAGTGCATGCTGCACCAGCGTGTAGGGGCGAAGGCTGAATAAAAGCTGAATCCTGCGGTTACCGCCAGTAATGTTTTGCGGTGAAAAGCCAGGCTTAATGACTTATGGCCTTTGGAGAATTTGAGAAGGACCGGGTTCAATCCAGCGACGGGGATCAGTGTTGGTCAGGACGGCCGAAGCTGTCGCGCCAGCCGCGAGGCAAGACGGGCAACAACGAGCGCCTCGGCCGTCGCCAACCCCCGGGATCTGCAACTACCAGGCTGGATGGAACCAGATTGCAAAACGAGTTTGGGCTACCCCATCAAAATGCGAGAGTAAGAATCTACGGAACACTAGGGTAATTAGCTTCCGCGCCCAGGCCCGGAGTTGCGCCGGTGCAGCCTGGCTGGCAGGCTAGCTCCAGGGAGGGGCCAGATGATGAACCGTGGCACTGGTTGCGCTGCACTGCTTCTGTTTACCTGCTCCATGCCGGCGCTGCACGCCCAACCTTACCAGATGGGCGCGGGGACCGAGGGGCGGCAATGGCTGCCCGAGCGCGCCCGGGTGGACAACCCGATGCTCCGCTTTCCCGTGCAGGTGCAGGACGGCGTGACTATCACCGCCCGCGACGGCACCAAGCTGGACGCCAGGGTGTTCCTGCCGACCCTTGCGGCCGGTGCGCCGCCGACGCCTTGCGTGCTGATGTCGGACGGCTATGGCCGCTCGTCCAACACCGGCGCGGAAACCGACCCGGTGCTGATGAACGTTGCCTCCCGCGGCTACGCAGTGCTGCACCTCAGCCTGCGCGGTTCCGGCAAGTCCGGCGGCGCGGCGACGCTCTACAACCAGTTCGGCCAAGACGGCTACGACACGGTCGAGTGGATGGCGAAGCAAAGCTGGTGCAACGGCCGGGTCGGCATGATCGGGCCGTCGCTGCTGGGCATCTCGCAGTGGCTGACCGCCAAGGAAGCGCCGCCGCACTTGCAGGCCATCGTGCCGCAGGTGGCGTGCGGCGACTGCTATGGGCTGCTCTGGTATCCCGGAGGCATGATGCCCGGCCCCGGCCGTGAAGCGCGCAAGCTCTCGCCTGGGGCGGAGGCCGAGTACGCCACCGCCATCCAGCACCGCAACCTGGACGGCTGGTGGCGGGAGCGGACGACCCAGGACGCCGACGTGCAGGCGATCGCCGGACGCGGCGTGGCGGCGTTCATTTCCGGCGGGTTGGACGACTACATCACGCCTGCCAACCTGCGGGCCTATGCGGCCTTCGGCTCGCCTCGCAAGCGCCTGCTGTTCGCGCCGCATGCGCATGGCTGGCAGATCGACTTCCTGCAGGAGCTGCAGGTGCAGTGGCTGGACCACTGGCTGAAGGACATGGACAACGGTGTGGACCGGGCACCAAAGGTGATCCTGTACGTGAAGGGAGTGGACCGCTGGCGGTATGAGGCGGACTGGCCGATCCCCGACGCGCGCACCGCCACGCTGTTCCTGCAGGCCGGGCACAGCGGCACCGCTGGCAGCCTGAACGACGGATCGCTGACGGCGCAGGCTGCCGCCGGGCCGCCGGCAACGCTGCCCTACGTGCCCGGCGCCGGACCTGCCCTGCCGGTGCTGCTCAGCGCCACGGCGGGCCGCAGCGCCGCCGACCTGCAC
>CAXTOB010000160.1:0-322 GCA_964245505.1 uncultured Acetobacteraceae bacterium | reverse complement strand
GGCCGAACGGTGACCAGCGCGAAGTGGAGCGCCACGTACTGACCTGGACCTCGGCGCCGCTGCCGGTCGCGACGGAGGTGACGGGCTATCCGCACGTGTCGCTGTGGGCGTCGTCCAGCACCAGCGACGGCGACATGGTGTTCAGCCTGAACGATGTGGCGCCGGACGGCACCTCCACGCAGGTGATCCAGGGTTACCTGAATGTGCCGCACGCGGCGTCGCTGTCCGACCCGGCGCCGCTGGTGCCGGGGCAGGCGCAGCATGTCGAGCTGGACCTGCTGCCGACGCACTACGTGTTTAAGACGGCGCACCGCAAGCGAAT